>LNFJ01000076.1 GCA_001464625.1 Bacteroidia bacterium Ga0077558 | reverse complement strand
GCATTTTGGGTAACCAATTTATCAATCTCTGCATTGGTCATGCCAATAAACTTTTGTAAACGGGAGCTTGCCGTATCATCTAATTCATTTTGATCTTGCTTATCCTGTCGTTGTTTATCTAACGCTTTTAATTTTTCACTATGCCGTACCAACTGGCTGTCAATAGTGGCTAACTGTTGCTTATGAGAGCTAACTTCTTTTTGAGGCACACAGGATGATAAGTAAAAAACTGTGGCGATAATACTAAGCAGGTGTAAGGTTCTTTGTGGACGCATGGCAACATGCTTTAGGTGCTTTCTAAAGATAAAACAGTATTTGCAGTAAAACAATAATTTATACCCCTGCTAAAATGACTTGCCAGGCAGCATCCGGATTGCCCGACTCTAATAAAGTTTTGGCATAGCTGTGCAGCTCCTTTTCCATATCATCGGGGTTAATGCTATAATATTGAATGATTTGTTTCAGGTGATTGTCATCAAAAGAAGGATCAATGGTTGGCATAGTATGTACATTGGCCAGCATGCCCAGGTTATTACCTGACAATATTTTACTGTTACGAATCGACTGCGGAAGACTATCTATGCCAATTCCTAATTGTGTATTTGGCTTTGGAACCTGGAACAGATTGTTTTCATTTACTACACAATACCAGTCTCCACCTAATCTTGCTACATGATCTATTTTTCGCTGATCTAGTTTTTTATTCGCATCCACTAAAGTATCATCAATATGCATTATCAACACTTCGCAAATAACTAAATTACCTGCGCCGCCTTCGGTGCCCAATGGTTTTACTTCAATTACCTTGCACTCCATCTGCACTTTGCTTTCTTTTACTATGGGTGGTTTTACCATTGTTGCAGGTATTTCTGTGAAACCAGCTTTTACAAACTCGTTCATTTCTTTTGGAAACTCACAACTTGACAGCGACATCTGTTGTACCATATCATAGGTAACAATATTGATCACTACTTCGGGTACTTCTAGTACATTTTGCAACGTATGCTTTGTAGTATTGTCTCTTACTCTTCTGGCGGGAGAGAAAACAACAATCGGCGGATTTGAAGAAAAAAGATTAAAAAAACTAAACGGACTAAGATTTACATTGCCTGCTTTATCAATGGTAGATGCAAAGCAAATAGGTCGTGGTGCAATTACATGTTGCAGATAGTATTGCTTTTCGGCAGGGGTTAAATCTTTTAGCTCTAAAATCATTTTGATAAAGGAACGCAGATTTTTATGATGATTAAGATATGTTATGATTCGTTTGCGTTAATCATCAAGATCATAACAATCAGCGTTCTATTTTTTCAATTTTAAAATACTCCACTCACTCTCCTCCGCCACAATTGTATTACTCAATTTTCCCAATCCATCAATTTCCATTTCCACCACATCATTCGGTTGCAACCATTGCTCTGGATAATTCGGGTCGGTAAGTTTTCCGGTGCCATTCAATTCTAAAAAACAACCTGTACCAACAGTACCGCTGCCAATTACATCGCCGGGATATAGATCAACACCGTAAGATGCCCGTTCAATTATTTCAGCAAAGGTCCAATCCATATCACCCACATTGCCATCACTCACCTGTTTACCATTCACCCAACATTGCATTCGGAGATTCCAGGCTTTGCCAGTATGATTTTCTTTTGCCGGAATTTCAAATGATTGTAATTCATCTTGTGTAACCAACCAGGGACCGATAACGGTTGAAAAATCTTTTCCTTTGGCAGGACCAAGATTCAACAACATTTCTTCCATTTGCAAACGTCTCGCACTGATATCATTCATGATCATCAGGCCGGCAATATATTCATCTGCTTCAGCAGCTTTAATATTTCTGCCATGCTTACCAATTACTATTGCGGCTTCCAATTCAAAATCTAATTTTTCAAAATGGTCTGGCATGCAACGAACAGGACCAGGACCAGTAATGCTATGATGATTGGTAAAATAAAAGATCGGGTATTGATCAAACTCAGCGATCATATCTACTTTTCTGTTTCTTCTTGCCGCAGCCACATGCTGACGAAAAGCATATCCATCACGACAGGAAGTAGGAAATGGAACCGGTGCCAGCAATTGAACATCTTTTAACGGAACCGCCCTGTTGCTGGTTCTTGTTCCTTCTTTCAGCAATAGTTCGCCTGCCTGTGCTATCGGATAATATTCTTCCCAGTAGTTTAAGAAAAGGTTCATGCTGTTTGGAAGGTCGGGGTGCAACACTTCCATATCATAGATCATATCATTAATTAAAATGCCTAGTTGTTCTCTTTCGTCTTTTAGATAGGAAACTAATTTCATGTGAATATTTTTATTTTTTTGGCCACATGTTATTCGCCCTTAAATGTCATTATTGGCAATATTCTCCATTTGTGGCTCATTTCATATAACCCTTTTTTATAGAGATGCGAAGTTAGCGAGGTTGTTTGTAAATTGCTGGAATGAAAAAATGGTTATTTATTTTTCTATTACCCATATTGGCTTTTACAAACAAGGAAGAGCCGCAAAGCTGGATTCGTATTAACCAATTAGGCTATACGCCGGGCGGAGTGAAAGTAGCAATATGGTGCAGTAAGACTGAGCTGACAATTGGTGATTGGGAATTATTGGATGCTGTTTCAAAAAAAGTTGTTGCTACTGGAAAAGCGGGGAAAGCATTTGGTGCTTACGGCCCTTTCAAACAAACATACCGTCTCAATTTTTCTACTTTCAATAAACCAGGCCGATACTATTTACAGGCAGGTGGTGCCACTTCACCGGAATTTACAATTGGTGATGATGTATATAAAGGTTCGGCTGATTTTTGTTTGCGTTATATGCGGCAGCAACGAACCGGTTTCAATCCTTATTTAAAAGACAGTTGCCATACACATGATGGCTATGTATTGTACGGAGAAAAAGCAGGTATTAAAGACAGTACTAAAATTGATGTAGTAGGTGGCTGGCATGATGCATCAGATTATTTACAGTATTCCACCACCTCTGCCAATGCAACGTATCATTTATTGATGGCTTACCGTGATTTTCCAAAAATATTTACGGATGAAAAACAAGCCAATGGTTTAGATGGAAAAAATGGAATGGCCGATGTACTCGACGAAGCAAAATGGGGATTGGATTGGTTATTGAAAATGCATCCCAGACCGGATTGGATGTTTAACCAGATTGGCGACGACCGGGATCATATCAATATGCGAATGCCTAAGCTGGATAGCCAATACGGAAAAGGATACGAACGGCCTGTATATTTTGTAAGTGGTGAACCGCAGCAGCGGGGGAAATTTATGAATAATACAACGGGAACAAGTTCAACGGCGGGGAAATTTGCAAGTGCATTTGCATTGGGGGCTGAGTTATTTTCAAAAAAAGATGTTGTCTACTCTGATACATTAATTGGAAAGGCAATTAGCTCTTTTCACTTTGGAACAGAGATAAATGGAGTTACACAAACTGCTTCAGTAAGGTCACCATATATCTATGCAGAAGAAAACTGGCTAGACGATTTTGAATTAGCGTTAATTCAAATGTTTAAAATGGAAGAGAATTATTGGAAAAGGGAATTGGAGCTTAATCCTAACACAGAACTTCCAGTTGGTCCCAATACAATAGTTCAATCTTCTTTTGAATTTGCAAAGAAAGAGCCAATAACACCCTGGCTTGGCTCAGACACCGCTAAACATTATCAATGGTATCCCTTCATCAATCTTGGTCATTACGAATTAGCCAAGCAATTAAATGACAAAAGAAGAGATACAATTATTAGTTATTATAAGGAAGGCATTGAAAGAGTCTGGAACAAAGCCAAACAAAATGCTTTTTATCGTGGCGTTCCTTATATCTGGTGCAGCAACAATCTCACTACCTCATTTGCTATTCAATGTTATTGGTACAGAGAATTAACTGGTGATAAAACTTTTTCTGAATTAGAACAAGCAAATTTCGATTGGCTCTTTGGTTGCAATCCATGGGGCACCAGTATGGTGTATGGTTTACCAGCATGGGGTGATACACCCGTTGACCCACATTCTGCATTTACACATATAAAAAAATATCCGATTGATGGTGGCTTAGTTGATGGACCGGTTTACGGAAGTATTTATAATAATCTTATCGGCATTAAATTATATGAACCGGATGAGTATGCAGCTTTTCAAAGTGGTTTAGCTGTTTATCATGATGATTATGGCGATTACAGTACCAATGAACCCACTATGGATGGAACAGCGTCACTCATTTATCTATTAGCTGCGAAGGAGGCGGAGACCAAGCCAAAAAAGAAATAGCCTCCGCTACAGGAGGCCTTACTTACAGTCATGGTGCTATTATTCGGGGCGATAGTACACAAAAAAATATTGCATTAGTTTTTACGGGACATGAATTTGCTGAAGGCGGTGACTTCATAACAAATACATTGAAAGAAGAAAAAATAAATGCTTCTTTCTTTTTTACTGGTGATTTTTATGAAAATGGTTCCTTTAAAACTCTAATTAATCAACTGAGCTTAAATAGAAATTATCTCGGACCGCATTCTGATAAGCATTTATTGTATTGTGATTGGAAAAAGAGAGATAGCCTTTTAGTCTCCGTGTTTGATTTCAGTTATGACTTGCTTGTGAACATTACAAAAATAGATGAGTTCAATCTTGGAGCTCATACACCTCAACCCAAATTTTTTCTTCCTCCTTACGAATGGTATAATGACACTATCGCCAAGTGGACTGCTGATTTGGGTATGCAATTGATTAATTACACACCCGGCACTCTCAGTCACGCAGATTACACAACAATCAAAGACAAGAACTACCGTAACAGCGAAACTATTTTCAACTCCATCATGAATTATGAAAAGCAAAAACCAGCCGGATTAAACGGGTTTATCCTGCTGATGCATATTGGCACCGGGCCAGACAGAGAGGATAAATTTTATAAATACCTGCCCCGCCTGATCCGGGAATTAAAAGCAAAAGGCTATCATTTTCAACGAATTGATGAGTTGTTAAAGGCTAAATAAACTGATAATCAAATCGTTAAAAACTCTGTTCCCCATTCGCTATTCATCATTCAGCTTCTTATCTTTGTCGCATGGAATTCGAGAAAATTCACAATAAAGGTCAGGCGCAGCTTTTCAAGAACCCCTACCTTGAAATGTTGACCAAAACACATCCATTGGTGATTTGGGGAATGTATACCCCAGTTATGATTTACATGGCGTATTATAGTGGAACTCTGGGTTTCACTACTGGACGAATTGCTCTTACCTTTTTAGGAGGTATGTTCTTCTGGACTTTCTTTGAATATTTAGCACACCGTTTTTTGTTTCATATGATTGCCAATAGCGGCAGAGCTAAAAAATTTATTTACACCTTACACGGTAATCATCACCATTATCCAAGAGATAAGCAGCGGTTATTTATGCCGCCTGTTCCAAGTCTTATTCTTTCATCGGCCATTTTTGGTTTGATGTATTTGCTGATAGGGGCAAAGGCGTTTATGTTTTTCCCTGGTTTTTTATTGGGTTATTTAATGTACGGAACAATGCATTATGCTATCCATGCCTGGAACCCGCCATTTAAATGGATGAAAGGACTTTGGAGAAATCATCACCTGCATCATTATAAGAACGAACACAATGGATATGGTGTAAGCTCAACTATCTGGGATCATGTATTTGGAACCATGTTCGATTTGAGTAAAGAAAAAGAAGATAAAGAGAAGGTGAAAGAATTGATGTTTGAGAAGAAAGACAAGAAGTAAGCAAGAAGTACTATATACGAAATAAAAAAGGCTCTGTTTTTTACAGAGTTTTTTTTATTTCGAGCAGGGGTACAATTTACTTTTTCAAAAACTGAATTTTTACATCCCCTCCTGGGAGGGGCAAAGATTTTTTGAATTACAAAATATTAAAAAGGGTGGGTTTTAAAACTCACCGTTGCGTAAATACAATTACGTAGGTTTGATACTTGATTTTAAAATATGAGAAAACATATTCTTTCTTTTCTGGTTGTTGTTACCGTTGTATTTGCCGCTTGTAAGTCAGGCAAAAAAGTTGAAGAACAAGTTGCCACATTCCTTACGGCGAAAGAGGCTATACAACTTAATCAACTTATTTACAAGGATAGTAGCCGGGAAGCTTTTGCAAAGTATGCCCCGGCTTATGAAGTAGTTTTTGTACCTAAGCCGGTAAATGGAAATTATGCCATTATTGCAAAAAGTAAAACGGCTGATCAATATGCATTGGTGATACGAGGCTCTGTTATTGAATTTAGTAATGAAGGGTTTCAAAATTTTATTCTGCAGGACTTCAATATTTTTAAGATCAGGGGCTGGAATTATACGGACAGTGTAAAAGAAGCCTATATTAGTAATGGTGCGTGGATCGGCTTTCAAAATTTGCTATTGCTGCGAGATATACAAACAGGATTGAACATTAAAGAATTTATTGAACAGAAAGTAGCAACCAATGCAAGTATGGTTATTACCGGGCATAGCCTTGGAGGCAACCTCGCCTATCCTTTAGCTGGATATTTAAAAAAAGAATTACCTGTTGGCAAAAAGGAAAACCTTCAACTCATCACTTTTGGAGCACCGGCTGCGGGTAATGCAGCTTTTGTGCAGGATATGGAAGAAAAATTTCCTGCTGCCGAAAGATATACAGGCAGTAAAGACATTGCTTCTATGTTTCCCAACTTAGAGAGTATAGGAAAAGTAGCGAAAGCAATTGGTTTAGACAGTGTATTGCAATTGGGAAAGATGAATATATACGGTGTAGATTCAGATAATCTGCTTTCCATTGCTAACCTGGTGCTGGAAAAAACAAATGTGATCAATAAGACCAATAAATATGTGCAAAGTGAAAAACATCTTCGACAACTGACAGAAAAAGAATTACCGTATTCAGGAACGCCGTTATCAGTAGAACAAATTTTTAACAGGGCATACCAGTGTCACAAGGTGGATATGTATGCAGAGTTGTTCGGAGTTCCATCTTTGAAAGATGATTAATCTACCATTTATTTTCTTCATCAATATCATTATCCCGTTGGCTAAATTGCTGGCGGGATTTTATTTTTTTCTGCAGCCGATCAATGATCATATCAGCTATCAATATTCCAGCCATTTCTCCTTTTTGCTCTTGCAGTAAAGCTCTCATTTTTGCTTCATCCACATCAATACGATAAAGATAAAAAATCAATTTCTCAAAATTAGTAGTAATGAGGTGATTGATATGTATAGCAAGTTTGGCTCGTATATCATCTGCCGATATATTATAAGCCAGCTCTACAGGGAGCTCAGCATTTAATTGATTAATCAGTGCAGCCTGCTCGTTCATTTTTTTATTTTCTCCATAACACCCATTCCAAAAAGGGCAAAGTCGTATTTAACCGGATCGTTCTTATCCAAAGTTCGCAGATTAGCGGTTAACTCCAATGCAGTTTGCCAATCATTTTGCTTCCTGGTTATTAGGTTAAAACGACGGGCAACTCTTGCTACATGCAGATCAATCGGACAAATAAGTTGAGAAGGTGAAATGTTTTTCCAAATACCAAAGTCAACTCCTTTATCATCTTGCCTCACCATCCAGCGGAGATACATATTTAACCGCTTGCAGGCCGATTGTCTGGCTGGTGTCGCAATATGTTTTTTTGTTCTTTCAGCAACATGCTCGAGAGAGAAGAAATAAGTATGAAACCCGCTAAGCATTTCTTCCATGGTATTACCGTGTTTAGTAAAAGCTGTCTCAAGACTTGTATGCTTGCTATAATGCGATTGCAAGAAACTGATAAAATACAACAGATCAGTTGTATTAAATGTGCGGTGTTTAAATTGGAGTAATCGTTTTAATGCAGATGCATTGTGATGAATACAAAAATCGTATGGCGCATTATCCATCAACTGCATTAGTTCGCTTGTTTTATTGATGATCGTAGTTCGATTGCCCCAGGCAAAAATAGCCGCAAACAAACCGGCGATCTCTATATCCTGCTTTTTTGTGAACGAATGAGGGATAGAGATCGGGTCGTCCTTAATAAAAGAAGGTTGATTGTAGAGCTCAACTTTAGCATTCAGGAAATCAATGAGATTGTTTTCCTGCATTTATTTTCCCATTAATAAGATGAGTAAATCAACCGCCAGTTTATCCAACGCTGCATTATCGCCAGTTGCATTTGCAGCAAGAATAATAGAGGTTTTTGTGTGGGGTTCAAACGCAGCGAAAGTGGAAAATCCATAAGTGCCACCATTGTGCCAAAAAACCCGGTGCTTCAAATCTTCCAATGTATGCCAACCGTAGCATATTTGCATGTTGGCAGCTAGTGGCTTTACTGGTTGAGTGATTTTGTGAACAATGGCCGAAAAATTTTCATCCTTGTATTCAAAATGTGCATCAAGGTATTTTAGAATATCGGTAGCTGTACTTTTTATTGCACCAGCACCAGCCATGCAATCGAATAGCCAGTACTCAGCCGGTCTACCATAAAAATACCCGGTGGCTGTGTCTGTTTGATTTTTTTTTACATCAATATATGAATTGCCCATCTGCAAAGGCTGGAAAATATGTTTATCAAGAAGCGATTCAAATGACATACCCGTGGCGTTCTCTTCAATAGCACTTAAAAGGCCAAAACCAAGGTTAGAGTAAGCATAGTTCCCTGGTTCATTTTTTTTTAGGGTTTTTAGAAAAATATACATATGCTCCTTTGTATAAAACTGGTAAGGCTGCATCAAAGTATATTCTTTTATCTTATCTAAGTTGGATGGCAAACGGGGAAGGCCGCTGGTTTGGCTGGCTATATTGGCAGGAGTAATTTTTTGTAAAATAACATCATTGCCAAACCCGGGTGGTAAATAATTCAGAACAGACTTTTGGATATCTAATTTTTTTTGTTCGTCAAGTTGCAATAGCAGGTTGGCTGTAAAAGTTTTGGTGATGGAGCCAATTTCAAAAATGGTTTCGGCATTAAATGGTTTCTTGTTGAGGGAGTCAGCATAACCGTAACTATAGAAATATTTTCTTCCATTTTGACTAATACCAATAATCAAGCCCGGTGCTTTGGCTTTTTTAAAAAAACCGTTTACCTGCGAATGCAAAAGGGAATCAACATCAGTTGTCAGCGGATTGGAAAAAGGAATTTGTTCAAAAGGAATGCTCTGGCTTTTTGCCGTTAGTTGTAAAAGTAATAGCTTAATTATCAGCTTTATTTTTCTATACATATATTATCAACCAATTGCTTTTTTCAAATCTTCAATTAAATCTTCAGCATCTTCAATTCCCACACTTAACCGTATCAGCGAATCTGATAGACCATTTTTTATCCTTTCTTCTCTCGGTATGGAAGCATGAGTCATACTTGCCGGGTGATTGATCAATGATTCAACTCCACCCAAACTTTCAGCCAATGAAAATAAATGGGTAGATGATAAAACTCTTTTTGCTTCATCAACACTATCGTTTTTTAGTTCAAAAGAGATCATGCCGCCAAAATCCCGCATTTGTTTTTTGGCGATTGCATGACCGGGATGGTCTTCAAAACCCGGCCAATAAACTTTAGCCACTTTGGAATTATTGCGCAGCCAGTTAGCAATTATTTTTCCATTTTCACAATGAGCTTTCATTCTTACTCCCAATGTTTTTATTCCTCGTAATACTAAAAAGCAATCCATTGGTCCGGGTACAGCACCGCAGCTTTTTTGTATGAAGTATAATTTTTCTCTAAGGTCGGTATCATTCATCACCAGGCAACCTTGTATAACATCACTATGCCCACCGAGGTATTTAGTAACCGAATGCATTACGATGTCAGCGCCAAGGTCAAGCGGATTTTGTAGATAAGGAGAAGCAAAAGTATTGTCAACACATACCAGAATATTTTGCTTTTTCGCCAGTACTGACACCGCTTCAATATCGCAAATATTCATCAATGGGTTAGTAGGTGTTTCCAGCCAGATCAGTTTTGTATTGCTGTTGATGTAGGTGCTAATATTTTCAACACTATGCATGTCAACATAATGAAACTTGATTCCAAATTTTTCAAATACTTTAGTAAATAGGCGATACGTACCGCCATACATGTCATTACCACAAATAACTTCATCACCAGGACCTAATAATTTTATTACGGCATCCGTAGCCGCCACACCGCTGCTGAAAGCAAGGCCAAATTTTCCGTTCTCAATTATAGCCAACGCTTCTTCCAATGCTTTCCGGGTTGGATTTTGGCTACGGGCATATTCAAAGCCTTTATTTTTTCCGGGAGCTTCCTGTACATAGGTAGAAGTCTGGTAAATAGGTATCATAATAGCACCGGTTGAAGGATCAGGTGTGGCGCCAGCATGTATAAATTTTGTAGCAAGTTTCATATTGTAAATATTGAGCTGCAAAGATGTGAAATATAAGGCAGAATCGCTTTATACATTTATGCCGTTCATCCACGATAAAAAGTCTTTAACATCTGCTTAGCAGTAAATAAAATGAGAGTTCAGCATTCAAAATTTTCCTTTGATACACTCTTTTCTGCCATTCAGTAGTTTTTTTCATTTTATACTTTTTTCTGGCCTTTGCCAATCGTACCAAACCACTTGTAAACAGTTAAACATGATAGTAGCTTTTCATTACTATTTTTTAATCAACTTAAAGTATTTAGCCATGAAAAAAGTATTGTACTTCGCAGTAATGTTGATAAGTATATCAGCAGCTGCCGCAAACCCTCCGGAAATAAGTGAGAAAGTGATGAAAGCATTTAATGAAACATTTACAGAAGCAGAAAATGTAAGCTGGCAAGAACTGGACAATAGCTGCCAGGCAGACTTTAAAGTAAGTGAAATGAGGGTGAGAGCCACGTATGATAATGATGGAAATTTATTAAGTACAACCAAATATTATGATGAAAAGAGTTTACCGTCCAATATTTTGGCCAAACTGAAAATAAAGTATGCAGGTAAGCAAATAACGGGAGTAACAGAAATAATGAGTGATAGTGATATCTCCTATCATATTGTATTGAAAGATGAGAAAAATTGGTATTGGGTAGAATCTACTCCTTATGCAAGTCTTACATTAACACAGAAATTGAAAAGGGGAGAGCCCAGAGCCTCCAGCTTTTAAATAATGCTTTTACCACAGAGGACACTAAGTTCAACACAAAGAAAAATGAGCTATTTCTTTGTGGGCTCTATGCAAACAACTTTGTTTCCTTTGTGGTAAAAATTAATTATTAAATAAAAGCAGCAGCCGACAAATATCGCCAATCAAAATTATCAGCTTCATGTGATGCCATTGGTTTGATTGCTTTTTGCAGAACAACTTCATTTAAAATTTTTTCTGCAACTAATTTTTTTCTTGCTTCCTGTATGGCTTCCTGTACCTGTTTATTACTCATCCAATTTTTTTGCGGAGGCTCAAAGCCTACTTTTTCCCGCCTCCATGTTATTTCGGCGGGCAGGCTTTTCGCCATACTTTGTCTTAATATCCATTTGGTCCAGCCGTTGCGTATTTTAAAATTGGCAGGTAAAGAAAAAACAAACTCTACTAATTCATGCGAAAGAAATGGTAACCGTACTTCTCTGCCATGGGCCATTGAGTTTCTATCGGCATAGCGAAGTAACTCTTCTAATCCATGCACACAAGTATTAAAATGCAATACACCATTTAAGGTAAAATGCTCCGGTGTTGTATAGTATGCTTCTTTGCTTTGCAGTTTTACAAAATCTTTGGTGAAATCTTCGTGTCGGATAGCTTTTAATAGATACTGATTTTCCATGGCTACAGTAGCTACAGCCGGAAAATAAGCAGCAACCATATTTTTAAAATCAAATTTTTCTTTTACCCCTAATTCTTTGGAAGTTTTCAATTCTTTACTGCGAAATAGTTTTCTGTTTCGAAATAATTCTTGCCAGTACCATTTGTAATATTTGCTATAACCAGCTAACGTTTCATCCGCACCCTGGCCGTCTAATAAAACTTTTACATTCTGCTGTTTTGCTAATTCAAATACTTTGTATTGCGCATAAATGCTGGCAGACCCAAAAGGTTCTTCCTGGTGATGGCATAACTTGTTCCAGTCTGCCAGTAATTCATTTGAAGAAAGGCTAACTGTGTGTTGTTGTAGCTTGTATTGATTCACTACCTGTTGCGAAAACGAAAACTCATCTTTTTCAAAGCCAGGAAAAATGGCCGTAAAAGCTTGAGGGTGGTAAGACAGACTTTTTGTATCAATTATAGCTGCCATAACAGAAGAACTATCTAATCCGCCGCTTAACGAAGTGCCAATAGAAACATCACTTCTTAATCTTCTTTTTATGGATGTTGCAAACAGATTACCAAACTGCTCCATAGCTTCAACATCTGTTATTTTTTTATTTTGCTTTTCCGGATCAATATCCCAGTATTGTTCAATGTTTAATTCTTTTTCTGGCAATGAATAATATAAACAGGATGCAGGCGGAAGTTTTTGAATATTCTCATAAAAAGTTTCCTCTGGTTTTGCCGGATTATCGGTGTAGCCGATTGTAATAAAATTGAATAACATTTTTTGATTAGCTGCCTTTTCAATTCCCGCAGCCCATAAGCCTTTCATTTCTGATGCGAATAGTAGTTGTTGGCCGTCAAAAAAATAGAAGAAGGGCTTTTCGCCAAACCGGTCTCTTGCTGCAAAAAGTTGTTGTTCTTTTTCATCCCAGATTGCAAAGGAAAACATACCGTCAAAATGATCGACACATTCATCTTGCCAGCAATCGTATGCAGCTACAATTATTTCGGTATCTGTTTGTGAATGGAAGCGGTAGCCTTTTTGATAAAGTGTTTCTTTTAGTTCAACATAGTTATAAATTTCACCGTTATGGATGATCGTATAGCGATTCATGTACAGCATTGGTTGCTGCCCTGCATTAGTTAAATCAATAATGGAAAGTCTGCGATGGCCGAGTAAAACATTATTCGCTTCGTTCTGCCACAAGCCTTCGCCGTCTGGTCCACGATGGGCCAATGCATCTGTCATTTTTTTCAGATGCACCAAACTTCGTTCATTGGGATTTGATTGTATAATACCAGCTATGCCACACATGTTGTAAATATCCGTAATAGTTTCGGCTTTTTTATTGCTGGTTTTGAGTGGCCGTTACTTACTGCATAATGTACAGAAAGATGAACGGAGATTCTTATTTTCTTTCCTCCAAAGAAAAATAAGAACAGAACAAGTTCGCAACAGATGATGCCATGAAAAACTATCGCTGGTAAAATAATTGTCTAGAAATTAATCGGCAATCTTGCTTCCACATTATCCCATGCCATCAGTAGCTCTACCACTTCGGCTTTCTTTTCAAAAATCATGGTGAAGTATTCAATACGTTGATTTGTTTTGATGGCAGGAACTACAAAACTTGCCACATCTTTTGAAACATCATGATGGAGGCCCCAGCTATCCGTATTGGAATTTAAAATAATGACCCATGTATCTGGTTTGGGAATGCAATAAATAATGTATCGCCCCGCTTTAACTATTTTGCCCTGTATAGTCGCATCGCTATATAATTGTAACTCTGAAGACTCATTAGCACCCAGTCTCCAGGCAGTATCATATTTTAAAATAGCAGGAAATAGTGGCCGACCTTGCAAATGCGGACGACTATATACGACCCTGGCTTTTGGAGCTGGTGAACCGGGATTAGCCATTTTTATTTTTGGATAATCTGGCGGATAATAGCTCATGTCCATTGGTGAAAGATCCACCGGTGCATATGGATTTAATGCATTTTCTGGTTGAATAATAGCAGCACTGTCTTTTGCATGCACCGTGGTAGCAGGTGTAGTTGTCTTGTCGTCCTTGCTTTTGCAAGAGGACGAAAAAAACAAGACCCATAAAAATGATAAAGTAGTAATTGATATTTTCATTGTAGGTCTTTATAGTTTATATGCTACTACCATCCATTTAAAATGATATGGGTAGTGACGCTTTGATATAATCCCAGGCAATAACAAGGTTAAAGCCCAAAGTGGTTTTTTCGAATGACATCGCTAATGACTCAAGCGATGCATCTGTTTTTTGAACTGGTATGGTTGTTCTTATTACATCTTTTTTTACATCATACTTGAAAGAACCCCAGGTGTCGGTATCTGAATTCAGGATCATCGTCCAGCTATCTTCATTAGCTATGGCATATAACGTATAACGACCTTTGGAAATTTTCTTACCGCCAATTTTTACATTCTTGTAAAATTCTATTTCGGTGGCTTCGTTGGCTCCCAGTCTCCATAGTTCGCCATATTTAACCAACCCGCCAAAAATGGGTCTGTTTGTTTTTTGAGGACGGCTGTAAATTACTCTTGCTACAACTGGCTCTGTTATTTTATCCTGTATTTTCAAAACAGGATAGTTGTTGGGGTAATAACTCATATCCATCGGCGATTTATCAATCGGAGGCATGGAACTGTTTTGCGCCAGCAGGCAAATAAAAAATAGTTGAAAGAAAATAACCAGTGAGATAGCTTTTTTCATGTGTAAAGGTGTATTTGCAAAAATAAATGATTTGTTTATCAGGCTTGTACCATATTAATTACATATTCCCGGCAGTATTGTTTTGGAGAAGCTCAAATTGCTGTTTGGCAAAAGGCTTAAGGTCAGCCCAAAAATGACGGTAACAGCGCTGTAAAAGTTGGTAGTGCTGTTCAAATAAAGAAAAAGCAGTATCACTTTCGGATAAATAGGCAGCCCTTCTTACTACACCGCCCAGACTTTTTTCAATTCCCCAACGGGTTTGGTAATTATAGAGCCAATTATGTTGTTTCATGTATGGAAAGCTTTTCGCAAACTTTTCAGGGAAATGTGCCGTATAATTATCAAGTGTTTTGTACACTTGCTGAGAAAAATCCAGTAATGATTCTTCCGAAAATTCATTCACATCCGTAGCCAAAAAATGATCATACACTACATCAACAAAAGCGCCGCTGTAAAGCCTGTAGGCCGGCCTGAAAATTTCTTTTGCTTCTTTAGTAGCAGCATGTTCGTCAGTAAATGTATCAATAGCCCGGTGAAGGGCTATTCCTTGTTGTACTTCTGCGGGGTAATCAAATTTCTTTTTCCCTTTTACATAGTCGCTGATCATATTTCCGGTAAGTATGCCGGGTTGATTAAAAGACAAATATGCATGAGCCAGGTAGTTCATGCAATAAAGTTATACCAAACCCGTGTAACGTTAATTCTATTATACGTATTAACTATAGTAATAGTTACATCAATTAGTATTATCAAATAGTTTTTTTGATTTTGACTGTAAATTTTGAATCCAATACTAGTGTTTTTTGATTTCTTCTCTTTGCCAACAATTCGTTAATCAGGAAAATTAAACGGATAAGTGGTGTTTAAAAATGGCGAGCGGCACTCATTCAATAACCTGTGTTAACAGCAGTTAACATTGCTCTCCATTAATCACAATTGGCTTGTAGTGGGCTGTAACCTAATCTACATTTGTACCGTCACACTGAGCAAGTAAACAAAAATCAATTAGTAACCTTAACCTTTCAATTAATAATTATGAAAAAGATGATGATGACACTGGCAATAGCTTTAACCACTGTATGTACATTTGCCAGCGAAGAAAAAGTTGCTCCTAAAGTGTTAGAGGCTTTTAATACAGAATTTTCAACTGCTAAAGATGTAGAATGGTCAATTGGAGAAGATCAATATACAGCGACATTTAATTATAATGGAGCTTATGTTTTTGCTTATTATAATGAGGAGGGAGATTTGCTGGGACTTACCCGCAACTTAACCCCTAATGCATTATCGATGACCTTGCAAAACAGCCTGAAGAAAAACTACAGCGATTTTTGGGTGAGTGATTTATTTGAAGTAGCCAAAAATGGTGGAACAGATTATTATATTACCCTGGAAAATGCAGACAAGAAAATTGTATTACATGCAGCCGGTGGTAAAGATTGGGAAGTGTATAAAAAAGTAAAAAAGGCTTAAACATAGTTTTGGTGTGTGGTAAATTAGCCCCGTTCTTCAGCAGAGAAGAAGGGGCTTTACTTTTTTTACAAAACCTTACTTTTGCACATCATTCCGCATTGTCTCATCTCGCCTCAGGCGAGATGATCTGAAGGCGATTAAAAACAGTTGTAAAATGAATAAAGGACCTGTTTCACAATTTATCGAACACCATTACCGCCATTTTAATGCAGCCGCATTAATGGATGCAGCAAAAGGATACGAGAAGCATTTACTAGAAGGTGGTAAAATGATGGTTACACTTGCTGGTGCAATGAGTACTGGCGAGTTGGGCATTTCACTGGCAGAAATGATACGCCAGGGAAAAGTTGACATCATTAGTTGCACCGGTGCTAACCTGGAAGAAGATGTGATGAATTTGGTAGCCCACTCACATTATAAGAGAATTCCGAACTATCGTGACTTAACACCACAGGAAGAATGGGATCTGTTAGAGAATCATTATAACCGTGTTACGGATACTTGTATACCGGAAGAAGAAGCATTCCGCCGTTTACAAAAACATTTGGTAAAGCAATGGAAAGATGCTGAAGCAAAAGGCGAACGTTTTTTTCCGCATGAGTTTATTTACAAAACCATACAAAGCGGTGAATTGAAACAATACTATGAAATTGATCCCAAGGACAGCTGGGTAGTAGCGGCTGCAGAAAAAAATATTCCGATTGTAGTACCCGGATGGGAAGACAGCACTACCGGAAATATTTTTGCGAGCTATGTAGTAAAAGGAGAGTTACAAGCAAGCACCGTTAAAAACGGTATTGAATACATGGTATGGTTAACGGAGTGGTACCGCAACAATTCCGCTGGTAAGGGAGTTGGTTTTTTCCAGATCGGTGGTGGTATTGCAGGCGACTTTCCAATTTGTGTAGTGCCCATGATGTACCAGGATTTAGAATGGCATGATGTACCATTCTGGAGTTATTTCTGCCAGATAAGTGATAGCACTACTTCCTACGGTTCTTATTCAGGTGCAGTACCAAACGAAAAAATTACCTGGGGTAAACTCGATATTAATACACCTAAATTCATTGTAGAAAGTGATGCTACCATAGTAGCGCCATTGATTTTTGCATGGGTTCTGGGTTGGTGATATTTTAGCTTCAAAAACTCAAAGCCTTGCATTAATTGCAGGGCTTTTTTATTTGGGCGTTAAATTACTACTTTATTAGTCCGGTAACCAGTTTGATGAGAGGGAGATTATCACCTCCATTTACAAATAACTAAACTATCCTTTCAATTCTTTCTTTATCCGATGTGCCTCTCTTGCGTTTTGCAGACCGGCAAGTAACAAATACACAATAGCTGCTTTTATTAACCACCCTTTTATAATAGATGCTGTACCAGTACTTACAGCTATATAAATCCATATACCAATAATTAAGGCTATTCCTAATATTATAGCAGCAAGCGGTTCTTTTAAAGCAAAGAAACCAAGCCCCACATATACCAGGGGAACAATTGCTATAAATAGAATAGTTTCTGCTGCAACAGCTTTTAATGATATTAATCCTATAAAATCCAGCACAAAAATGATGGCAGCAACAGTAAAAAGTTTATTTCTTGTTTTACGGATTTCTATTACTAATATTTCTTTCTGGGTATCATTGTAACTATCGTACAAATCAGCAACAATATGTTCGCCTGTGGCGTTACTCATAACAGTTGATTTGGCTAAAAGGTATCATTTTTTCCAGCACCATGCAAGTAGAAAAACAAACCCCGGCCTGGGCCGGGGTTCTATATAAAGAAAGGTAGGGATCAAATGTTCGGTGGAAAAGGAAAGTAGTTTTCGTTTATAAGAACGGATTAATAGAAGAAAGGGTTGCACAGTAGGGATAACTCATAAAAAAACCTTCCATTTCTGAAAGGTTTCTGTTTAAAAATTTATTAGAAGCCTTTTGGCTTTTCCAGTTTTATATCCCTTTTAAGCATTTCTTCTTTATTAGCCATTTCCATGGCTGTATAAAATACAAGCTGTGCCCGTTTGGCCATCATCGGGTAGTTTATTTTATCAGGCGTATCGGTTGGTTTGTGATAATCAGCATGAACCCCATTAAAATAAAAAATTATCGGAACGCCTTTTTCTGCAAAATTGTAATGGTCGCTGCGGAAATAAAAACGGTTCGGATCGTTAGGGTCATTATACTTACGATCCAGCTTCATTTTTACATAGGTTTTATTTACCTGATCAGTAATAGGAGCCAGTTCGCTACTCAACTTATCATCTCCAATAATATACACATAGTTGGTTGAATCTTTATCCTTCAAATATTCTGTACCAATACGGCCAATCATATCAATGTTCAGATCAACAGTAGTTTTATCTAATGGATAAACCGGGTTGTTGGCATAATATTCACTGCCCCATAATCCTTTCTCTTCACCACTAACAGTAATAAATAAAATACTTCTGCGGGGGCCTTTTCCAGCTTTTTTAGCTTCAACAAAAGCTTGTGCCAATTCAAGAATTCCGGTTGTGCCACTACCGTCATCATCAGCACCATAATAAATAACACTGTCGCCTCTTTTGCCCACATGGTCATAATGCGAAGACAATACTACATACTCATCTTTTTTGTCAGTGCCTTCTAGTAATCCTAATACATTCGATACATAAGTAGTGCTGCTGGATTTTGCATAGCTAAGATCTATTTGTGCAGGATATGTTTTTACAACCAATGTTCCGGCTTTTGCTTTATCAAAAAATGTTTTTGCATCTTCCCCCATTATTCCTGCCGCTACAGCAGCGGAAATATTAAAAGTTAACGGCGATTGCCTTGCCGGATAACCACCACGCATACTCCAGTTGCTATTTTGTGGAGTAGCTCTTCTGGGAAAATTATTATACACCACTAACACAGCTGCTGCTCCTCTTTTAGAAGCGTTGGCTATTTTACCAACAGCAGATGCAGGAGATACTTGCCCCCGAACTGCTGCAGGTGCTTTATAATCAGCAGGGGTGCCATCTAATATCAATACTAATTTTCCTGCTACATCAAGATTGGTATAATCATCCCGTTGATTGTCGGTAATACCATAGCCTGCAAAAACAGTTTCGGAAAAACGTATATCGGCTGTGTAATTTGAATTAGCCGGTTGAAAGTCTTTGAATACTTCAAATGTATTGCCATTCACTTTTACTGATGAGCTTAATGTTGAGTCACGGTAAAGCGGATAATTTTGGCGATAACTATCTTTATTGCCCGGCAGTAATCCCAATGATTTAAAATGATCTTCAATATAATTGGCTGCTTTTTCTAAACCGGGTGAAGGAGTGTCCCGGCCTTCCATTTCTTTACTGGCAATAATGTAAAGATGCTTTTTCATATCCTCTGCAGAAATTCCACTCGCTACTTTTACTAATGCCTTATCTTTTTTTTGTGCCTGCACCAACAATGGAGCAAGCAGTAATGTACATGCGATAAACTTTCTTACCATAAATAATAAAATTAGTTGATGTGTGTTGTGGCTTTGCCACAAGTAAAAATAATGGCTTCTTTCCGGAACAAGAGTTAAAAAAGGATAACCGGTTTTATTTTAAGCGCAGGCTATTTTATCCACTCGTTTTTGATGGCGGCCACCTTCAAAATCGGAAGTTAAAAAAATACTGACCATTTTTTCGGCATCACCTTCCCGTACAAATCTTGCAGGGATGCAAAGTATATTAGCATTGTTATGCTCCCGGCATAATTTGGCTAACTCTTCGCCCCAACAAATGGCGGCACGGATGCCCTGATGTTTATTGGCGGTAATAGCAACACCATTGGCACTGCCGCAAAGCAAAATACCAAAAGCAGCTTCACCATTTTCAACCGCACTGGCAACAGGATGGGCAAAATCCGGATAGTCCACAGAGTCTTTACTATAGGTGCCAAAATCCTTAAATGCAAGCCCCTTGCCTTCCAAAAAAGAGATCAGCTCTTCTTTGTAATCAAACCCGGCATGATCACTGCCGATGGCGATAGGCTTGCTGAGATCAAATGATGAATGCATATATAGTTCAGAGTTTAGCGTTCGTTGTTGAGAGTGTATCACAAAATTACGGAACTTCCTACTCCCGACTAATGACTCCTGACTATTTTTAGCTCCACTCTTTCATTTCTTTTTCCTGCCTTTTATTAATGCGGGAAGCGATGATAATGCTGGCTTCAAACAATAAATACAGTGGAATGGTTACAATAGTAAGACTAAATGGATCGGTAGAAGGAGTGATGATTGCTGCTGCAATTAATATGATCACAAACGCATGGCGCCGGTATTTACGCAAGAAGCTTGCTTTTACAATACCAATTTTTGCCAACACCATAACGAGCAATGGCATTTGAAATAATACACCAATTCCAACGGTAGTATAAATCAGGTTTTCCAGGTAATCAGAAAAAGAAGGCATCACGGTGATCTGTTCGCTCAGCTTATAATTAAAATAGAAATTAACCATAAAGGGGGTGAGAATAAAATATCCAAACAAAACCCCGGTGAAGAAAAGAATTGACACCCAAAAAATAACACCCCTTGTTTTTTTCAATTCTTTTTCAGAGAGAGCCGGCTTAATAAACCGCCAGAACTCCCAGAAAATGTAGGGGAAGGCAACAATAAAACCACCAACGAATGCCAGGGTAAAAGATGAAATGAACTGCCCTGTCATTGTATTTTCCAGAAATTTTGCATTTACATCAGCAAAACAAAGTGTATCACCAATGCCTATGTTATTTCCGAGGCTGCACAACCATTTTGCACTGATAAAATCACCCCGGGTAGGAGCAAATACAATATTGGTGACAATCTCACGGATAAAAGAAAAAACAAGAATTGCACCTATAAGAATTGCAATCACCGAGCGGATCACATGCCAGCGCAGATCCTCCAGGTGATCAATAAAAGACATTTCTGCCTTCGGATCCTTATTTCGTTTACTGAAAAAATCGAGTAGTGCCATGTGTTGTTATCAGAAGAGAAGCAAAGATAAGTGGTGAATGGTCAATAGTGAATGGTCAATTGTGAATAGTTGCAGGCTTAGGAGTGAAATAGTATTTATGAATTTAAACAACCAGGAACTCTAAACTAAGAACCTGGAACTTTTCTATTTCAGCTTCTTCATTTTTACCATTTCAATTCGGGTATTGCTAACATGCATAATGTCGAATTCATAATCATCAATAATAATTCGTTCTTTCTGGCGGGGAATGGTTTCATGGTAATTAATAATATACCCCGACAAAGTTTCCGACTCATCTTCCCCAAAATCAAAACCATATTTCTGTTCCAGGTAATCGATCTCCAGCCTGCCGGAAAATATATATTCGTTTTCGGCCAGTTGTTTCTCTACAAACTCTTCGGTATCGTATTCATCTTGTATCTCACCAAACAGCTCTTCCAGCACATCTTCCATAGTAATGATGCCGGCGGTGCCTCCAAACTCATCTACTACCCAGGCAATACTTTTGCGTTCCCTGGAAAATTTGCTGATAAGGTCTACTGCACTCATACTTTCAGGTACAGCAGGTATGGGTAAAAGAACAGATTGAATAGAAGCTGGTTTTTTAAAAAGTTCTAACTGGTGCACATATCCAATAATGTGGTCAATGTTGCCATCAAACACTACCAGTTTGCTTAGTTTGGTTTCTATAAATTTTTCTTTTAACTCTGTTATGGTTGCACGGCTATCAATACCTACAATTTCTTTGCGGGGTACCAAACATTGCCTGATTTTTACTTTCGGCAACTCCTGTGCATTCTCCATTAACTGTGTATTACGTTCCTGCCTTTCTTCACCATTGGTACGTTGAAAGAGATGCTTCAGGTCGCTGCGATTAAGAGGTTCTTTGTCTTTATCAAGCCGGATATTAAAAACATATTTCAATATCCATTCGGATAAATTAATAAGCCCGGCAGCAATAGGGTAGAACATCTGGTAAAAAAAATCAATAACGTATGCCAGCCTGTTCAATAAAGAATTGCTCTTGGCCCGAAAAATAGCACGGGGTATAAATTCTGCAAACACTAATACTACAAAAGTGGCCAATGCTATTTCTACAATAATATGAACGAAGCCCGACTTCACTTTAAGGTAGTTCCATACAGGAGCCATTACAGCACTTATTTGCAAGCCAAGAAAAACCAGGAAAAGATTAAATCCAATGAGTGTGGTACCTAAAAAACGGGCAGGCGTTTCTATAAACTTTGATAATAGTTGAATAGCCCCGCCGGCTTGTTTCTTTTTTATTTCAATGCTCAGGCGATTGGCACTGTAAAAAGCCATTTCAATGCCAGCAAAAAATCCCATCAGTAAAAGGGTAAGAATAAAAAAGAGTATCGTATTCCACTCAATCATGCGGTAAAGATAGAGAGGGGAGTGGAAAATGGAAAATGGGGAGTGGGGATTTTCGATAACAAGCGGCTGCTTAGTTCTTTAAGAAATTACGAACTAATTGCTCGGCTTCTTTACAGGCTCTTTCCAGGTTATCGTTGAGTACAATTTTATCGAACTGCTGTTTAAACGAAAGTTCATACGATGCCTTGCTAAGCCTGGCTTGCAGCGATTCGGGTGTTTCTGTACCCCTTGCCAGCAGGCGGCGTTCCAATTCCTCTATGGAAGGCGGCTCTATAAATAAGGATAATGAAGTAGTAGGAAATTGCTGTTGCACATGAATGCCCCCTTTTACATCCACATCCAATAGGGGGGCTTTGTTCTGTTGCCAGATGCGTTGCAGTTCACTTTTTAGGGTGCCGTAATATTTTCCTTCGTACACCATTTCCCATTCTATAAATTCTTCCTGCTGTATTTTTTCCTGGAAAGCTTCAACGCTGATAAAATAATAATCCACCCTGTCTATTTCATGATGGCGGGGCTGGCGGGTAGCGGCGGAAATGGAAAAACCGAGTTGCTCTGGTAAGGTTTGCAGTAAATGCCGGGTAACCGATGTTTTACCGGCGCCTGATGGTGCAGCAATGATGATGAGTTTGTTTTGGTAAACAGCCATGTGCAAAGAAAGGGAAAATGAAAGAAAAATGAAACTTGCACAACGAGCCTCGGCAATCTTTCTGTTGGGGTTGGATTAACTGCTTTTTTACACAGTTCATGTTAGCGGCAGATTTATCGGGGATAAGCATAATAGGCCCAATTTTTACTTGTCGCATAACTCCACTTGTCATTAACCTTATATGGTAATTCAAGTTTAAATCGATAGGGATTAAAGTTTTTTAGCGTTCTTTTTAAACCAGTTTCCTCCACCGTTAAGACATAAAAGACTCTAACTATGTAAGAGTATTCCGCAAACCCTGCTAGCTTAATTTTTTTTACAGCTTCGCCAAAATAATTTCCATCAGGACTATACGTAGGGTGGCAATCGCTTTTGTCAACCTCTCTATAACAATCGTCTACCAAAGTTTGGCTAACTAACTTAACTCCTATAGCGTTTACACAATTAATCCACGATCTTGAATCGTCAATTTCAACGCTATCTCGAACGTTTGATTTTATCAGAACAGCTACATATAGAATTTCTGACTGTCCCTCTTTTTTTGTGAAGGGTGATAATGTGATTGATAATGTATCGCCTTGCGCCATCAAAGAAATGGTCATTGATATGGTTACGATGTAGATTAACAGGTGCGTCATGAAATTTGCCGCTAACGATCACGGCTTGCTGCTCTGCTGGCATTTGAAAAACGCTCAGCCCGGCAACTAAAGCCGATTAGAATGTTGATGATTAAATTTAGTACAAAATCCCATTAAAAACGGTCAAGCCGAAGCTGAAGACGATAGATAGATGAAGCCGAAGTTTCTTCCGTCAAGCCAGCATAGCAGCAAACCGCTTGTTGTGCGTTCGCTTTATTTTCTAGATCGAATCAATGGGTAAGTGAAAATTCTTCTCGTTCTGTCTTTCGTCTTACTAGCATCATAGCAACTATATTTTTGTTTTGCTTCGTCATTTTAAAATGTCTGTCCCAACCCGATTGCGATGAAAGATAAAATAATAGTTCGTCAACAAAAGTCTGTTTTTCAATAAAAGAACCATATTGAATTTGAAAGTATTGGGAGGTGTCACCTGAATTCTTTTGCAATAGTTTGATGACTTTTGGCGAATAACGGTCAAGTAAACTATAAAAAGAGCTACGCCTCACTAAAGGGTTTGGATGATTGGTCAATTCATACAATTCATTGTCTGTTGCATTTTTGAATATCGTGTCATACGTGTTTTGATGATATTCAGTCATCAGGGTGTCGTTGTATGTTGGCAGGCGCTTTGTCAACGCCAAAATTGAACCTCTAATTTTTTTTGGCTTGAAAGTGTCCTGTCCGACGACAACACCGGAATTAAATAGTATAAGCAAAATAATTATAAGTTTCAAAGTCTAGCTTTTAAAATTTTGAAGTCTGTGTCCTAAGTGACGCACAACGTCCGGGCTTGGCGACGTGGCGATATTCCGTGTTACGTAAGCCGGGACTGGTGCTGATCAAAGATATGAAGATGAAAATATAGTCTAAAGCCGGGATTTATTCGTCAGATTGATATGTCGCCGAGCAATGTTATATCGATGAGGACATATTCGTAAAGCCGCCATGACGCCAAACCCCTTGTTGTGCGCATGTGCCAATAATTATGAAGTCATTCATTTTTCTTTAAAATAATTGTATTGCCGTCGGTTTCCTTGGTGAAAGTGCTTGCTCTATTTCCATCTTCAAAATATTGCCATTTTAAGGTAGTGTCGGTGATTAATTTCATTAACCCTTTCATAACAAGTTCCTGTTGCCCTTGTTTAATAGTAATGTCGAGCCAGACAGGATTCTTAGTTGTATCAATTTTATAAGTGCCTATAGGTAATGGCTGACCTGGTATAGTTACGATAATATTTGAGCTATCCAGAAAGTTCAAACCGCCTGTTACACCTTCTGAGTCCTTTGCTTCCCATTTTCCAATTAATTTTTGCGAAATATTTTTCTGTCCTGATGAGGATGAAAAACTAAGTAAGGCTGCTAAACTTAACAGGACGACTTTTGATTTCATATAAAGTAGACGTTTTATTTTTAAAGCTGGCATTGCGCACAACGAGCAGGTATTGCCGATGGTGGGGGATTAGTATTCCGTCCGCCCACAACCGCTGCCGATTGAAATTACTTTGATGAAGTTAAGATTAAATGTTCAGCGTTGTTTGTTCCGCCAGAACTGAAGCTAGGATTTTTACTGCTGCTGATTCTTCTTCCTTCCTGCCCCACTATTGGCAATACCAATGTTACCAGCCGTATTTTTCGGTCAGCCCTTAAGTAACCGTGTAATAAAAACAGGTATTGCAACTTTGCAAAGACTTCATTAATTATTGTCCGCTTGTTTGGTCTGAATGGTCTTGGTCGCATGTCTGTTTGCCACAAAGCCTCAATAATTCTATTGCCTTGTCCATAACGTTTGAAACGTTTATAAAATCCAATTAAGCCGTCACTAAAATCGTGATGTAAAACACTGTCAAAAGCATAAGATAAGTGTCCAACCTGTGAAAGCCTCAGCCCAAAGTCAACGTCCTCGCCGCCAGCTATTTTTATTTTTTCATTGAAGCCGTTAACTTCAAAAAAGGCTGGTCGCCAAACTAAAGTGTTTGCAGTTATTAAATATTGAGGTACAAAATCTCCTGTGTCAGAATAAGTTTTTAAAGGAATTAAAATCTCTTGACTCTCATAGTATTTTGAAAGTCGGTCTTTTCCTATTGAATGAATGTTGCCAGCATACGCAATGGATCCATTGTCTGCGTTAACGTAGCCTGTCAAAAAGGACTCAGTTGGGATACAGTCGCTATCGTTGAACAAAATCCATTTTCCACTTGAGTTCAATGCTCCAAAGTTTCTTGCTGCCGCAGGACCAGGTGTCTTGCATGAAAGAAGTTTGACAAGTCCACTCGTAAAGTGTCTCCTACAAATTTGTATTGAAGGTTTTGAGTTGTTGTCAACGATGATAATTTCTTTAGGGAAAATGTCGGACTGGTGAGTTGCAAAGAAATTATCAAGGTATTTTTCAACTCCTTTTTGGTTGTCTTTTACAGGTATGATGATTGAAATATCATTTATATTAATCCTGTCAGACGATTTTGTTGGCGTCTTCTTTTTGTTTTTAAAGAAGACTAATCGGCTTATCAATGTCATGGAACGAAATGTCGGTTTAATATGGCAATTTTCAATGCCAAATGGAACAAATTGTAAGGATACAATACGTAAATACGAAACTGCAAATTGGGTTGGTAAATTGGCGGCAGGCCTGGCTATTATCTGTAAATCCCGCCATACAATTAACTACAGAAGTATATAAAGGCAAATTGGTGTTTCGGGTACCCGGCACATCTCAACGTGTCAGTTATCATCGAATAAAAGAAGGATTAATAAAGAAGCAAATTATTATTCAGCAAAAAGCTTTACCCTTTTAGAAATAAGTAAAAAAAGTTATTGCATCTGTCGCTTATTGTGATTGAAATAATTCTTTGTTATACTACCCTTCAATTCTTTTAATCTCCGCTCCCAGTTTTCTCAACCGTCCATCAATATCCTGGTAGCCTCTGTCTATCTGCTCAATGTTTTGTATAATACTTTTTCCATCAGCACTCAATGCTGCAATTAATAAGGCCACACCTGCACGGATATCAGGGCTGCTCATCGTAATGCCACGCAATGCCTGTTCTCTTTCTAAACCAATTACAACGGCACGATGTGGATCGCACAGCACAATTCTTGCTCCCATATCAATCAGCTTGTCAACAAAAAATAAACGGCTCTCAAACATTTTTTGGTGGATCAATACAGAGCCTTTTGCCTGTATGGCAGTTACTAAAACAATACTTAAAAGATCAGGTGTAAATCCCGGCCAGGGATGATCATAGATCGTCATTACCGAACCATCTAAGAAAGTTTGTATTTCATAACTCTCTTGTGCTGGTATATGAATATCATCACCCTTAAAATTTAGTTGTATGCCTAATTGCTGAAATTTCTCCGGAATAATGCCGAGATGTTCTATGCCGGCACCTTTAATGGTAATATCACTTTGTGTCATGGCAGCAAGACCAATAAAAGATCCTACTTCGATCATATCGGGCAACATGCGATGTTCTGTTCCGCCGAGATAATCAACTCCTTCAATCGTTAGCATATTACTGCCAATGCCGGAGATATTGGCTCCCATCCGGTTCAGCATTTTACAGAGTTGTTGTAAGTAAGGTTCGCATGCAGCATTGTAAATAGTTGTAACTCCTTTGGCCATCGTAGCGGCCATTACAATATTAGCTGTGCCGGTTACAGATGGTTCATCCAGTAATAAATTAGTTCCATGAAGATTGGGTGCTTCCAAATGAAAAAATCC
>LNFJ01000075.1 GCA_001464625.1 Bacteroidia bacterium Ga0077558 | reverse complement strand
ACGGAACCAGTCATTTCTTTTGATAATACCGAATTTGCATTTGAATATAAAACGGTTAAACAATTAAAAAAAGCCAGCTTTCTTTTTTCTATGATGGGGAAGCCCTGGCTGGTAAAAATGGGTACCCGCCTCACACCCTGGGCCATCAAAGCTGGCTTACCCGTTAAAGGCATTATCCGCAATACAATTTTCCAGCAATTTGTGGGTGGCGAAACTTTGGATGAAATTTCAATAGTTGCCAAAATGCTTGGTGAGTACAATGTAAAAGCAGTGCTTGATTATGGAGTGGAAGGAGGTGATGATGGAGAACACGGTTTCGATCATTCAACAGATGAGTTTATCCGGGTCATTGATTACGCAGCTACGCAGCCCAACATTCCATTTATGAGTATTAAAGTAACTGGTTTTGCCCGGTTTGCTTTATTGGAAAAATTGGATAGTTTGATGCATGCTGCCGATGGCACATTGATGAAAAGGTTTTTAAAATCGGTAGATGAATTAACAGCAGCAGAAAAAGAAGAGTGGCATAAAGTTCGGCACCGCATGATGAGGATTTGTGAAACAGCGGCAGCTAAAAAAATAGGCGTACTGGTAGATGCAGAAGAAACCTGGATACAAGATCCGGTTGATGCACTAACGATTTTAATGATGGATACCTTCAATAAAAATCGATGTGTAGTTTACAATACCATTCAGCATTATCGGCATGACAGGCTACCGTTTTTAAAGGACTCTTATGCAGCCGCAGTGGAGAGAAATTTTGTTTTAGGTGCAAAACTTGTTCGTGGTGCCTACATGGAAAAAGAAAGAAGAAGGGCGGAAGAAAAAGGATATGCGTCGCCTATACAAAAAGATAAAGAGAGCAGCGATAGAGATTACAATGCAGGCCTTGAGTTTTGTATTGCTAATCTTGAGCGGATCGGATTAATAGTAGCTTCTCACAATGAGTATAGTAACTTATACGCCACTGAACTGCTACAAAAAAGGGGCTTGTCACTCAATCATCCACATATTCACTGGAGCCAATTATATGGCATGAGTGATAATATTACTTTTAACCTGGCACATGCTGGATGCTCGGTTAGTAAATACCTGCCATTTGGGCCAATCAAAGATGTTATTCCATATTTGATGCGAAGAGCACAGGAAAATACTTCAGTAAAAGGGCAAACAGGAAGAGAGTTGGGATTGATTAAGAAAGAATTGGAACGCAGACATCCGTAGTTTGTTATTTAAAGTTAAAATTAAGCACAGCGTTATGCATAAACCCCATTTTATTGGGGTTTTGTTCTTTTAAGTTCTTTTGCCATCCTTAAAGAATGCTTCAATGAATTTATATTTTTCCAATCATTATGTGCTATAATAATAAACGTTGGGTTCTTGCATTTTTTCTGAACTCTTTTTAGTGTAGCGGCATAGGTTGTTACATTCCCATCGCCTAAAAACCCCAAATTTTTATCATCAGCACCTTTTATTAAACACCCACCGTAGAGAATTTTTTCTTTGTGGAACCAAATTATAATATTGTCTTCCGTATGCCCTTGTCCGGGGTAATAAGTTTCAAAAGAATATTGTCCGGCCTGGAAGACAGTATCTTTTGTCATTAAGAATTCGGCCCTTTTTTTATTATTCTTTTTACTTAATTCATCTGTAAGGGTAGTTGTATAAGTTTTAATTCCCTGTTGCCTGTAATATTCAAGTCCTGCAGTTTTGTCGCTATGCCAATGCGTTGCAAAACACATAGTCACTGTTTTGTTATGTCTTGACTTTATGCTATCAAGTAATGGTTGAAATTGTGTGGTATCCCAGGGTGTGTCAAATAGTACAACACCATTATCAGTTATAAGATACATTCCGTTTGCAGGCACTTGGCTGTCCTGGTAGGTATTGTAGGTTGTATAAATATAAAAATCGCCTGTTAAATGGGAGATCTTAAGTTTCGCATTTCCTGTCTGTCCGAATATATTGCTTAAAGAAAAAGTAAATGCTATTGTTAGTGTGATAGTACGCATAATTTTTCTGTAAATTATTTGATGAGGGCTGTAAAATTTACACTAACGTTTTGCAGCTTGGCGAAGTAGCGGAAATCGAAGCACAAATGTTCAGTTTTGGACAAAAGTTCAATCGAAGAACTGCCGTTGGATTTAGTGCTAAATCCGCCATTTTGCCAAACTGCTGTTAGCGGCTGCTTTTATTTTTTTAGTTTAAACTTTTCAAACTTGTCTCCATTTTGTTTGTAAACTCCGTCATTATCTGTCCCTAACCACAGAATACCTTTTTTGTCTTGGTAGATTGAAACTAGTAAAACCACTTCTTTCCCATTATTGATTCTAAAACTTGATAATGTTTTACCATCATACTTCCAAACAATGCCACCATATGCTGTCATCCACAAATTACTATCTTTGCCTACTATTCCTGAATTGAAATAATTAGGTTTTTCTTTTTCAATTCCCTTTAATTTTTTATACGCTGATGCGTTCGCTTCGATTTTATATTTGCTTTTAAAATTGCTCAACCAAAAATACCCATCTTTGTCTTGAATTATTGAACGTACTCCAGAAGCTGTTCCATCCGGTAGAATTGAAAGTTCTTTTTCATCGAACCACAAAAACGATTTTCCATCGTATCTGAAAGCACCTGCTACAAAGGTTCCAAACCAAATATTTCCGTCTTTGTCTTTACTTACACTATAAACTGAATAAGGATTATTGCTATTAAATGGGCTTATTAGTGTGTCAATTTCAAAATCTTTTTTTAAATCTTTTCGAGGTAATTTTAGTTCAAATAGTGTATCTCCGTGATAACGGTATAAATCGTTAGCATTGTAACCAAACCACAAGTCATTAGTATCAAGTTTCCATTGGTTATAAGACGATTTTATTGCCTTTAAAGTAGTGAATTGCTTTCGGTCAAATTTGCTTATGCCTTTGTGTGTTTCGATGTATATATTTCCGTCTTTATCTTCTTGAATACCACGTATTGAATCGTTCACTAATCCGTCTACTGTTGTAAATTGTTTCAACTCTTTTCCATTTAAAGAATAGATACCGTTTCCATTGCTCCCAAACCAATACGTTCCTTTTGCGTCTTGAAATATTCTCCAAATTTGATTATCCAGTTCAGAAACCACTTTGCCAATCTGTATAGTTTCTGCTTCAGTCTGTTTGTGTTCAGATTTCACTTGTCCATTACAAGAAAAGATGTTACTTGATACAAATATTAGTATGACTATTTTTATTGAGTTAATTGTCATTTCTGTTTTTTAAGATCGGTATTTAAGTTGCCGCTAACATTAGCATTTACGCAATACAACGAATCTACAATTTTCTTAAACTATTTGCAATCAGGCGTATAATATTATACTTTTCGTTTGTCGGTAGCATCAATTCCCAGTTTGCGAGGCAATTTTTTGAATACAACAATATGTATCTACAGTTTCCCACACCCAATCCCCATTTGCCAATCCCCATTTCTCTTTTTCCTAACTTGCAGCCATGCAGCAATACCTTCATCTTCTTCAGCATATATTAGAGAATGGTACTCACAAAACCGACCGTACCGGCACCGGCACACAAAGTGTTTTTGGTTACCAAATGCGGTTCGATTTGCAAAAAGGTTTTCCATTGGTGACCACCAAAAAAGTACACCTGAAAAGCATTATTTATGAACTGCTTTGGTTCTTAAAAGGCGAAACCAATATTGCTTATCTAAAAGAACATGGCGTAAAAATATGGGATGAGTGGGCGGATGAAAACGGCGAACTCGGCCCGGTGTATGGTAAGCAATGGCGTAGTTGGGAAGGCAAGGATGGAAAAGTAATAGACCAGGTAACAGACCTTATTGAACAAATAAAAAAGAATCCTGATAGTCGTCGCTTAATTATCAGTGCATGGAATGTAGCCGATCTGCCGGAAATGGCCTTGATGCCTTGTCATAATATGTTCCAGTTTTATATAGCCAATGGAAAACTAAGTTGTCAACTTTATCAAAGAAGCGCAGATGTATTTCTGGGAGTTCCATTCAATATTGCATCCTATGCATTATTAACCATGATGATCGCCCAGGTTTGCAATCTGGAACCTGGGGAATTTGTACATACATTCGGCGATGTACATATTTATAGCAATCATATGGAACAGGTAAATCTACAATTAAGCAGGGAACCATTTCCTTTGCCCACGATGAAATTAAACCCGGCAGTAAAAAATATTTTCGACTTTCAATTTGAAGATTTTACCTTGGAGAATTACCAAAGCCATCCCGGAATAAAAGCACCGGTAGCGGTGTAAGAGCTGTGAACTATCTTTACTCCAGACTAATGACTATCGACTAATGACTATCTCTCTTGTAGTAGCAGCAGCAACCAACAACGCCATCGGAAAAGACGGAAAAATGCCCTGGCATTTACCCAATGATATGAAGCATTTTAAAAATGTAACCTGGGGCATGCCTGTGGTAATGGGCAGAAAAACATTTGAGTCGCTGGGAAAAGTGTTGCCGGGAAGAAAAAATATTGTGATCACCCGTAATCCTGGTTGGAAGGTGGAAGGAACGGTGGGTGTAAAAAGTATTGACGATGCGTTATTTGTAGCCAAAGAAACTGATGCTATAGAAATAATGGTGATCGGTGGCGGCGAGATCTATAAAGCACTATTCGAGAAGGCTAAACGCATTTACCTGACAAGAGTAGAAGCAGAGCCGGAAGCCGATACATTCTTCCCTGCAATAGATCCAAAACAATGGTACCTCGTTAGTCAAAAAAATCATGAGGCAGATGAGAAGAATGATTACAATTACTCTTTCCAGGTGTGGGAGAGGATTTGATATGCAGATTCAGAAATATGCAGATGAGCAAATGAGTTTTCTAGATATCAGTTATGTATTCAAAAACCCAATTAGCACTTAAATATCTCAACTACTATTTCACCGCTTCCAACGGTAAAGGCCACGGGATGCATTCTCCTTTTGTTTTTCATTTTATTACCAAAATATTAAATGATAAAACAGTTTATCCAGAGTATGAAAAAGTTGAAAATCTTCGTCAGCAATTATTAACTGACAATACTGGTTTAACAATTGAAGATTTTGGAGCAGGTTCAGCGGTTAATAAAACAAATAGCAGGACTGTTGCTGCTATTGCAAAAAATTCAGCCAAACCAAAAAAATTTGGGCAATTGCTTTTTAGAATGGTAAAAGAATATCAGCCACAAACAATATTGGAATTAGGTACATCATTAGGCATCACCACTTCTTATTTATCGTTGGCAAAACCCGATGCGAAACTGATCACCATGGAAGGCGCAAAAGAAGTCGCCAATACTGCCAGGAAGAATTTACAAACTTTAAACCTTCAAAACTATGCTCTCGTTGAAGGAAATTTTGATAGCACATTAGCTGCTGTCGTCCATGGACTTCCGACCGTTGACTTCGCCTTCATCGACGGCAACCACCGCCAGGCTCCAACAGAAAAATATTTCCAGGAATTATTGCCCAAAACAAATAACGATTCCATATTAATTTTTGATGATATACATTGGAGCAAGGAAATGGAACAGGCATGGGAGACTATTAAGAACCACCCATCTGTCCGTTGTACCATCGATTTATTTTTTATCGGGATAGTGATTTTCCGGCAGGAATTTCGGGAAAAACAACATTTTACCATCCGTTTTTAAAAATCACTATCTTCAAACCTGAACCTGCCTGACGGACAGACAGGTCCAAAAAAAGAATTGCTTTCTATGATTATAGGACTGCTAAAAGAACCCGCCCATGAGACAAGAGTATCGCTTCTGGCGGAAGCGGTAGCCACCCTTACCAAGAAAGGTATAACTGTTCTTGTAGAGAACGGTGCCGGAGAAAAAGCCTTCTGTAGCAATGCAGCGTATGAAAAAGAAGGGGCGCAAATAAAAAGCAGGAATGAAGTGCTTTCTTCCTCAGATATAATTTTATCTATCCACCAGCCGGAACTATCAGAAATCCAAAATCTAAAATCCAAAATTGCAGTCGGCGTATATCAACCATTGTTCAATGTAGATGCAATGAAGGGATGGGCTGCCGCAGGAGTTACTACTTTCTCATTAGATATGTTGCCCCGTACCACCAGGGCACAGGCAATGGATGTATTGAGTTCGCAGGCTAATATTGCAGGTTACAAAGCCGTATTAACAGCAGCAAATTCATATGGAAGATATTTTCCGATGTTTATGACAGCTGCAGGAAGCATTGCTCCTGCAAAACTATTAATACTCGGTGCAGGAGTGGCAGGATTACAAGCCATCGCTACTGCAAAAAGATTAGGTGCCGTTGTTGAAGTGTTTGATACAAGACCTGCGGTGAAAGAAGAAGTAATGAGTCTGGGTGCAAAATTTGTAGAAGTAGAAGGTGCTGCCGATGCAAGCAAAGCCGGTGGTTATGCTGTCGAGCAAAGCGAAGATTTTTTACAACGGCAAAAAGCAAGAATAGCAGAAAGCATTGCGAAATCTGATATTGTAATTACCACTGCACAAATACCCGGTAAAAAAGCTCCGATCCTTATTACAGAAGAAATGATACAAGCCATGCGCAATGGTTCTGTAATAATTGACTTAGCCGCAGCTACAGGCGGCAACACACCGGTTACAAAAAATAATGAAACAATAAATTATAATGGCGTTACCATCATTGGTAATTCATCCTTGCAATCAACCATGCCATCGGATGCAAGTAAGTTGTACGGAAAAAATGTGTTGAACTTTTTACAATTGATCATTACTAAGGAAGGCGAAATAAATCTGAATTGGGAAGATGACCTGGTGAAAGGAAGTTGCGTTACACATAACGGCGAAATTGTTCATGAACGTTTAAAATAAACTGAATGGAAAATATTTTGAGTTGGATCACAGCAAATCAACAAATCATCTACATCGTAATCCTGATGATATTTGTTGGGATAGAAGTTATTGGCCGTGTACCAAGTGTATTACATACGCCGCTCATGAGTGGAGCCAATGCCATTCACGGAGTTGTTATCATTGGTGCAATCATCGTAATGGGCAAAGCAGAAAGTGATAACTATCTCGCTTTAGTTTTAGGTTTTATTGCTGTGATAGTTGGTACATTGAATGTAGTGGGAGGTTTTGTAGTAACAGACAGAATGTTGGAGATGTTTAAGAAAAAGAAAAAATGACCACTGATTTAGCAGATTAATTTGATATAAATGATTTACGACGTAGCACTGCTACTTTACGACTGCTGCGAGAAATAAAAAAGCACCAATGGAATTGAACGTTTTGACACTTTGCTACCTCATCGGCTCAGTAACATTTATACTGGGATTGAAAATGCTATCCAATCCTGCTACGGCAAGAAAAGGAAACCTGATTGCGGCAGCAGGAATGATCATTGCCATTCTCGGCACTATCTTTTTATACGAAGAAGGCGGACAAAAACTAGGCAACTACGCCTGGATTTTTGGTGGTATTGCAATTGGAACTGTAATTGGCTTTTTATCTGCCAAAAAAGTAAAGATGACCGCCATGCCGGAGATGGTAAGTATGTTCAATGGAATGGGTGGTGCTTGTGCCATGTTGATTTCCATTGTTGAGTTTAATCATTTGGTCCATGGTTATCCTGCATCTGAACTACCAGTAGGAACCGTTCTTATTATTTTATTAGGTTTAATTATTGGTTCCGTGTCATTTGCGGGAAGTATGATTGCCTGGGGCAAATTGAATGGTAAGGTGAAAGATTTTTCATTTACCGGACAGCATATTTTCAACATCATTTTATTGTTGGTAATTGTTGGATTAGCTGTTTATTTGATCGGCTGGCCATCAGATAACGCAACTATTATTTTCTATGCTATTCTTGCTTTGTCATTATTATATGGCGTATTCTTTGTTTTTCCAATCGGTGGCGCAGATATGCCGGTGGTAATTTCTTTGCTCAACTCGTTTACAGGTGTAGCCGCAGCCTGTGGTGGTTTCCTGTATGATAATAAAGTAATGCTCACCGGTGGTATTTTGGTGGGTGCAGCAGGTACATTGCTCACCATACTGATGTGTAAAGCAATGAACCGTTCATTGGCTAATGTATTGATCGGCTCCTTTGGTGGTGGTAGCAAAACTGGTCCGGCAGGTGATAAAGAGCAAGGCAGCTACAAAGAAATTTCATTGAGTGATACGGCTGTAGTAATGAGTTATGCCAGCAAAGTATATATTGTTCCCGGTTACGGATTAGCAGTAGCACAGGCTCAACATGCTTGTCATGAGTTAGAAAAATTATTAGAAGCAAAAGGGGTTGATGTAAAATATGCCATTCACCCCGTAGCAGGTCGTATGCCCGGCCACATGAACGTATTGTTGGCAGAAGCTGATGTTCCCTATGAAAAGCTATTGGAAATGGAACAGGCCAATGATGAATTTCCAAGTACAGATGTGGTATTGATATTAGGTGCTAATGATGTGGTAAACCCCGCAGCCAAAACAGACCCCTCTTCTCCTATATACGGTATGCCGATACTGGATGTTGAACTGGCTAAAAATGTTATCGTTAACAAACGAAGCATGAAGCCCGGCTATGCAGGTATTGAAAACGATTTATTCTTCCAGCCGAAAACATCTATGTTGTTTGGTGATGCGAAGAAAGTGTTGCAGGATCTGATTGCGGAAATAAAGAATTTGTAGTTTATTGTTTGTGGTTTGTAGTTTTGCGAGATGCAGCTTCCTTTACAGTTATTGGATTCATTGAATGATGCAAAAGGTTTCAATAAGGAGGCTTTTAAAAACGTACATGCTTCCGGTGAGCAGATTACTTCGATAAGAATCAACCGGGCAAAGCCGTCAATAGCGAATAGTGAATTGTCAATGAACGATACCACTCAACATTCATCATTCACTATTCAGAATAAAGTTCCATGGACCAATAGCGGTTTCTATTTAACAACCCGTCCTTCCTTCACTTTCGATCCTCTTTTTCATGCCGGTACTTATTATGTACAGGAAGCATCCTCCATGTTTTTGGAACAGGCATTAAAACAAACTGTTGATTTGGGGAAGCCATTGAAAGTTTTGGATTTATGTGCAGCACCTGGCGGTAAGTCAACGCATATTAAATCTCTTATTTCAAAAGAAAGTTTGCTCGTAAGCAATGAAGTGATCCGTTCGAGAGCAAATATTTTAAAAGACAATATTATAAAATGGGGTTGCGAGAATGTTGTTATTACAAACAATGACCCAAACCATTTTTCAAAATTGGAAAATTACTTTGATGTAATTGTAATTGATGCACCTTGTAGCGGTAGTGGTCTTTTTCGCCGTGATGAAGATGCAATCAAAGAGTGGAGTGAGAATAATGTACAACTCTGTTCGCAGCGACAACAACGAATATTGGCGGATGTTTGGCCGGCATTAAAAGAAAACGGCATCTTGATCTATTCTACTTGTTCCTATTCAAAAGAAGAAGATGAAGAAATAATGGATTGGATGATGGATCAGTTATCCGTTGTGAGTTGTGAGTTGTCGATAGATCCTCAATGGGGAATTGTACCGGTGCAAAGCAATAAGGGAGCATATGGTTACAGGTTTTGGCCTGACCAGGTAAAAGGGGAAGGATTTTTTCTGGCCTGTTTTCAAAAAAAAGTGGGAGAAGCTGAAGCGGACATTCGATATAAAAGAAAACCAGAGCAGCTTACCAAAAGGGAAATGGAAATGGTGGAGAAATGGGTTGAAACAGACGGGAAAGATTTTATTAAGTACGAGAATACAGTCTATGCCTGGCCAACGCAATGGGTTAAAGATTTTAGCTTTCTGCTGGAGCAGTTGCGGGTAATTTACTCCGGCGTATTAGTGGGTGAGTTAATGCGGGATAAAATGGTGCCTGATCATGCACTGGCGATGAGCAATTTAGTACCTGGACCTATAGAAAAATTTGAACTGGATTATGAACAGGCTATCAAATTCTTGCAGCGAAAAGACCTGGCTCTTGAAACAAAGAATAAAGGCTGGCAACTATTCACTTTCCACCAGCATCCTTTGGGCTGGGCAAATGTTTTGTCCAATCGGGTTAATAACTATTATCCTAAGGAAATGAGGATATTAAAAGATAGTTAGAGCCTCTCTAAAAAGCAAAAAAAACCACATCTTTGCATACCTAATCTTATTGGAATGAAACAGCTAATCCTTTCTTTGTTTTTACTTTTCAGTGTAGCTGCAATAGCACAAAAAAATGAATTGTTAGTGAAAAGCGGCGACAAAGGATTGTACCTGGAGCATAAGGTAGAAGCCAAACAAAGTTTTTATTCTATTGGCCGCATCTATCATATTCATCCAAAATACCTGGCTACGTACAATAAGCTTGATATGAATAAGGGGCTTCAGATCGAACAGAAGCTTCGCATCCCACTTACTGATTCCAATTTCGTTCAAGACAGGATGAACGGAACTTCCATTTTTTACAAAGTAAATGATGGGGAAGATTTAGCTGCTATCAGCAAAAAATACAACAATGTGTCGGTAGAAAAGCTTCGTTCCTGGAATAGCCTTACATCGAACGAAGTAAAAAAGGATAAGAAAATAATTGTTGGCTTTCTAAGCAACGAAGGCATTAAATCGATGGCCATTACCAATCAACCGGTAACTACAAAACCAGTAGAAAAGCCTGTTATACCAGAACCAGAACTTACGAAGGAAGAAAAAAAGCAGGAAGAAAAAGAAACAAAAGAGGAAGCCAAGGCAGAAGAGAAGGCAATTAAAAAAGAAGAAAAAAAAGACCCGCCACCTGTAATTAAGGAAATAAGAAAGCCTGCAGTTGAAGGACAAGGGTATTTCCAAACGCATTTTGAACAACAAATAAAAAAATCACCTGTGTCGAAAGATGCAACAGTTACTTCAGGTATTTTTAAAACAACCAGTGGCTGGCAGGATGCTAAATATTATTTATTGATTGATGCCGTGCAGCCGGGTACGATTGTAAAAGTCATTAACCCAACCAATAATAAAGCAGTGTATGCAAAAGTATTGGGCGAGATGAGTGGAATACGACAGAATGAAGGACTAAACATCCGAATCAGCAATGCTGGTGCTGCTGCATTAGAAATTACAGAACAGGATAAGTTTATTGTAAAAGTGAATTATTGATTGCTGCTTATTTGTTGTTGGCATTTCTAAATCCACGAAGAAATTCTTGAATGCCCATTTTTTTCTTGCCTTCTAATTGTATTTCCAGCAAATGTAAGTAGCCGTTGGTGCAGGCAATTTTTAAAAATGTTTTTCCGTCGGTTTCATATTCCCCTTCTGTATGGGTGGGAGTTATAAATTCTTTTTTGGCTTTATAAATTTTCAGCATTTTTTCATTCATAATGGTAAAGGCAGCCGGGTAGGGGCTTAATCCCCGTACCATATTAAACACTTCTTCCACGGTCTTGCTCCAGTTTATTCTACAAGTATCTGTATGGATTTTTGGTGCATGCTTTAATAGTTCGGAGTTTGGAGTCCGTAGTTTGGAGTCTTGCGGTATTTCATTTATTGATCCATCAGCTAAACTTTTTACCGTTTTTACCAATACGGCTGCGCCTATTTCTTTCATCTTATCGTGTACATCGCCAGCCGTTTCATTTTCACCAATTGGAAAAGATTCCTGTAACAGAATATCGCCGGTATCTATTTCATGTTTGAGTTTAAAAGTAGTTACACCCGTTTCTTTTTCTCCATTAATAACCGCCCAATTGATGGGGGCAGCGCCACGGTATTGTGGCAATAAACTTCCATGAAGGTTTACTGAACCCATTGGAGGCATGTTCCAAACCACTTCCGGCAGCATTCTAAATGCTACAACAATTTGCAGGTCGGCACTCAGTGATTTTAATTCAGCCAGAAATTCAGGGTTCTTTAATTTTTCAGGCTGCAAAACTTTTAAATTATTTTCTACAGCATATTTCTTTACTGCGCTTTGTTGTAATTGCATTCCACGGCCACCGGGTTTGTCTGGTGCTGTTATTACTCCGACAATAGTACAGCCTGCTTTTACTAATGCATCTAATGATGCGACTGCAAATTCAGGAGTCCCCATAAAAATTATCCGTAACGATTTCAAATCCTTCATAATTGCAGCGAAGGTATATATTGAAAATATAAATTAACCGGCTAATAAGACTAGTTGTTCTTTAATAGCCGAACTTATCATTCAAAATCATCATACAGCAAATATTTTTTCCGTATTTTTTTGAATGCACTCAATTTAGGCTCCCAGCTTTTTCGAATACCTTCTTCATTACCACCCGCAAGAAGGTATTCCCATATTGCATTATCACCATACAATTTCATAAAAAATGATTGTTCCATGTTTCCTGATTTGGGCGCCAGGAAAAATGCTTCCTTTTTTGGAAATTGTTTGTAAGCCTCCAATAGCCATTTCATTTGCACTTTGTTATCCACATTGTCCAGTACTTGTTCTGTGGTGCCGCTTAAGTTCCAACCATAGCAAACTTGTCCGTATAGTTTTGAGCTTTTTGCCCCTGCTGTTGGGTTAGGAGTAAATGAATAAAGATTTTTTGGCAATAGTGGATGCCCAAAAACCTGGAATGGTTTATCAGTTCCTCTTCCTTCACTCAACACGGTGCCTTCAAACAAACAAGTAGAAGGATACAAATAAATTGATTGCATGTTAGGGAGATTGGGAGAGGGCTTAACGGGTAATACATATTTTGATTTATGGTCGTAGCCTTTGCATTTTATTACCTGGAAATGAAAAGGAGTATCAACAGAATTTTGTGCGGTTCTATAGTATCCAAATTTCGCATTGGCGTTTTCACTCAGCCAACCTTCTCCTGCAATCATCATAGCATATTCGGCAATCGTCATTCCATATACAATAGGAACGGGCTGCATACCAACGAAGGATTTATATTTTTTATCAAGCACCGGCCCGTCCACATAAAAACCATTAGGATTAGGTCTGTCCAATATCATTAATGGCTTGCCTAGTTCAAATGCAGCTTCCATAAATTCTTCCAAGGAAGAAATATAAGTATAGAAACGAACACCTACATCCTGTATATCGAAAATGAGGAGATCAACTCCTTTTACATCTTCCGCAGAAGGTCGTTTTTTATTTCCGTATAAGGACACTACGGGGATGCCAGTTTTTTCATCGGTATAGTTGCCTATTTTTTCACCAGCGTCGGCGGTTCCTCTGAAGCCATGCTCTGGACCAAATATTACTTTGATATCAACGCCTAACTTTTTTAATGTATCAACCAGGTGGGTGTTACCTATCACAGATGTTTGATTGGCAAAAATGCCTACGGTTCTGCCTTTTATTAATGGCAAATAAACATCTATTCTCTCTGCACCAGTTTGAATGGGGGTATTTTGTGCTGTTACATTAATTGCAATAAACAGAATGGGCAAGAGTGCTTTAAACAACTTCATACGAATGATTTATTGAGGATTAAAGTACAGAAAATATTAATTCAGACAGGTCGAAATATTTAAAGGGTTGCATTGGGCTTTTTGGCCTACCTTGCAAGCCATTTTTAAATTATTCAATTAATAAAAATAATACAATGGCACAGGTAAAAAGCGGCGACACAATAAAAGTTCATTATCATGGAAAATTAACCAATGGCGAAACCTTTGATTCTTCAGCAGGCCGTGAGCCATTGGAATTTGAAGTAGGCAGCGGCATGGTTATTCCGGGCTTTGATGAAGGTGTAACAGGTATGACTGTTGGTGAAAAGAAAACAGTGAATATTCCTTTTGCTGAGGCATACGGGCCAAAAAATCCGGAAATGATAATTGAAATGCCGAAAGACCGTTTCCCGAAAGATATGGAAATTGAAGTAGGGCTGCCATTGGGCATGAGCGATCAGAATGGCCAGCAATTTCAAGTAACTATCGTTGAAATAAAAGAAGAAGTTGTAATGCTGGATGCTAATCATCCATTAGCAGGGCAAGATCTGATTTTTGATTTGGAACTGGTAGAGATAGTAGGTGATTCTCCGCTTATCATTATGCCATAACTAGTTTGTAGTTTCATTAACAACAAACCCTGCCTGCCGTTCGGCAGGCATTTTCTTTTTTGTATATTACATCCCCCAAATGGAAAAATATGTTTGAAAATTACAAGTTTACTGCGGCTGAAAGATTTTTACGTTATGTACAAGTAGATACACAAAGCGATCCTCAATCTTCCTCTTTTCCTACCACAGAAAAACAAAAAGATCTGGGAAAAATATTGGCCGAAGAATTAAAACAACTGGGCCTTGCTGATGCACACATGGATGAATGGGGTTATGTATATGCAACTATTCCATCTAATACAGATAAAAAAGTTCCGGTACTTTGTTTTTGTGCACATATGGATACTGCACCTGATTGCAGTGGTACGAATGTGAAACCAATTCTGCATAAAAATTACCAGGGACAAGATATTGTGTTGCCCGATGATACAACGCAAGTGTTGCGGATGAGTGAGTATCCTTATTTAAAAACACAGATAGGAAACGATATCATCACCGCTTCTGGAAATACCTTATTAGGCTCGGATGATAAAGCAGGTGTAGCTGAAGTAATGGATCTTGCCAATTTTCTAACTACACATAAGGATGTAAAGCATGGAGAAATAAAAATTCTTTTCACCCCGGATGAAGAAGTTGGAAAAGGCACTGCTAAAGTGGATATGAAAAAACTGGCTGCCGATTTTGGTTATACATTGGACAGTGGTGATGCAGGTGCATTAGAAGATGAAACATTCAGTGCAGATGGAGTGCAAGTGGTAATTCATGGTGTTATTTCACATCCTGGTTATGCAAAAGATAAAATGATCAATGCGATGAAGATCGCAGGCGAAATATTGGCGGCCTTACCAAAAGATAGATTATCGCCAGAATCCACTGATGGCAAAAGAGGCTTCATTCATCCGGTACGTTTAGAAGGTATTGCAGAAAAATGTGTTATTGATTTTATCATCCGGGATTTTGAAACGGACGGGTTAGTAAAAAAAGAAGATTACCTGCGTACACAAATAGAAGAAAGAATGCGAACATACCCGAGAGCATCTTTCGAATTTCATGTAACGGAGCAATACCGGAATATGAAAGAAGTGCTGGATCTTCATCCGCATGTGGTGGAGTATGCAAAAGAAGCAATCACCCGAACCGGCTTACAACCAAAAATGGAAAGCATTCGTGGCGGTACCGATGGAAGCCGTTTATCGTTTATGGGATTACCTTGCCCTAATTTGTTTGCCGGTGAGCAAGCCATTCATTCTAAGTTAGAGCATATTAGTGTGCAGGATATGAATAAAGCGGTGCAAATGTTGGTGCATTTAGTGCAGGTGTGGGAAGAGAAAAGTTAATCGTACATTACACTATAAATTATAAATTATGGACTTCGCAAAGTTGTTATCTGAGTATTGGTGGGTACTCGTTATTGCTGTTATTTTCTTTAGCTCACTTTTTACTATTAACCAGGGTTATATCGGTGTGATCACCATGTTCGGTAAGTACCGCAGAATTGTACGTCCGGGTTTGAATATTAAAATACCGCTTCTTGAAACAGTTGCTAAAAGAGTATCTATACAAAACCGGTCAGTAGAACTGGAATTTCAGGCCGTAACATTAGACCAGGCAAATGTATATTTTAAAAGTATGTTGCTTTATTCTGTACAGAATGCCGATGAAGAGACAATTAAAAAAGTAGCATTTAAATTTATTGCAGACAGAGATTTAATGCAAGCATTGATAAAAACGATCGAAGGTAATATCAGGTCTTTTGTTGCTACCAAAAGGCAGGCAGAAGTATTGGGCCTTCGTCGTGAAATTGTTCAATACGTAAAAGTCGAAGTTGATATTTCGTTAGAAGAGTGGGGTTATCACTTACAGGATCTGCAGATCAATGATATTACTTTTGATAAAGTGATTCTTGATTCGATGAGTAAGGTGGTGGCATCGAACAACCTGAAAGCTGCTGCTGAAAATGAAGGACAGGCATTGTTGATCACTAAAACAAAATCTGCTGAGGCCGATGGTAATGCTACTAAGATAGCAGCCGAAGCAGAAAAAGAAGCAGCCCGTCTCCGTGGACAGGGTGTGGCATTATTCCGCAAGGAAGTGGCAGCCGGTATGTCGGAAGCGGCCGAACAAATGAAACAGGCAAACCTTGATACCAATGTAATATTGTTCAGCATGTGGACAGAAGCCATTAAGAACTTTGCAGAATACGGCAAAGGCAACGTAATATTCCTTGATGGAAGTCCTGATGGAATGGAAGGTACCATGCGTCAGATACAGGCCTTGATGGTAAAACAAGCAGGAACGAAAGAGAAATCATAATAATAGACGGGGAGACCTTAGTCGGAAAGTCCGAAAGACGATTCATGTTATTTGAATAGTCTTTCGGACTTTAGTTTTGTAGTGAAAACACCAAAGACAGGATAGAATATCTGCTTTCAGAAAACTAACTTCCGGACTTTCCGTATTCCCGACTTTCGGACATTGCTTGTTAAATAACTCAAAAACTTGATTACCTCATACAACGTGGCATTATTTTTCTCGTTCAATGAAACGTTATTAAGAGATGTTGAAAAAGGCTAAAAACAAATTATCAGGCAACACCTACTTTTACACCTAAAGAACAAACAATCATGATTGACCTTCTACAGATTACAGACAGTCTAACACAAGCAGTAAAAAAAGTAGCCGGCGATAGAAACGGCGATGGGTATTTAGGATTTGGTGAATTAATAACGACCGGTGGTTGGATAATGATACCACTCGGTATAATGCTGGTAGCAGCCGTGTATGTTTTTGCAGAACGCAGTATTGCCATTCGCAACGCATCAAAAATTGATGGCAACTTTATGAACATTATCCGTGACAATATCGTTAGCGGTAATGTGGCTGCGGCACGAAGCTTTGCGAAAAACACCAATAACCCGGTGGCCCGTATTATTGATAAAGGTATACAACGCATCGGCAAGCCATTGGATGGTATTGAAAAAAGTATGGATAACGTAGGTACCCTGGAAATGTATAAACTGGAAAAGAATATGGGAGTGCTTTCTGTTATTTCAAAAGCCGCACCTATTTTCGGATTTGTGGGTACATTGATGGGATTGATGCAGATGTTTTCGGGTATCACCACTTCCAATGAATTTGAAGTAAGCACTATCTCTGGTGGTATCTATACAAAACTTATCACTTCTATTACGGGACTTGTAATTGGTTTGTTTGCTTACCTGGCACATAGTTATTTGGATACTCAAATTGATAAGACCTCTAATAAAATGGAAGCTGCCTCATCTGATTTCCTTGATATTTTACAAGAACCTACCCGCTAAACTACCACTTACATGAAGTTCAGAAAAAAACATAAGAAGGAATCGTCAGAGGTTTTTACCGACTCGCTGAATGATATCCTGTTCATATTGCTGATGTTCTTTTTGATTGTGGCAACACTGGCAAACCCGAATGTGGTGAAAGTGGGTCTACCAAAAGGATCAAAAGACACCAAGGCCAAACAAAACATTATGGTGTCAATTGATAAAGACCAACAGTTTTTTATTGGTACCACCAAAATTGAATCCAATAAGTTTGATTCGATGCTGGCTATTGAAATTAAAAAATACAAAGCATTTGTTGATACGCCTACTGTTGTAATTAATGCAGATACTGCAGCCTTCTATGGCGAAGTATATCGGATCATGCGGTTAGCAAAAAAAGATACAGCGAAGGTGGTAGCAAGAATTGATTAGATACAAAGCATCATGAAAAACAACTATACCAGGCCGGATTTAACCATCCGGTCTTTTTGTTGCATATCTTTTTTTAATTCGGCAGTATAGCCATTGGTTGAGAATATTTCAACAACTGCAGGGCCGAGGTCTTCATGTATTTCTAAAAAAATATTTCCCTCTTTTTTTAAATGTTGTTTGCCAAAATCAGCAATAGTGGTATAAAAGATCAACGCATCATTATCGGGAACAAATAATGCGGTAGCCGGTTCATAGTTCAGCACATTGGGGTTCATTTGGGCTTTATCCTTTTCAGGGATGTAGGGTGGGTTACTTACAATAATATCAAACGCCGGTAGGTTGTCCCTTTCTGCTTTATTCAAAAAATCAAGTTCAATAAAATTTACGGCTGCATTTGCTGAAGCTGCATTTTTTTTTGCTACTTCTATGCCCCCGGTGCTTATATCGCAACTCCATACTTCAGCAGCAGGTATTTTTCTTTTCAGCGATATGGGAATACAACCACTGCCAGAACCGATATCCAAAATTTTTCCTTTTTCCTTTTTTTGTTTGAAGTCAGTCACAATCCATTCTACCAATTCTTCTGTTTCGGGTCGTGGTATCAACACATTTTTATCTACATAAAATTTTATTCCACAAAACCAGGATTCGTTTAAAACATACTGTACTGGCTCATGTTGCAGTAATCTTTCAGTATATTCTTTTATCAATGTTTCTTCTTTGGCACTAAGCGGTTCATTTTTATAAAGCATACGCTCCGTTTTCATGGAACCCGTAATCTTTTCCATTACCCAATCCGTAATTTGTGAAGCTTCGCTATCGGGATAAATAGTCCGTAGTTGGTTTAAAAGGTAATAGGTGCCTTCCTGTACTGTCATGCGACAAACTTACAACCGAATGGTGAAAGGCGAAAAGTCAATAGTGAATGTATACTATTTTATCAGTTCATCAGGTGGTCAAATACACTTTAAGAATGAGTTATATTTGCCGACTAAATTCACATTCTCAATTGACCATTCATCATACATACATGCAGCGATGCCTGGAATTGGCCGCTAAAGGTGCCGGCAGTGTAGCTCCCAACCCCATGGTAGGCGCTGTGCTGGTTTATAATGATGAAATTATTGGTGAAGGCTGGCACAAACAATTTGGCGAAGCTCATGCTGAAGTGAATTGTATTAATTCGGTAAGTGATGAAAATAAAAGACTAATTACTTCTTCTACGTTGTATGTTTCGTTGGAGCCCTGTGCTCATTTTGGAAAAACTCCGCCTTGTGCAGATTTGATCATCCAACATAAGATCCCAAAAGTTTTTATTGGCTGCCGTGACCCTTTTATAGAAGTCAACGGAAAAGGAATTGAAAAATTGCAAGCAGCAGGAGTGGAGGTAGAATTTGGAATAATGGAAGAAGAATGTAAAGCATTAAACAAACGCTTTTTTACTTTTCATATTCAACAGCGACCATATATTATTTTGAAATGGGCGGAGACGGCGGATGGTTTTATAGCCCCCCTTGCAGGAGCAGAAGAGCCTCGCCTACTCATCAGCAATGAATACTCCAACCGCATCGTTCACCAATGGAGGAGTGAGGAGGCTGCTATTCTCGTTGGAATAAACACAGCGTTGTTGGATGATCCGGCATTAACAACAAGATTATGGCCGGGCAAATCGCCGGTACGATTGGTACTTGATATGAATCTTCGATTACCAAATACATTAAAAATTTTTGATGGAATTGTAAGAACCATCGTTTTTAATGCAGAGATGCAGGAAGAAAAAGAAAATCTGCTGTATTATAAATTAGAAAATGACAAGAATGTTGTTGCACAACTAATGAAAGTTTTATATCAATTAAAAATTCAGAGTGTATTGGTGGAAGGCGGAGCGAAGCTCTTGCAATCTTTTACTGATGCCGGTTTGTGGGATGAAGCAAGAGTAATTAAGAATGAAGAATTAATAATTAATAATGGTCTTAATTCACCGATTCTTTCAGTTGCAAATAAAGTCTCAGAACAAAAGATTTTGAGAGATAAAATAGAAATCTATAATCCGAAACACTCCTGACTCCCGACTAATGACTAACGACTCCAGACTAACAACAGACTCTCACTATTATACTATCGAAACTCCATCCGTTGAAGAATTTAAAGACCGGGGCAGCCGTTTTATTGCCTATGCTTATCCAATTACTGGTATACCTGATTTTAAAGAGAAACTATCCGCTTTAAAGAAAGAACATCCTAAAGCAGTGCACCATTGTTTTGCATACCGGTTGGGGTTGGATGGAACGAACTTTCGGGTTAGTGATGATGGTGAACCTTCTGGTACAGCAGGCCGGCCAATACTGGGGCAAATAGACAGTAAACAAATCACCAATGTACTGGTAGTGGTGGTTCGCTATTTCGGCGGTACTTTATTAGGTGTGCCGGGGTTAATTACTGCCTACAAAACAGCTACAGCATTTGCTTTGCAAACTACTGCTATTGTACAAAAACCTGTGCTTACCAATTACCGGCTGCAATTCGATTATACACAAATGAACGATGTAATGAAAGCCGTAAAACAATTTGATTGTGTAGTGTTGAAACAGGAAATGCAATTATTCTGTTCGCTGGAAATTGGTGTTCCTAAACTTTGGCAGGATGAAGTAATGAATAAGTTGAATGATTTGAAAGGAGTGGAGGTGGAGAAAATATAACGTTAGGGCTTGCTGCTGTGCCGGAATTCTGTTCGGTCAGCCCGAACCGCTTCTGAGCGAATAGAACGATGAGTTTTTATTCGTCCGCCTGCATAGCAGCAAGCCTCGCTGTTGGTGGCTGACATTTTCTGTCAATTTAAAGAAAGATTGTTTTCAGAAATTACTCTTTTCAAATTGTCACCCCAAAAAGTAAGACTGCCATAAAAATCAACACAGTCTTTCAATGTGTTTAATGAATCAAGCTTTGGCAAAATTCCCTTTTCAAAGTCGTAACTCATTTCCTTTTTAAAGTCTTCAAGGTCTGTGTCACTTTTTATAGAATATCTATCTTTCGTTTTGTATTTATGTTCTTGCCTGTTGTCTTGCAAATAAAAACCTTCTCTTACATAAACCGATAGGTCATTATAGCTTGCCTTCTTTTTTTCTATGTCCTTAAGTGTTGCAGTTAAACCGATACCGATATTAAAACAGAAGTCAACATTGTCTTTGTCGTTCCATGAAAAATTTTGGAGATTTACGATAATAAAAAAGTCGCCTTGATTTTTCCACCATGTCTGTGCACTGGTTTGATAGCCATTTTGTTTTAGTGTCGGCTTGAGGTAAGATTTTATAAACTCTGTCTGTTTTTCTTTTGCTGTCATATAAAAGTGTCAACTATAAAGTTTTTGATAGGAAGGGGCTGTCCGATATGCTTGCCACCAACGTATGTATTGCTAATATAACTTGTATAGTTTTATATTGATAATAAGTATGAAACTGTACCAACTATTTAAACCTTTCACTCACCACCAACTCCTTACTCCCTGCTTCATATTTATAAAATCCTTCTCCGCTTTTTACACCCAGCTTACCGGCAGTTACCATATTTACCAGTAAGGGGCAAGGAGCATATTTAGGATTACCAAAACCATCATGTAATACTTTTAAGATAGCATGGCAAACATCCAACCCAATAAAATCGGCGAGTTGTAAGGGCCCCATCGGGTGGGCCATACCGAGTTTCATTACCGTATCTATTTCTTCAACACCGGCTACGCCTTCATACAAACTGTATATAGCTTCGTTGATCATCGGCATTAAAATACGGTTGGCAATAAAACCGGGATAATCGTTCACCACACAAGGTACTTTGCCAAGTTTCTTACTTAGTTCCACAATTGTTTCCGTCACTTCTTTTTTAGTAGCATAGCCATTAATAATTTCTACCAGTTTCATCACCGGCACCGGGTTCATAAAGTGCATACCAATTACTTTGCTGGCACGGCCAGTAACAGCAGCTATTTTTGTAATAGAAATCGATGAAGTATTCGTAGCAAGGATCGCTTCCTTCGGTGCATATTTATCCAGCTGCTCAAATATTTCCAATTTCAGTGTGGTATTTTCAGTAGCCGCTTCAACCACCAGCTCGGCATGTTGAACACCTTCAATCATATTTGATTGAATACTGATATTTGCCAGCGTAGCCTTTTTCTGCTCTTCTGTTATTGTGCCTTTGGCAAATTGCCGGTCAAGGTTTTTAGTGATGTTAATTACTGCTCTGTCCAATTGAGCTAATGATACATCTACAATGGTTACTTTAAAACCTGCCTGTGCAAATACATGTGCAATGCCATTGCCCATTGTGCCAGCACCGATTACTGATACAATACCCCCGTTAAGATTCATAAAGATTAGTTTTTCCTATTCCCCTAAAGGGGAGAATTATAAAATTCACTTTAAGTAAAAGTGATTGTTTCGCTAACAAATGTAAGGAGATTGTATTTGTTGCGCAATGAACAGAAAGTACAAGTGTGCGACGCAACGAAAGTTGAGAGCTGTGATGCAGCTGGCTACATCAACATCATTTAAATCGAAAAAATCAATGAAATCAGCCGTTAATTCTTATTCTTAAAATCTCCCCGTTTCCAGGCCTGAATAAAATCTGCCCAGGCAGCCGGATTAAAAATATTCATCGGTGGAGTTTGGCCTGTATAAGTTGCCTTATTAGCAATATTATTAAACTGTATCCGGGTTGCTTCGCCGCCATCGCCGGGAACAGTACGCATTAAAATTCGGCGTTTGGTAGCACTGGTATTTTGCCGGGCAATTTCAATATCATCAGACGGCACTTTTACATTCACAAAATCACGGGCAAATTGTTCCTGTGTAGGCCTGGGCCGTATTATAGTTGCGGGCAAGTAAACCGTATCAATCACCATCAACTGAACAATGCTATGCTGGTTGCCTTCCAAATTGCGGGGAATAGTGATCGTTTTTGGTTTGTAAGTGACGTGGGTAAATTCCACCTGGTCGCCTTTTAGCACCACAATAGAAAACACACCTTGTGCATTAGAAATTGTTCCCCGGTTCTGTCCTTTAACGGTAACACTCACCGCCGGAATACCGACAAGACTATCCGCCGTCATAATAATACCATACAATTGAACCACCGAATCACGGGATGTTTCAAACTGGGCTTTGGCAGTTTGTGGGAGGATAAAAAGCAGTAAGCCTGTATAAAGTAAAAGTTTCTTCACTGCCTCAAAAATAAAGACAAGTTGCTAAAATCGTAAAACAAATTGCAGCCGCTATTGGCTAACTTTGCCGCCGGAATCGATATTTAACATTTAGTTCTATTTATTATTGGCCAAACAGCATTGCTACTATCAACTTTCGTTGCGTCGCACTCTTGTACGTTCTGTTCTCTACTCATCGTGTATGGAAGTGTATTACAACTTTAGCAAGGTCTTTTTTGGTAAGAACATCAACAAATTATGACAAAAGAAAAAATATTAGAAGCGTTAAGCAATGTGCAGGAACCTGATCTTGGAAAAGACTTGGTTACATTGAACATGATAAAAGATATTGAGATCAATGGAAACGATGTTTCATTCACCATAGTTCTCACTACACCTGCTTGTCCCATGAAGGATATGATGGGAACCGCCAGCACCAACGCCATTAAATTATTAGTCAATAAAGAAGCGAACGTAAAAGTGAACTTTACTGCTAATACCACCACCAAACGAACAGATGCAAAAACAATATTACCCAAGGTGAAAAATATCATTGCTGTGGTAAGTGGTAAAGGTGGTGTTGGTAAATCGACGGTGGCTGCAAATCTTGCATTGGCCTTATCGCAAGGCGGTGCCAAAGTAGGATTGATGGATGCTGACATTTATGGCCCTAGTGTGCCCATTATGTTTGGTGTACGGGGCGAAAGACCCATGATGATCGATGTGGGTGGCGAAAAACCAATGATTGCTCCATTAGAAAGATATGGTTTGAAATTAATTAGCATTGGTTTATTAGTAGATGAAAAGAATGCGGTTGTATGGCGGGGCCCAATGGCCAGCAGTGCCATCAAACAATTTATAACGGATGTATTTTGGGACGAATTAGATTATTTAGTAATTGATATGCCACCGGGCACAGGTGATATTCATTTGACACTGATGCAAACCGTGCCTGTAACAGGAGCCGTAATTGTAACCACACCACAAGATGTTGCACTGGCAGATGCTAAAAAAGGTATTGCCATGTTTGGCCAGGCACAATTAAATGTACCTATCATCGGCCTTGTGGAGAACATGAGTTATTTTACTCCGGCAGAATTGCCCGACAATAAATATTACATTTTTGGCAAAGATGGTGGCAAGCGATTGGCTGATGAATATGATCTGCCATTCCTTGGGCAAATTCCATTGGTACAAAGCATCCGGGAAGGCGGCGACCAGGGTGTACCAATTATGATGAGTGATGATGCCATTACGAAAAAAGCATTTGAAGAATTTGCATCATATGTGGTGCGAAGCATTGCTATGCGAAATGCGAATATTAGTGGAGAAAGGATCGCAGAAACTGTTTAAGGTAACTTTTGAATTGTAAACACATTGCTACACAAATCAAGAGTTTCATTTCACGTAACATTTAACCTATGACTAAACGTTCGATTTTACAATACAGTCTTGCCTTACTTTGTTTTTTTGCAGCCTGTCATGTAAGTAAAAAAACACAGGAAATAAATTCCATGAAAATTGAGTTTGATAAACAAGGCCATCGTGGCTGCAGGGGCTTGCTGCCTGAGAATACGGTATACGCAATGATAAATGCAGTAGGCATGGGTGTTACTACATTAGAAATGGATGTGGTGATTACAAAAGATAAGAAAGTAATTCTTTCCCATGAGCCTTTTTTTAATCATGAAATATCTACTAAGCCTGATGGCAGTCATGTAACCGAAGCAGAAGAAAAGGGGGTGAATATTTATCAGCTAAATTATGAGGAAGTGAAAAAGTATGATGTGGGAATGAAACCACATCCGCGTTTTCCGCAACAAGAAAAAAGAAAAGCCACTAAACCATTGCTAACCGAGGTTATTGATAGTGTGAATCAATACATGATGACTGCAAGAAGACCACCATTGTATTATAATATCGAAACCAAATCCAATCCGGCAACCGACGGCATTTACCATCCTGCACCAGCAGAGTTTGTGGAATTGTTAATAGCTGTAATTAAAGAAAAGGGTATTCAAGAAAATGTAATCATTCAATCCTTCGATTTCCGAACATTGCAATACCTGCACCAGAAATATCCTACCATTAAAACTGCTTTGCTGATCGAAGACAATGATAAGCGAACATTTGAGGAGCAGGTAAAAGATTTGGGGTTTGCCCCAACTATTTATAGCCCGGCTTATAAACTGGTAACAGAGAAATTAATTGCTACTTGCCATAAGCTTGGAATTAAAGTAATTCCGTGGACAGTAAATGATAAAGCAGGAATTGAGAAATTAAAAGCGTTGGGAGTAGACGGAATAATAACCGACTATCCAAATCTATTTAATGAGTAATTGTTTAGAAGAACTCGGGTAAGTTTTTTTCTTTCCAGCCTAACCAATCCAATGCATTTTTGTAGAGTAGTTTTCTGGTGGTTTTTCTGCCAAGATCCATTTTTTCGATTAATCTTCCCGGCCTATGTTCTCCCAATGGAAAAGGATAATCGCTGCCGAGACAAATTGTGTCTTCTCCCATTACTTCCAATAAATAATTGAAAGCTTGTTTATCATGTACCAAACTGTCGATCCAGAATTTGCCGATATAATCTCTTGGGTTTATAGGATTATCAACAGCTACTAAATCCGGACGAACTTTAAATCCATGTTCTATTCTTCCAATCGTTAATGGAAAAGAGCCACCACCATGAGCAAAAGCTACTCTCAGTTTTGGAAATTTTGTAAATACTCCTCCAAATATCATTGAGCATATAGCTCTGCTAGTTTCAGCAGGCATACCCACTAACCAGGGCAACCAATATTTTTCCATCTGGGTTTCTCCCATCATTTCCCATGGATGGATAAACAATGCACAGCCTAATTTTTCTGCAGCCTCATAAAATGGGAAGAAAGATTCATCGGACAAATTTTTGCCATTGATATTTGACCCAATCTCTAATCCCGGCATTTTTAATTCCTTCATGCAGCGTTCCATTTCTTTGATAGCAAGATTGATGTCTTGCAATGGAACAGTACCTAATCCAATAAAATGATTGGGTTCTTTTGAAACCGTTTCCGCAATATGGTCATTAAAGAATCTTGATGTTTCTAATCCATCAGCCGGCTTCGCCCAATAATTAAACAGAACAGGGATGGTTGAAAGCACTTGTATATCCACTTCCGTGGCTTCCATATCTTTTATCCGTAAATCACCTTTAAAACAATTCTCTTCTACAACCCGGAACATTTTATCACCTTTCATCATACAGGCTTCGCAGTTGCGATGTTCCAGATGAATAAATTCTCCATAGCCAAACTTTTGTGTCCAGTTCGGCATTGTTTCCGGCATAATGTGAGTGTGGATGTCGATCTTCATTTAGTTGAGAGTTGAAAGTGGAGAGTTGAAAGTTATTTTCCTAACTTATTTTTAGTTGTTTTTACAATACTTACAAGCATTTTTATTAATTCTTCCGCATCTTTTATTATACTATCAAATTCTTTCCCTATAATATATCCAGTATCTTTCAAAAGCATAAGCCAATATGCAGATTCGTTAGCTTCTTTTAAAGCAATATTTACTTTATTCAAAAAATCTGACTTCGATTGCCCATGTTCCGCCTCTTTTAATAAAGCACCAATAGCTGTCCCACTTCGTAATAACTGTTTGGACAAAACATACTCTTTCTTTTCTTCACAAAGCCATTTGTATAAGTTTACTATTCTAATAGCAAATCGATAACTCTTTTCCCCAACAATACTTTTTGACATACATTAACTATTTAAAACTTTCCACTCTCAATTCTCCACTCTCAACTCCTTCTCACTGGTGGTTCCATCACCGTCCCGCATTTCTCACAAGTTCTGTGCATCGTATCTTCCCAGAAACGATTCATCACTGGCGGCAATTGTTTTACAATATCCTCTACATGCAATGCCTCCTCATATAATTTATGTCCACATTTTTCGCAGAACCACATAAAGCCATCATCTTCTGATTCTCTTTTCTTTTCAATTACCAGTCCTACAGTGTTAGGTCCTCGTTGTGGTGAGTGGGGGGTTTTGGGCGGTAATAAAAAGATTTCACCTTCTTTAATGGGAATATCTCTGAATTCGCCGTTGTCAATAATCTTAACCAGAATATCACCTTCCACCTGGTAGTATAATTCTTCGGTTTCATTAAAATGATAATCCTTGCGGGCATTCGGGCCGCCTACTACCATTACGATAAAATTCTCTGCATCTTTATACACACATTGATTGCCCACTGGCGGTTTCAGCAAGTCACGGTTTTCATCAATCCATTTTTTGAGGTTGAAAGGGGCAGCAACTGGCATAGTGGAAGTTTTATGTGATTTAATAGGTCGAAAAAATACAACAATTTTCTTTAGGTTTGACTCTATGAATCTCTCCCTCGAAGGAAAATATGCCATCATTTGCGGCAGCACTCAAGGTATAGGCTTAGCCATTGCTGAAGAACTGGCTTTGCTTGGTGCCAATTGCACCTTAGTAGCCCGTAACGAAGAAGTCTTGAAAACAGCTGTTCTTAGTCTTGACATAGCCCTTCGGCAGCAACATAATTATTTAGTGGCGGACTTCAGCAAACCGGACAAAGTAAAAAAAGTAATTGAAGCACATGTTGCCAAAAACCCCGTTCATATTTTAATTAATAATACGGGTGGCCCGGCTGCTGGACCAATTATTGAAGCATCCGAAGAAGCTTTTTTGAATACGTTCAATCAGCATCTTATTTGCAATCATATATTGACAAAAGCTGTTGTGCCATCTATGCAAAAAGAAAAATATGGCCGCATCATCAATATTATTTCAACCTCAGTAAAAATTCCGTTGAAGAATTTAGGAGTATCCAATACTATTCGTGGTGCTGTTGCCAGCTGGGCAAAAAGCATGGCGAATGAATTGGGACAATATAATATCACGGTCAACAATGTTCTACCCGGTTTTACTTCCACACAACGTTTATCAACCTTAATTGAAAATATAGCGAAGAAAGGAAATACTGTTGTTGACATTGTAGAGAAGAATATGGTAGAGGAAGTACCAATGAAACGGTTTGCTGATGCTTCTGAGATTGCGGCTGTTGCTGCGTTTTTAGCATCACCGGCGGCATCTTATGTAAATGGAGTGAGTATTCCGGTAGATGGTGGAAGGACGGGAAGTATTTAAATAGAACTCAGATTATCATGATAATTAAGATTCATTATGATATATCTGTGTAAATCCTAACAATTATAATAATCAGCGTTCCAAAATGAAGCTAGATATCGCATATCACTTAGAGAATTATATCGGGGGAAATCTTATTGGGCCACTAAGTGGAAAGTTTATTGATAACGTTAACCCCGCAACGGGAGAAGTGTATGGGCAAATTCCTGAAAGCAACGAAAAGGATGTGGAAGCCGCTGTTCATGCGGCACAAAAAGCATTTGCTGCATGGAGTGTGTCAGCAGTAGAAGAAAGATTTAAAATTCTCAATTGCATTGCAGAACTGATTGATGAGAATTTAGAAGCACTTGCATTAGCTGAAACAAATGATAATGGCAAACCACTTTGGTTAGCCAAAGAGGTAGATATCCCAAGAGCATCTGCCAATTTTCGTTTTTTTGCAACTGGTATTATGCACTTTGCTACGGAGAGTCATAATATGGAAGACAAAGCCATAAATTATACACTTCGTCAGCCAATTGGAATTGTTGGTTGTATATCTCCCTGGAATTTGCCACTCTATTTATTTACGTGGAAAATTGCGCCTGCATTAGCAGCGGGTAATTGTGTAATTGCCAAGCCAAGTGAAGTGACCCCGGTAACAGCTTATTTGTTAGCAAAAATTTGTAAAGAAGCTGGTTTGCCCGATGGAGTATTGAATATTTTACATGGCACTGGCGCCAATGTTGGTGAAGCTATCGTTTCTCATCCTGCTATAAAAGCTATTTCATTTACCGGAAGTACAAAAGCAGGTGAACGAATTGCAAGTATCGCCGCACCAAAGTTTAAAAAACTATCATTAGAACTCGGCGGTAAAAATCCCAATATCATTTTTGCAGATTGTGAGTGGGAGAAAATGTTGTTCAATACCATCCGTTCTTCATTTGGTAACCAGGGACAGATTTGTTTATGCGGCAGCCGTATCCTGATTGAAGAATCAGTGTATGAAAAATTCAAAACTGATTTTGTAGCCTGGACTAAAAAGTTAACTGTTGGTGATCCATTGTTAGCAGAATCCAAACAGGGAGCTATTGTTAGCAAAGTGCATTATGAAAAAATATTACATTGCATAGAAACAGCAAAAGAGGAAGGCGGGAAGATTTTATGCGGTGGTACTGTCGTGAAAGTAGAAGGCAGATGTGCCAATGGTTATTTTATTCAACCAACAATTATCGAAGGGTTAAATCAAAATTGCCAAACAAACCAGGAAGAAATATTTGGTCCGGTAGTAACAATACAATCTTTCAAAACGGAAGAAGAGGCATTGCAATTGGCCAATGCCACACAATATGGATTAGCTGCCAGCATCTGGACAAAAGATATTTCAAGAGCCAACCGGGTTGCTGCCAAAGTAGAAAGTGGTATCGTCTGGATCAATTGCTGGCTGCTCCGGGATCTCCGTACTCCATTTGGCGGTTTGAAGAATAGCGGTGTTGGAAGAGAAGGTGGTTGGGAGGCATTACGCTTTTTTACAGAGGCGAAAAATGTTTGTATACAATTATAGGAATGCAGCTTGTTATTATTATGATGATTAAAGCTGAACTAACCATAACAAATCTTAGCCATCATAAAAATCAGCGTTCAATTTCTAAGTATGTCAGAAATAATTAAAACAGATAATGCATCAAAACCACTCGGTGCTTATCCCCATGCAAGAAAAGTAGGTAATCTTCTTTTTCTTTCCGGCATCGGCCCAAGAAACCCAAAGGATAATTCAATCCCCGGATTAGAATTAGATAATGAAGGAAATATTGTTAAGTACGATATTGAAGCAGAATGTCATTCTGTTTTTGCCAATATAAAAGCAGTGTTAGATGCAAGTGGCAGCAGTTGGGATAAAATAATTGATGTAACAGTATTTCTTACCAACATGAAAAAAGATTTCCCGGTTTATAATAAAATATATGCGGAGTATTTTACTTCGGCGCAGGCATGCAGAACAACTGTGGAAGTGAAAAGCTTGCCAACACCAATTGCCATTGAATTAAAAATTATTGCAACGATAGATTAAGAAAACTTTTTACTTTATGACTCTTCCCCTCCTTGGAGGGGCGAATTAAGGACACTAAGTGCTTTAAGACTATGGGGTGGGTTGATGCTCAAAGAACCGAAAGTACAAGTGTGCGACGCAACGAAGATGCTCAGGGAACTGAAGCTGGTAACACAAAAAACAAAAATGAATTATCAAAATACATTAGCATTTGCAAAAGAGTTAGACAACAACGACTCGCTAAAAGATTTCAGAAAGAAATTCTTCATTCCTCAACATGAAGGAAAAGATTGTGTCTATTTCACCGGCAACTCACTAGGCCTGCAGGCAAAAACAACATCGCAATATGTGCAACAGGAATTAGATGATTGGGCGAAGCTGGGAGTGGAAGGACATTTCCAGGCAAAGAACCCATGGATGCCATACCATGAAATTTTCCCCAGGCAATTGTCAAAAATTGTTGGGTGTAAAGAAAATGAAGTAGTCGTGATGAACCAGTTAACTGTGAATTTGCATTTACTGATGGTTAGTTTTTACAGGCCAACTAAGCAGCGATATAAAATTATCTGCGAAGCAAAAGCATTTCCATCTGACCAGTATGCTTTTGAAACACAGGCAAAATACCATGGTTTCAATCCCGCTGACGCAATAATAGAAGTCTCGCCAAGAGAAGGCGAGCATACATTGCGGACAGAAGATATTCTGGCAACAATCAATGAGCATGGCGATTCAATAGCCGTTGTTATATTCGGTGGAGTAAACTATTATACAGGTCAGCTGTTTGATATGAAAGCCATAACAGAAGCTGCACATGCAGTTGGTGCTTATGCAGGTTTTGATCTGGCACATGCTGCCGGGAATGTGGAATTGCAATTGCATGATTGGGATGTTGACTTTGCCTGTTGGTGTTCCTATAAATATTTGAATAGCGGCCCCGGTGGTGTAGCAGGAGTTTATATCAATGAAAAGCATGTGACGAATACTGACTTGCCAAGATTCGCCGGTTGGTGGGGAAATAATAAAGAAACCAGATTTAAAATGGAAAAAGGGTTTGACCCGATACCTACAGCAGAAGGTTGGCAGTTGAGCAATGCACCGGTATTAAGCATGGCGGCACACAAAGCATCGCTGGATATTTTTGAAGAAGCAGGAATGGAGAGGCTTCATGCCAAAAGAAAGAGGTTGGTTGATTATTTATTATTCATTATTGATGATTGCAATTCGAAGGCTGCTGAAAAAATTATTGAAGTCATCACACCGAGAGAGGAGAAAGAGAGAGGCTGCCAGGTTTCAATGTTGATGTTGAAAAATGGAAAAAAAATATTCAATGAATTAACGAAGCAAGGAGTAGTTGCAGATTGGCGGGAACCGAATGTGATTCGTATTGCCCCGGTGCCTTTGTACAATTGGTTTGAAGATATTTATAGATTTGGAAAAATTATTCAATCAATAGTTAAATAGAACACTGATGATTATGATGGTTAAGATATATTAAGATTTGCCGCATAAACCATAAAAATCATAATAATCAGCGTTCCCTCTCTACAATGAAAAAGGAAATTACAATTGTCGGTGCTGGCCTTGTTGGCTCATTACTGTCTATTTATTTAGCAAAAAGAGGACACAAAGTAAAAGTGTATGAACGCCGTAGTGATATTAGGAAAGAAAAAATAGCCGCTGGACGTTCTATCAATTTGGCATTAAGCGACAGAGGCTTGTTGGCTTTGGAAAAAGTTGGTTTAGCGGAAGAGATAAAAAAGATATCTATTCCCATGCATGGTCGGTTCATTCATAACCTTGATGGAACAACAGCATTTCAACCCTATGGTAAAGAAGGGCAGTTCATCAATTCTGTTTCAAGGGGAGAGCTGAACAAACGGTTAATGGATATTGCAGAAGAAAACGGAGTAGAGATTTACTTCAATGAAAAATGTACGAATCTGGATTGGGAGAAAGATGTGATGGAGTTTGAAAGTACCAGTGGTAAACAAGTGCCATCTTCAAAAGCAGATATTGTTTTTGCTGCGGATGGTGCTTTCTCTGCTGCCAGAATGCAACACCAGTTGCGACATGATAAATTCGATTACCAACAGTATTATATTGATTGTGGCTATAAAGAATTAACTATCCCTCCAACGGCGGAAGGCGAATTTGCGATGGAAGTGAATGCTTTGCATATCTGGCCCCGTAAAGATTATATGCTGATCGCATTACCTAATTTGGATAAAAGTTTTACCTGTACGTTGTTCTTTCCATTTGAAGGCGAAGCATCATTTTCTAAGTTAGATACAGAAGAAAAAGTAAGAACTTTCTTTGAGAAAACTTTCCCTGATGCTGTCAAATTGATGCCCGATTATGTAAAAGAGTTTTTCAGTAATCCTACTTCTTCATTAGTAACAGTAAAATGTTTCCCCTGGATTAGAGAAGATAAATTTGCATTGATAGGTGATGCGGCGCATGCCATTGTTCCTTTTTTCGGACAAGGAATGAATTGTGGTTTTGAAGATTGCCGGATATTGGATGAGTTAATAGAAAAGAATGGCGACGATTGGAAAACTATTCTACAACAATATCAAACGCTGCGTAAACCTGATGCAGATGCTATTGCTGACCTTGCCGTAAATAATTTTACTGAAATGCGGGACAGGACAGCTGATCCAAAATTCTTACTCCAAAAAAAGATCGAGGCAAAGCTGCATGATAAATATCCAGATCAATGGATTCCTGCTTACTCCCAAGTTACATTTAGTCCACATATTCGCTATAGCGAAGCTTTACAAAGAGGACAGAAGCAGGAAGCAATTATGCAGGAAGTGATGAAGATGGAAGGGGTTGAGGAAAAATGGGAGAGTGAGGAGGTTGAGAAAATAATATTAGAGAAATTAGAACGCAGATAATTATGATGCTGATGAATAGTTAGGATTTTGAAGCGTAAATCTTAATAATCATAAAAATCAGCGTTCCGTATTATCTTCGCCGCAATATGACCCGCAAACAACTCATTGAGCAAATTCAGAAAAAAAAGTCCTATCTCATAGTTGGTTTAGATACCGACATTACAAAAATTCCTAAACACCTTTTAGCAGAGCCAGATCCAATTTTTGCTTTTAATAAAGCTATTATTGATGCTACTAGAGATCTATGTGTTGGTTATAAAATCAATACCGCTTTCTATGAAGCATTGGGAGTTAAAGGATGGCAGGCAATGGAGAAGACCGTTCACTACATCGGTAATGAGCATTTTAAAATTGCTGATGCTAAACGTGGTGATATCGGCAATACATCCGATCAATATGCTAAAGCTTTTTTTGAAACCATGCCTTTCGATTCGTTAACCGTTGCACCGTACATGGGAGAAGATAGTGTAAAGCCATTTTTGCAGTATGAAGGAAAGTGGGCTATCGTTTTAGGATTAACCAGTAATAAAGGAGCCAATGATTTTGAATTGCAACAGGCGGGTGAAGGATTGCTTTATGAAAAAGTTTTACAAACAGTAGCTACATGGGGTACACCAGAAAATTTAATGTTTGTAGTGGGAGCTACTCAAGCAGATTCATTTATCAATATCAGAAAGCTGACTCCGCATCACTTTTACCTTGTTCCCGGTGTAGGTGCTCAAGGGGGTAGCTTAAAAGAAATTTCTGAGAAAGCAATGAATAGCGATTGTGGGATATTAGTAAATGCAAGCCGGGCAATTATTTATGCTTCTGATGAAAAAGATTTTGCTGACGCCGCCAGAAATGTTGCCTTAGAATATCAAAACGAAATGAAAGGGTATCTTCTTTAATTTTCTTTATTCGGTTTACCTGGCAAAAAACTGCCCGAAGCTTCACTATACCACGGCACAATGTCAACAATAAAAATATTAGCCGCCACTCCCGGGTCTGTTTTTACATAATTTTCGGCTTCCTCTTTTGTTTTGCAATCCAAAATAAAAAGACCCCGCCAGGTAAAATCATTTTTCCCAAAGGGGCCAGCTACTTTTAGAATTCCTTCCTCATGCAATCTTGTCATATTGGAAAAGTGACCAGCAAATATTTCTTTTCTCCGAACTGTGTCTGTGATCTCTTTATCCATCGGGCCGGTTTTAAGTACTACCAGCCAGAATTGTTTTATTTTTGCTTCTTCTTTTTTGGCAGTTGAATCTTTTTGACTAAACGCTGGCTGAAAATATGCAGCGATGAAGAAAATACTAAAGCAGATGATTGTTTTTCTCATGTTTTATATTTTATGGAGAATTTCTTTTCGGATCTTGTTTACGCCACCTAGCAATGTAGCAGGAACCACCAACAACAATCCCACCCAATCAGTAGTTTCCAAATCTTCCAGCTTAAAATCAGCTATACCCAACATAATAAATAGAAAAATAATGCCGGTCAGCAACACATGAATAAAAGTTTTGCGGGTTGAAATTTTTGCCGTGATGAAGCCTGCTATCAGGCAGCTTATTATCACTACAATAATTGCAAAAAACTGAAACTGGCTGCTATTTTCCCTGCTTTCGCTGTCCCTGTTTCCAGGTAGAACAATCAGTAGTAAAATCAAATTTAAAAGTGTTAACAGGGCAAAGCCGGTTAACACTCCCACTACCACGGACAAAATGTTCTGGATTTTCTCTTTACTTGAGTAATCTTGCATAAACCAAATATCTTCCATTTTCATCAATCCATTACCTTTGCACCAACAAAAAATGATTGCAATATGGCGGCCCGCACTGACAATTTTCAAAGTCCTGATTATTTCGGCGTAGATGAATTATTGACCGAAGAACATAAGCTTATCCGGGAATCGGTCCGCAGTTATGTAAAGAAAGAAATTTCTCCCATCATCGAAGATTATGCACAGAAAGCAGAGTTTCCACAGCAAATTGTTAAACAACTCGGCGACCTTGGTTGCTTTGGTCCCACCGTTCCCACGCAATACGGTGGTGGCGGCCTCGATTATATTTCCTATGGCCTGATGATGCAGGAATTGGAAAGAGGGGATAGTGGTGTTCGTTCCACTGCATCGGTACAAGGTTCATTGGTAATGTTTCCGATTTATCAATATGGAAGCGAAGAGCAGCGCAATAAATATTTACCAAAATTGGCAAGTGGTGAGTGGCTCGGTTGTTTTGGATTGACAGAACCAAATCATGGAAGCGATCCATCCAGTATGCTTACTAATTTTAAAGATGCCGGCGACCATGTAATATTGAACGGTGCAAAAATGTGGATCAGTAATGCACCGTTTTCGCAAGTGGCAGTAGTATGGGCCAAAAATGAAGCTGGCGAAATACAAGGTTTAATTGTAGAAAGAGGAATGGAAGGTTTTACTACACCTACTACGCATGGAAAATGGAGTTTAAGAGCATCTGCTACCGGCGAATTAGTTTTTGATAATGTAAAAGTGCCGAAAGAAAATATATTCCCTAACGTAAAAGGATTGAAAGGGCCGTTGGGTTGTTTAACAAAAGCCCGTTACGGTATCGCATGGGGAGCTATTGGTGCCGCCATGGATTGTTATGATACCGCATTGCGCTATTCGCAGGAAAGAGAGCAGTTCGGCCGACCTATCGGTGGGTTTCAATTGCAACAAAAGAAATTAGCCGAGATGGTAACGGAAATTACCAAGGCGCAATTATTGAACTGGCGGTTGGGTGTGTTGATGAACGAAGGAAAAGTAACACCGCAGCAAGTAAGTATGGCAAAGCGTAATGCTTGTGAAGTAGCAACGAATATCTGCCGTGATGCAAGACAAATGCTCGGCGGCATGGGCATCACTGGTGAGTATCCGGTTATGCGCCACATGATGAACCTGGAAAGTGTAATTACCTACGAAGGAACACATGATATTCATTTGCTGATAACGGGAATGGATGTGACAGGGTTGAATGCTTTTAAATAAGCCGGGAGTCAGTAAGTCCGAAAGTCGGAAAGAGGGTTTCCGATAAATGAATCGTCTTTCGGGCCTTTGGTCTTTCCGTCTTTTTGACAATAAATTACAATGAAAATTTTCCTCATTGGTTTCATGGGCTCCGGCAAAACACACTGGGGCCGCTTGCTAAGTGAAAAACTGGGTATCCGTTTTTTTGATTTGGATGAACAGGTGATGGAGCATGCCGGTAAGTCGGTGGTAGAAATATTTGCCACAGAAGGAGAGGAGCAGTTTCGGTTGATGGAGAAAGATGTGTTGCATATCATCACAGAAAGTCATGATAGTTTTGTAATGGCTTGTGGCGGCGGCTCACCTTGTTACTTTAATAATATCGAGTACATGAATCAATCCGGTACCAGCGTTTGGATCAATGCACCGCTGGATGTTTTGTTTCAACGTTTGTTGTCAGAAAAAGATAAAAGACCATTAATAAAAGACTTATCTGACGAACAATTGAGAAATTTCATAGCTAAAAAATTCTCCGATAGAAAAATTTATTATGAGCAGGCTGATGTAACGGTGGATGAAGAACCGGTACAATTGGATGGCTTAATCAATAAAATATTTCATGCATAAAAATTTCCTGGCTATTGCGGCTTTTTTTGGCGGACTTGCAGTCGCATTGGGTGCCTTTGGCGCACATGGGCTGGAGAAAATTACTACCGACGAGAAAATAGTACAAGGCTTTCGAACAGCTGTTCAATACCAGATGTATCATGCCATTGTTTTACTATTTCTGGCTTTGGCTTTTGACAAATTGCCTGCCGATAAAGCAAGGCTAGCAGCTAATTGTTTTATTACGGGTATTATTTTATTTTCCGGATCATTATACCTGCTTACATTTTTAAAAATTCAGGAAAGTTCTGCAGTACGAATTGCTGGTCCCATAACTCCGGTTGGAGGATTGTTTTTTATTGTAGGCTGGCTATTAATATTGCTTGCAGCAGTGAAGAAAAAATGATTCTTATAAAGGAAGTTCAAATAGAGTAATAGCACCGTTGTTACTATCTATTTTGCAAGTACCTCCAATACTTTCCATTCTTCTGGTAATATTCCTAAGCCCATTTCCAAATTGCCTTAAATTCTGCATATCTATTCCTTTGCCATTATCAGCAATTGTTATTTGCAAGGTATGATTGGCTTTTATATCAATTGTAATTTGTGATGCACCAGAATGTTTTAATGAATTGTTCAATGTTTCCTTTGCAGATAAAAATATATTTCGTCGTTTATCTCCGGCTAATACAATGTCGGGAATATGCTCCGGAACATTTACCTGACATTGGATAGGAGTGTTGTCAAAATATTCTAATGCATAAGAACGGATATAGGAAATCAGGTTGTCTAATGTGTCATTGCCACTATTCATACTCCAAATAATGGCATTCATTTTATTCAACACATCATCTGCAGAGGAGGATATCTTATTAATTTCTACTGGGGTATTTTCTTTCATTTTATTCCGGGCTATTTCACTCATCAGCCGGATGGCTGTCATACCGGCTCCCAATTCATCATGCATATCTGCTGATATACGTTCCCTTTCTTCTTGTTGTGCTTTGTAAACTGCTATTTCTTTTTCATATTCCTGTAGCAGGTTCTGTGCCTTCAGTGTTTCCCGTTCCTTTGTTTGAGCAATAAGTTGCTTTCGGTTTTTATGATTTAGCCCGGCAAGAAATAATATAAGTTCCAATAGTAATCCTATTTCATAATAAATAATGGATGAGCTGAATACGCCGGGCAATGTCTTAAAAAATGTACTCATTAATATGGCTAATTGAGATACCATTGCAAATACAAACAAGCAGAGATTGCCCCAAAACAGATAGCGGAGTAATTTATCTTTCCAATGCCTGAAACTATACACTAAAAAGATTATCGTCATCAGCAATAAAGAAATCTTAGTACAATTTTCAATAAGGTTTACAAGATTATAGTTATTACTGAAGTAATAAGAGAGTGTATAGGCAAGTAAAGCTACAGGTATAAGTATAATGCCTGTATTATAAAGCCTGTAAAGAAAAGGATATTTGTTTTTTGTGTCAAGGAACTGGCGCATAAAAAGCATATAGAACATAATGCCCAAGCCTTGCATAATGAAGTCTAAATAACCTTCCAGGAAAAAGCTCAGGTGGGTAGTGCGAAAGCTAAAAACGGCCTGGGTAAATAACATACCCCCCAAAAAAAGAGCATAGCCAGAGTAATACAAAAATTCTGGATTTGCACCCTGTAGAAAATTAGCAATGGAGAAAAGAATCATCATCAGCATCAAACCACAAAAAACATAGGTAATAAGGTTTATGCGATTGTAATTACTGCGAACTTCTGCAATAAAGGCGGGTAAATAGCCAACATTAATAAAGCGGGGTTTTATTACGTTATTATATGTTTTTACAAAAGTTAGTTCAGCAAGGTAGGTGGCAGAATCTTTGGCGGCCAAACTAATGAGGCGGTATCCAATACTGTCTGTAATACGGGGTAATATAGAAGGGATAATTTTTAGCGCATTATTCTCTATGCGGTAAAGATTAATATTCTGGAAATAAAACCCTGGAAAAAAATAAATGCTTTTCGAAGTGTCAGCACTATTATAAATATTAAACCTTAAAATTACTTTCTGTGTAACAAAATCGTTAGGTATTGTACTCTTATGTTTAAGGCCGGAAATAAATTGAAGTGATGGATACACGGAACGCAGATCTTTGGAATTAATATAGGTGCTGCTTATAGTTTTTTCAAAGCGTTGTTCAAAAAACACTTTGCTGATGTCAGTGTATTTGCCGGGCAAACTATCTTGTGCTGCTGCATTAACTATATTCAACAGCAGCATACAAGCAATAGCAGTAAGTATTTGCGGGCAGGTTAATTTCCTCATGAAATGGTGTTGACTTGGCTTTCAAATGTAATATATGGTTTTTGCTTTTGCCAGCAGAAGACATACCACTTTCCGGTAATATTTTGGCAGTAAACTATTTATCTTTGCTGCCATGGCTAATAAGCTGAAAAAGAAACCGAAGACCAGTCCTGAGAAAAAACCTGCCAAATCCGAAGCAAAGGCATTTAAAGCAGAAAAGGAAGAATCCATAAACTGGAAAGCTTTGGCCCGTGACGAACGGACCTGGAAAATTATTGGTGCAATATCACTACTGCTTTCTATTTTCCTTTTTATTGCATTTACATCTTACTTGTTTACCTGGAAAGAAGACCAGGCTATTGCACAACAAGGCTTTTCTGCTTTGTTGGATAATGATAAAGAAGTTTCAAACCTGCTTGGCCGCTTCGGTGCAGTAGTTTCTTATTTCTTTATGGTAAAGGCGTTTGGCATAGCCTCTTTTCTTATCTGCACTTTCTTTTTTGTAGTAGGAGTGAACCTGTTATTCCGCCGCCGTGTATTTTCGATCTGGAGAAACCTTAAGTATGTAACCGTTGGTTTATTGGTACTGTCAGTTTCACTGGCCTTTCTTTTTGCCGACAGCAGTTTTCAATCTTTTGGTGGTGGTGTAGGCGAAATGATCAGTACTAAACTAGTTGGTACATTAGGCACATTTGGTACCGGAGCTGTACTCTTACTCTTGTTATTTGGATATTGTATCTGGCAGTTCAATCCTGCATTTAACCTGCCACAGAAAAAGCAAGCCGCTGTTTTGGATGAAGAGATAGAAGAAGAGTCGTTGGTGCCAATTCCTGTTACTGGTGCGCAAACAATAAACGATCTATACAATAATACTACAGCTACAGATACAAAATCAAACACCGTAAAGGAAGAAATGCCAATGGTGATCAACTTCCCGGATGAACAACCGCTGCATGATTTTAAAGTTATAGAAAAAGAAGAAGAACCATTTGAAGAACAACAACCTTTTGCTGAAAAAGAAATAGTAAACGAAATTCTTCATCAACATGATTTTGATGAAGTGGAAGAAATACCAGAACCTGTAAAGCCAATACAAGAAGAGTTAATAATCCCGGCTAAAGAAAAACCTGTAAAGAAAAATGATGACCCCCTGGAACTTGAAATAAAAGTAGT
>LNFJ01000074.1 GCA_001464625.1 Bacteroidia bacterium Ga0077558 | reverse complement strand
ACTCAATTAACTTACTGTCTGCATCAAAATGAACAGATTGAATTTTTACGTTCATAGTCATCTTTTTTAAAACGATAAAATAATAAATAAAGAACTTTGATTTGGCCTTCTTTTAGGGATTTGGAGTTCTTCTGTCTGGCTTCAAGTTAGTTCAAATGAGGGTTTCTCCCAAACAAAATTCTCTTAATTTTTTATTGTTCTACGGATAAATTTTCAAGCTTTCGGATGAGCTTTTTTGTGTATATCTTTTAGCTTTTCTATGGTATTGTGTGTATAAATCTGGGTAGAAGCCAAGCTACTGTGACCGAGTAATTCCTTTACAGCATTTAGATCGGCTCCATTGTTCATTAAATGGGTGGCAAAAGTATGACGAAGTACATGGGGGCTTTTTTTGTCGAGAGTGCCAACGGTACCGAGATATTGATTTACCAGCAAATAGGCATATTTGGGATAGAGTTTTTTGCCTTTTTCTGTTACAAGGAGAAAACCGTCGGAGCTTCCAATTTCTTTATTTCTTAATTCTTGATATTGCCTAATGTTTTCAATTGTCTCCTGACTTACAGGTATGACTCTTTCTTTATTCCCTTTCCCTAACACTTTAATAGATGAGCGGCTAAAATCAATTTGCTTTTCTTTTAGCGAAAGCAATTCGCTTAAACGCATCCCAGTACTATAAAACATAGTTATCAGCATTTTGGCGTTCAAACTTTTCCAGGTGTCGCTAGTTTGAGTGAGGGTTTCAACAAGTTTTTTTGTTTCTTCTTCATTAACAAATACGGGCAATCGTTTACCAATTTTTGGGCTGATAATTTTTCCCATGGGGCTATTTGCCAATATCTCTGTTCTTACACAATATTTAAAAAATGATTTCAGGCTGGATATTTTTCTGTTGATGGATTTTGAAGTAAGGCCATTGTCTTTAAGACTGGCCAGCCAACTACGAATGAATATATGATTGATGTTATTTAATGAGGTTTCACCGAACTGCACACTCAAATAAGAAAAAAAATCGTTCAGGTCTGCGGTGTAAGATGTGATGGTATTGACAGAATACCTTTTTTCGTATTGTAAGTAGCCAATGAAAGGCTGAATAATTTGTTCGGGATTTGCAGGCATAAGATATTGCTGGAACTTTACCTTATAAATAAAAGAAGGATAGCAGCAAAGTTATACAACTTGCTGCTATCCTTAAATATGATTAACCTAATAGGTTATTTTTCGATCTTGCCGCTGGCCAGGTTCTGCTTGTACACAGCTTTAAGCACTTCACCTCTGCGTCTAACAGAAGGTTTAATGAAAGCCTGACGTTCACGCAACTGAAGTAATACTTTAGATTTTTCGAATTTTTTCTTGTACTTCTTTAGAGCTTTGTCTATGTTTTCGCAGTCTTTAGAATCAATAATCAGCATAAAATTTTATACCTCCTTCGGTATTTTTTTTAGGATTGCAAAGATAAGGGGGAAAAGTGAAACTCTGAAACGTGTGAGGAAAAGATTTAACTTGCCTTATGTTTACAGGTATAATTGAATCTATTGCAGTAGTTAAAGAGGTCATAATCAATGGCTCGAATAAAACATTTTGGCTTGACTCGCCAATATCCGCTGAGCTAAAAATTGACCAGAGTGTAAGCCATAATGGAATTTGTCTTACTGTGGAAGAAGTAAACAGCTCCACCCACCGGGTAACCGCTATTGAAGAAACCTTACAAAAAACAAACGCTGGCACCTGGGAAAAAGGGATTCTTGTTAATCTTGAACGCTGCCTTCGGTTAAACGATAGAGTTGACGGACACCTGGTGCAAGGTCATGTTGATACAACAGGAATTTGTGTTAGTAGAAAAGAAAAGAAAGGAAGCTGGGAGCTTGAATTTGAGTTTCCTAAAAAATTTGCAGAATTGATAATTGAGAAGGGCTCCATTTGTGTTAACGGTATAAGTTTGACAGTATTTAATATAAGAAAGAGGACTTTTAGTGTTGCTATTATACCATACACTTTTGAACACACCAATATAAACAGTGTAAAAAAAGGCGGTACTGTAAACCTAGAGTTCGACTTAGTTGGAAAGTATCTTCTTAGAAGATTATCTTTGAAAAAGGAATAATTAACCCATTTCTATCCTTCCATGACTGCCGAAAAAACCGCCAGGTCTTACTACCCTGCCCTTGATGGTTTGCGAGGAGTTGCCATTTTACTCGTTGTCTTCTTACACAACTTCGGTTTCATGAACTATTTCTTTTTTGGTTGGCTGGGAGTTGATTTATTTTTTGTTCTTTCCGGATTTCTTATCACAGAGATTCTTTTAAACACTATTGACAAACCAAACTTTCTCAGGAACTTTTATATGCGTCGGGTTTTGCGCATTTTCCCTCTCTTTTACCTTACATTGATTATTTGTCTTTTAATCTTACCTACTATCAAAAGCATTAACATTGAAAGTAGTTATTACACAAATAATCAATTGTGGTTCTGGACATATTTACAAAACTGGCTCTTTGTTTTTAAAGAGCCCTATGGCGATAAAATATTATTGCACACATGGTCTTTAGCTGTAGAGGAACAATTTTACCTAGTATGGCCTTTTATTATACTACTCATTCGCAAACCAAAGCGACTTCTTGCAGTATCTGTATTAATATTATTAGTAGTAATAATTGCTCGATATGCAATTTGGATGTATAAAATTGAAGACTTATCCTATGGCAGCCTCTATACATTTACACGAATTGATGGTCTATGTATAGGAAGTATACTTGCCTTGCTTATGCGAACTAATCCCGGCTTTTTAAAAAAATACACAACACTGATTGTGCTACTGATGGCTGCAATAAATTTCGGCTTTTATTTTATCAATAATCAGCAATCAGTTACACTTCCTTATCTTGCTTTTGTAGGATATACTACGTTTGCTGTTCTTTTTGGGATTCTTGTATATGAAGCCGTTAACGGAGAATCAAAAATCATTCAATTCCTTTTAAATAATCGCATCCTGAAATTTTTTGGGAGAATATCATACGGACTTTATGTTTATCACTGGCCGGTTTACATTTTGTTATTCCCCTATTTTCGTGACTTAATTCTCAACAAAATAAGTATCAGTTACAGAGTCGCTGAAACCGGAAGTGGCATTATTGTAACAACTGCTGCAGTTCTCCTAAGCCTATTAAGTTACCGTTATTTTGAAAAACCGTTTTTACAATTGAAAAACAAGTATGCATAAAGACTATGCAATGCTTAATTCTTACTACTTTTAACAATCCCCGGCAATAGTTTTACAATCAACAACAAAAGACTTTTCCGGTGTAGCTAAACTATGTACTCTGCAAAAAACTATATAAATAGAGGACTCACTTTTCTTAACAATCAATGGCGACCCGGTCATAAAAAATTATCTACATTGATGATTTATGGCACGGACCTGTGTGATTCCGCTTGTAAACATTGTCTTATCTGGACAAAAAGACCGGTTAACTATTTGCCTTTTGAAAAAATAAAAGAAATAATGAGCAGCCGTTGTGTTACGAAAAAAACAACAGTTGGATTGGAAGGCGGCGAGTTTCTTCTACACCCTGATGCCATGGATATAATGGCCTGGTTTAATAAACACCATCCAAATTTTGATTTGCTCACTAATGCACTTAAGCCCGAAAGTGTTATTGAAGCAGTTGAGAAATGTCCACCACAGCGTTTGTTTATTTCTGTTGATGGTGACAAAGACTCTTACCTGCACATGAGGGGAAAAGATGGGTATGAAGGAATTATTAATGTATTGGAGAAAACGCATAAGAAAGTACCTATTAGTCTGATGTTTACTTTATCACCTTATAACGACTTCAATGACATGAAGCATGTGGCAGGTGTGGCTAAAAAATATGGTATTGATATGCGGGTTGGTGTTTACAATGACATTTCTTTTTTTGACACAATTGAAACAGCTCATTTTAACGATATTGGCTCTCTTAAATCTGACGAGATACGTTCTTTTAAAGAAGCGAAACAATTAATTGGTGCCAGGCCAGAGCAAGCCACCGGAATGATGCCACCCCCTGTTACCAAAGAACAGCTGATTAACATCAGGGATAATATTCCTGAAATAATTAAAGAATTTCCTGAAAATTTCGACTTTCTTGTTTTGTATGATGAATGGAGAAGAGGCGGATTAAATTTGAATTGTTATAGCATTCTTGATAGTCTTGTTATTTTGCCCAATGGTGATGTACCTATTTGCCAGAACCTTAATGTTATGATCGGCAATGTTTTTACCAATTCTCTTGATGAGGTATTTAACGGAATAGAGGCCCAAGAAAAACAAAAACATTACAGCAAAAATTGCAATGCCTGCTGGATAAATTTTCATCGTAAGTATGATGTAATATTATATCGAAGTTTTGAAAAATATTTTGGTCAGTTTGCTACAAGAAAAATGCTTGGTCAATATTGGTGGGAAAAAGAAAAGAAAAAAAGCTATAAGCAAATAGTTCGTTCATGAGTAAAAAAGTCATCATCATTGGTGCTAGCTCGGGCCTGGGAAGACGTCTTGCAGAATTATACGCTGAAGAAGGATGTACTATTGGCATAATGGCCCGAAGGGGCAATCTGTTGAAAGAACTTGAGTTCCAGTATCCAGGGAAAGTATTCAGTCAGCAAGCAGATATTGCCGACGAGAATATTTCATTACACATAAAAGATTTAATCAAAAAAATAAATGGCGTTGACATTATTATTATTGCTGCTTCTGTAATAAATTTCAATAATACATTGGCAGAGAAACCTGAACTCGAAACAACAGCTATTAATGTAACAGGCTTTACAAAATTCATTACCACTGCGTGGGAATATTTTCTTCAAGTGGGTAATGGCCATATTGTTGGGGTTACATCTATAGCTGCTGCAAGAGGAAATAAAGCCGCCCCGGCCTATCATGCCAGCAAGTCTTTTCAATCTATTTACCTGGAAAGTTTACGGATAAAATCTAAGAGTGATAAAGCAAATATTAGCATAACAGAATTAATTCCCGGGTATATAGATACGGCAATGGGAAAAGGCGACAGGATGTTTTGGGTTGCTTCACCAGATAAAGCAGCCCGACAATCAAAAAGAGCCATCGACAAAAAAAAATCAAGAGCATTTATTACAAAAAGATGGTGGTTTGTGTTCCATCTCCAGCGACTTTTACCGATTTTTATTTATGATGCTGTGGTGAACGGTTCGTGGAAGTTGAAACGTAACAACTAAACTGGACACTTTGAAAGAGGAACAACCTTCTTTAAAAAAAATATTACAGCCCTACCTGCTTATATCTATTGCCGGCTTGCTTGCATTTGCTCCTGTTAGCTTTATGCTACGATCCTTAAAGAATGACATTATAGCACTTGAGTATCCAATCAATCACTTCATTAGTCAGTCAATACACAACGGTGAGATTCCCTACTGGTTTAATACATGGGGAATGGGTTTCCCACTACAAAGTAATTTGACGTGGGGAATATTCAGCACCCCTCAAATGCTTTTCAGCTCCCTTTTTAATTATAATATCTATACACTGCATATAGAGTTTATGTTTTTTGTTCTGCTTGCCGGATGGGGGATGTTTTACTTGTTGCAAAAACACATTCTAAAAGATCAGAAGCTTTCGCAGCTATTGGCTATATGCTATATGCTTTCCGGATTTATGGTAGGTTCTACGCAATGGCTTTTATATATTACTGCAGCCGCATTTATTCCACTCATTATTTCCAGTTTGCTCAGCCTATTGAAAACACCTTCATTAAAAAATTCAATACAATTTGCTATTGTTTATACGCTGATGTTTACGAGTGTTTACGCAGCTTTTAATATTATTACTACTTATAGCATAGCAATTTTCATTTTACTGTGGTTTCTATTTTTTGAAAAAGAGAAAACCAAGAGAATCGCAAAATTTAAATATTTGGGAATTGCTGTATTTTTTACAATGCTTCTTTGTACCCCTTGTTTGTATCATACAATTGAAGTATTAAATAACATTAGCAGAGGAAATTCAATCGCATCTGACGCTGAATTCTTTAATTCGAACTACCTGCATCCCGCTTCACTCAGTAACTTGCTGCTACCTTTGTCGTCTGTAAAAATGAGCTTTGCCAATACAGAAGGAACTATGCTCCACAGCTACATGGGCCTATTTATATTACTGCTTTTGCCGTTTGCCGTATGGAGGAGTGTAAAAGAGAAAAACAGACGAGCTATATATCTTCTTATCACTGCGATTTTGTTTTTACTAACTTCTTTTGGAGAAATAACCCCGATTAGAAATCTACTTAACATTTTACCTGGCTTTAACTTTTTTCGTAATCCGGCAATTTTCAGATTATACTTTATCGTAGCTCTTATCATTTTTATAGGGATCTCATTCAGCAATAAAAGTATTGAAGAACTATTTTTTAGAAAAAGTTTTGAAACAAAAACTATTATTCGCTTAGCCTGGTTATTACTGACTATTTGCTTAATTATTGTATTCTTTAATGGTAAAAACCTAGAAAAAATTTCTTTTAATAACCTTTCCGATTTTGTAAGAAATATTAACTACAAAAGCTCATTACTGATAAGTTCTATTGTACAGGCATGTCTTCTAATTACAGCCATTTTTCTGATAAAATTAAAACGACTAGATTTATTACGAATTACTTTTGCCTTAGACCTCATACTAAATACGCTTATTTGCACACCCTTTTTCTCTGTGAGCAGTTCTTCAATTTCAGAAGTTAATGCCATTTTGCGTCCCTCCAAAGGATTTCCATTACAAGCAATAAACCCAAATGAGGTTGCCTCCACTTTTATTGATAATAAAAATAACACATGGTATAACACAAATATTTTTAGAAAAGAAGTATCTACCCAGGATTCATATAGAGGACCATTAACGTTAAAAAATTTTTACTCAGACACTTTCAAAATAAAAGCTAAAAGAGAAACTTCTTTAGTATTTATTGAAAATGACTCCACCAATAACTCTGTACAGCTATTGGTTCAGCGTCCAACAATTATCAAAGCATCAGTTAACACAAAAAGCTCTTCAACAATAACTGTTTTGCAAAACTATTATTCAGGATGGAAGGCATTCTATAACAAAAGCCAAGTTGAAATAATAAATGACGACCGACCAGGAATGAGTATTCAAATTCCAAAAGGAGAAGGTGTAGTAGAGTTTAAATATGAAAGAAAAGCTGTTTGGATTAATGCCCTTGCTTTACATCTTATCGTAATATTTTTCCTTTTTTGGAAAGCAATTAATTGCATTAGAAGATATGCAATTAAATCACCTTCCCTTTCATAGCTTTATTCACCGCTTCATCCATTAGTCTTTCTGCATACGGTCGTGAAATTTCATTTAGTTTTTCGATAGCAACTTGAATTGAATCTTTGTTTGCTAAAGGCAACAAGCCAGTCAACTCATTCATGGCGTTTTCCGTTCTGTTAATTTCATCAGCAGTCAGAAACGAACGATTCTTTCTAAGAAATTGGCTGGTAGTATCCAATAAAATTGTTGCTTCAGTTTGTGCTTCAACTAATGCTCTTACCTGTATATCTTCTTTTGCATTAGTTATAGATTCTAAAAGCATTTTTTCTACTTCATCATCTGTTAACCCATACTGTGGTTTTACTTCGATAGTTTGCTCTACGCCGCTTCTTAATTCTTTTGCTTTTACCTGAAGAATACCATCTGCATTAATCAAAAAAGATATTTCTACTTTAGGCAAACCGGCCGGCATACCTGGAATTCCTGTAAGATTAAATTCAGCTAACTTTCTATTGTCTTTCACCAGATCTCTCTCTCCCTGATAAACGGCAATCCGCATACTTCCTTGCCCATCTTTTTGCGTAGTGTATTGGCGGGAAGCTTTGGAAGGTATTTTAGAATTACGAGCCATTAATACATCCATTAGACCGCCCATTGTTTCAATGCCGAGTGATAATGGCGTAATATCTAGTAACAAAAGATCTCTATTGTTTCCTGCAAGAATATCTGCCTGTATAGCAGCTCCCAGTGCTACAACTTCATCCGGATTCAATGAATCATTTATCTTTCTTTGGAAAAAATCGCCAACCATTTTCTTCGCCAATGGCACTCTGGTTGATCCTCCTACCATAACTATTTCATCAATACTATCAACAGTAAGTCTTGCATCGCTAAGAGCATTTTTGCAACAAATAATCGTTTTATCAACAAATGGCTTTATCAATTTTTCAAACTCGATTCTTGATAAATGTACTTTTCTATTAAGAACATTACCAACAAATAAGTCTTCTGAACTTAGATGGATTTTGGCTTCCTCTGCAAGTAGACGCAACTGTTGCGAAAGGTTTTTATTCTCGAACAATTCATTTTCGGATAATCCTATTTGAGAAATCCAATGCCTCACAACTTCATTATCAAAGTCATCGCCTCCCAGATAAGTATCGCCATTAGTTGAAAGCACTTCAAAGATACCTCCCACAATTCTTAGTACTGATATATCGAAAGTTCCTCCCCCCAGATCATAGACTGCAATTGTTTTAACTTCATCTTTGTTCATTCCTATTCCATAAGCGAGGCTTGCTGCAGTGGGCTCATTAACTATGCGTAAAACATCCAGACCTGCTAATTTTCCTGCATCTCTTGTTGCCTGCCTTTGTGAATCGTTAAAGTAGGCTGGAACAGTTATGACCGCTTTGTTTACCGGAGTTTTTAAAATATGTTCCGCTCTTGTTTTAAGCTCTTTTAATATCAAAGATGATAATTCAACAGGCGAATAGAATTTATCCCCTGCCTGAACCTTTACAAGGCTTTCTGTATTATCATCAATTACTTTGTAAGTAAAAAAAGAAGATGTGTCACGAACATCATTGTAAGATTTACCCATTAACCTTTTGACCGAAAAAATTGTATTCTGGGGTTCAGTAATAAGATGTTTTTTTGCTTCCTCTCCCACTGAAATTATACCGGCTTCGCTAAAATGAATAACCGATGGCACTAATGCATTTCCGTCGAACTCCTTTAATACCACTGGTTTTTTGCTATCCGGATGAATTACAGCCACCAAACTGTTAGTAGTACCTAAATCAATACCTACAATCATTTCTTCTTGCTGAATACTTCCTGTTGCTATGTTGATTCCAATTTTTGCCATTTCCAGAATTAAAGGTCTGCAAATGTATAACAAGTCAGGTAGAGGTTGTTTTGAAAAAGGGAACTTTTGTTTAGGATTATATACTTATAAAAAAAGGAGAGTGATTTACACTCTCCTTTAAAGTAAATATATTATGATGATTAACGCATAAGGTACATTTTTCCGTAACCTTTATTAAAGTATTTATCAGTCTTGTCGCTCTGCGATTTATACTTATCCAGCGATTTGCCATTCAGGTTTGTAACTACCCTGTAGAGGTAAATACCATTTGCCAATTTCTGTCCATACTGATCCGTGCCATCCCATTTAAACTCGGTTATATTGCGGCCAATCTGCAAGGGACCTAGTTCATCTTTAGTGATTTCCCGAACAATTTTTCCAGTAATAGTCATTATCTCAATCTTTATGTTCTGTGGAACTTCGCTACCTGTAATGGTGAAAACAAAGGCCGTTGATGTTGTAAATGGATTAGGGTAATTAAGCATATTTGAAATCATTGGCTTATTAATCACTTCAAATATTATCCTGTACTCAATTGCACCTGCTGCATTCTCGCTTCTATCCTTTCCGGTTACAATTAATTCGTATTCTCCATCCTCTGTAAAATATGGCTTAAAATTAATCATCGCTGTATTATCAACACTTGGCGCCTGGCCAGCTGGTGTAAACTGTAATGTATCATTATTAAAGTAAAATCTTCTTATAGCTCCATTGGGGTAACGAACATTCAATGTAAGAAGTGAAGTATCGTTCAGTATCATCCACCTTGCTTCGTCCTTGAGTTTAACAACAATATCAGGCTTTGAAGAAACAATATCTCTATTCAAAATATGTACTCCATCAAACGTAACATCCAACAATGGATTGAGGCTATCTGGTTTTACATATAAATTGCGGAATGCGAAATTATTGAAATGATACTGCTCTGGCTGGTCATCATCCGGATTTACTTCAATATACATTGTATTTAAACCAGGGAAATTTTCTGTATTAATTAATGTTCCTACTTGCAATGTGTCATTTCCAGGCAATGTTCTTTTTCTTGGTATGGGAATTATATGCGGGACATTATTTTTGTCTGTAATTACCATTTTCACTTTTACACTATCAAAATCTACATGGGTTACATTCTTAAACGCAATTTTAAAGTCTACAGGCTCTCCAACATCAACAGTATCTTTTATTTTTAAAAATATATTGGCAGCTATTGCCCCTTCAGGAACCGGGTCGTAAGTAATTTTCCAAAACTTTAATTGGTATGCCGTATAATTAATAGAATCGGCATTTCGTATTCTTAATTTTAGATATGGATAAGATTCGGCATCAATAGAACTAATATTAAAATCTTGCTGATTAATATCCAATCCAGAAAATAATACAGACTCATTACCTGAACCTTCAACACCAATAACATCAACGGTTGGAGCATCCCCTGGTGTTATATCAGGGGAATCTGTCCCCCGCCATTGTATTTCCTTCCAAGCTTTAGCCTTACCAAAAGAAGGTGATGTAATATAACCAACGGTATCCGGAGTCATAAAATCTCTGGTCATTGATACTAAGTCAAACTGGCTTACACTCATTGCAGAAGACGGCACAAAACCTGTGTTCCCTTTAACATACATATGAATAAATGATCTTGGCTGGTTAAATGAATCAAGTACATTAAATCCAACATTCTTTAGCTTATGATACAGGGAATTTCCTGCACCATGTAATGTTTGGTCAGCAATCCAGGAATCTACATAACCACCAGCAGGTTGTCCGGCGTTCATAATATTTCTAACCACCACTATGTAACCAGGGGGAATTGAGTCCATAAAATCCATAGCCAACTTTCTGGTTGCCGGCGTCATGTAACTATATTCAAAATTCCACTGCCTGCTGGGCTGACAGGGCAAAGCTGAACCATATTTACCAGTTAGATTTTTATCAGGTTGGAATGTAAGAGGATTGAAAATGTTGAAAATAAGAGAAAACCCTACACAAGCACTTCGGATAAAAGGAACACCATCAGGAGACACAATTAAATCGCCTTCTTGCCCTGTCGCAGATCCAAACACACCATTCTTTGCAAAAATAAAATGCTCTGTAGAATCAAATTTCCAGGTTCGCATTTGCGCATCTAAGGAAATATTATTGTGGTCAGATTTAAGATGCTGAAAATAATGGCCCTGACTGAATCCTAAATCGCTATTCGGCAAATAAATAAAGGAGGATGTATTCCAAAGTGGAGAACCAGAAGTTGGAACGGCCCCAACTCTCCAATAATAAACAGTACTATCCCGGAATGTCAAACCTGGAATAAATTCTAATACCCCACCTGTTGAGTTTACAGATCTTGTTACTTTAAACGGCGAATTAAACAACTCCGTGGTATCAATCTCCATATTATATTGGCGGAGGGAAACAAACGGATTAGCCGTTGTTGCTATTAATTTAATATCCTGCCTGTTAACAATTGAATAAGGATAAGGATAGATGGGACGAGCCTCATCTTCGAAAATAAATACATCTTTAGTAATCGTATTATTTGTTTCATATAACTCATCAACTGTATTATCCGCATCTACTGTTACGGTAATCTTATTGAGGCCTTTATCCCTCGTAGCTACAATAGGTATATTAAAACTAAGAGAATCCGCGAAACGAATTCCTAGAATAGTTTCTCTATGAATTACTTCAGTTGTAAGATCAGGATAAGTACGCTTTACTTCTATAACTATCTCTTTATTAGTAGCTCTTCCCAAATTCAAAAACTTAGCGTCAACTTTAAAAAAGGGCTCTGCCACTGAAATAAATGTGGGCGAAACTTTAACCAAGGGGTCTTCAATAGCATAATCGGGCTTATCAAAAGCATTTAATTTCAATGCAGGATCTCCATGCAAAGTTGTCTGTTCACATTGCATTCTTGCATAAAAGTCATTTTGTGTAGTAAGGTTAAAGGTCTGAGTTATTGCCTCTTTCATTATCTCACCAATTGATTTACCATACTTGGTTTTTGAAAAAGCATCATAAGTTCGGGTATTATATATATCCAGATAGTGAACAATTCCCAGAGAACTACTTGCTAATGATGCTACACCACCCCGTTCATTTGCCAATACATATTTTTCAGATATTGTTTCGTTGGTTTGTAGTCGTGCAAGATTAAAATTGAAAAAATTACCGGCGTTACAACCAAGAAAAATAAATACTGGATACTTCCCCTGATTGTTATAGTTCTGTGGATCATCAAGATTATATTCAAGTGTAGTCGCAGAAGAGTGGCCAAAATAAGTAACCACCCCTATTCCTTCGGTAAATAGGCTTTTCAACCTCGCACTATTTGATTGCTCAACAGGGTCTGTAGACGTTTTACTAAATGTATGAACGTTAGCGCCATAAAGTGTATCCTGAGCTATGGCCTTATAGTTTGTCATATTAATATCGAGTATAGTCTGTAAATTCTGATCGCTGGCACCAACAATATGTACTATATTTTTCTTCCATTGCTGTATGCCTATAGAAGGAGATGAAATGGCCTGAGCTTGCTCATACTGTTTTACCTTATTTAAATACAAACTAACCTCATCAGGTTTTATTACTGAAAGACGACCAATAGGAGTAACCGGTATTTCACTTCCCGGCTCGCAACTTAATAATATATCGGAACCCGGGCTACCAAAAGATGGTATTAAGGCCAATTTACTTATGTCGGGGTGTGCCCTGTTACTACGATACTGATAATACAACACGGATTTTCCTATAAGAAAAACATTCTTGATTTCCCCTGTAGTAAAATTTCTTCTTGCCCACATTAAAAAATTTCTAATCCCAAGTGGAGTTTTAGTAATGCCGAACCCAAATTGATCAATCAATTCATCAATCATATAAATTTTTGCATTAAAACCGCCGCCAATAGCAGAGTTTCTATATGCCCTATAATCTTCTACCGGATTTGCCCCTCCTAGTCCATTTGTTAAAGCTGGATGGCTGATGATTAAATAATTTCCTTGATTTGCAGCAAGAGTAAAATTTACAAAATTGCGCTGTTGAGCAGTAGCAATTGCTGCAATATTTGATGCATCGTAACTAACGAGAATAAGCTTTCTGGCACTTGTAGATGGAAGCAGGAATACTTTTAATAAAGCAGGATTATCTATGTTAACAACATATCTTTTCCCATTGGTAATATCATACAGTATGGGTGCTGTGCCATTATGATTAAAGTTTGTAATCTCTAAATAATTACCTGCCGGGTTTGCTGATAATTCAAAAGAAAAATTTTTATTGCCACCAAAATCAAAAATGCGAGGGTATATCAATTGATGCTTGGCTATTACCATCCTACTATTAGCCGTAGTAGAACCATTTTTTATTTGAATAGCAGCCGTTCCAGAACTAATACCTGCTAAAGGAACTGTTGCAGTGGCTTTGATATAGTCAAAAAAATCCATTGTTTGATTTAGAATAGGACTTCCGTTTATAGTCACTTCAACTTGTCGTGGTGTTAATGAATTACCTGCTGCGTTAAGTTTAAAAATTGCGTTAGGCGCACCAGTACCATTAAATACATGGAGGTTTGAAAGTGTAACAGTACGTATACCACCTGTACCAATATTTGCAGAAGTTAAGCCTTCGCCAATATCATAGGCCGAAGAATAAATGGTAGATCCAACCACAGCCCCAAAGCCCTGATTAAAAATTTCATTATAAAAGGTTTCTTCATTATGTATAAAATATGGTTCAACAGTTGGTAGTGGCCCACTTAAATTATTAGGTGTTGGCGAAAATCTTAAATTACTACCTGATGTATTTACTGTAAGAAAAAATGCAGCAGTATCTGTCTGTCCATTCCATTTTTCATTTAGCTGATAATCTGGATTTCTGTACAAATCTTTGTCTGGCTTTCCATCAGCCATTTCACCCCAAAACTCAATATAATCGCTGCTACCCAATACACCGGTTTGCACGGATGTGTATAAAGTTACTTGCTCTCCATTACGCCATAGTTGAAACTGCTCGGCTGGAACAGCTCCAAGCCCCATTGCGTTAAGGGATGGCTGATTAATACGATATAATCCGGTTACCCAAACTTTAAATTTATAATACGTCTTATTATAATCTATCCACTCGTTATTAAACGTCTGCGATTGTGCAAGAAGACTTACAAAAATCAACAGCGTAAGTAGAATTTTTTTCATGAAAGAGGGTTTTATCAGGTACAATTAGTTTATTTAGTTTTTTCTTTTCTTCCTACCAGATTTAATTGCAGAGAAAATACATGGGTAAATAATGGATTGGACTGGTTAGCAAGGTTAGTAAAGGAGTAGTCAATCGTAACATTTTGAATACGGAAACCAGCTCCTGCACTTGGTTGATAGATCCATACTTTTCGCTGGTTTATCGTATCACCATCTGCCAATGCCTTTTGAAAATTATTAATGCCGCCACGCAGAAAAAAAACATTATTTACATTTAATTCTAGTCCCAATTTCGGATCGGCACTGACCGGATTAGAGCTAATCAATGTATTTCGCTGCCCATCAAAAGTTATATCAATATTTGCTTCAGCTAAAAGGCTTGATTTCTTACCCAACAAAAACTCTCTGGCAATACCTAAAACCACCCTTGGAGCAGTAAGCTCTGTTGATTTAACGGGGATCTCGTTATTCGTAAGATATAAAACCTCTTTTTCTCTTTCAGTAAAAGTGAATGACCATGCATTAAAAGTGCTGGTAATATCCCGGCCAGCAATACCAAACCGCCATTTATTACTCTGGATTTGCAAACCTGCATCTAAACCAGACTTTTGCATTTAAACCAAAGTTTATATTCTTATTAGCCTTCTCTTTTATTTTTTGTGCAAACGAAAAAATAAATGCATAGTCTGCAGAAGAAAAGGACTGTATATTATTATAATTAATAGAACCATCCGGCTCTACCAAAAACAAGGTATTCATAATATCATCAACAGCGAAGCGTAAACCAGTGATACCGATTGTACGTTTGTTGTTTGAGGTAGGCAGTGCAATGCTGGCATAATCATATTTACCAATGCCTGCAAAATACTCTGCATGCATCAGGTTAATTTGAGGATTGTCTTTAACACCAACAAGGCCGGCTGGATTCCAATAACCCGCAGTACCGTCGTTAACAGAAGCCACCTGGGCACTACCCATAGCTAAGCCCCGGGCACCAGCTCCAATATTCAAAAATTCATTGGAATACTTTCTGAATTGTGCGTTTGCAGAAAAGAAAAATAAAGTTGTAAGTAGGGGTAGGTATAAGCGGTTCGTTTTCATTCATAGAATTTTCTAATAAGCAAATGGTAGAGGTATGCTTTCATTAAGTACGGGATTCTTGTAAAATT
>LNFJ01000073.1 GCA_001464625.1 Bacteroidia bacterium Ga0077558 | reverse complement strand
TCACCATGTGAAAAATCTGGCCGCCACTGTTTTGCATTTCTACCACCAGTGTGTCGCCATTAAATTTATAATTGTACATAAACTTTAATTCGTTTCCAGTGGCCTGGAAACTAAAAGTGCTATCCGTAACTATGGAACTGCCGGGATTTGTATAACCATCTTTTCCAAAAGATAATTTACTGCCTTTGAACTCGTACACTGTTCCTACATTCAGGTCACCCATGCTTCCTTCTGCCCTCTTGATCTCCCAGGCACCATCTAATTTTGTGGCTGGCCCGGAATCTGCAGTCACCGCTTTTTCTTCAGCAGGCTTTTCAACTTCTTTTCCAGGTTCTTTACTGTCGTTTCCCCCGCAGGAGATTAGTGTTGCTGTTAATAAAACAACAGCAGGTAATGTTTTTAGAATCTTCATACTTGTTGGTTTTTGGTAATGAAAGATAAAGAATTAATTTCTGTAATTTCAAGCATCCCAAAACTGATTATATGCGCATCTTACTCAGCATCCTGTTTTCATTTTTCTTCTTTTGCTTACAGGCTCAAACAAAAATGGATTCCATCCGGCTGTTACAACAAACTGTACAACTTTACGACCTTGATTTTACTGAAGCAGAGCTTGATTCCATGATAGGTGGTATCAACAGCAACCTTCAATTATATAAAGGATTGCACCGCACCATGCCCGCCAATGATGTTCCCTATCCTTTTGCATTTAACCCGGCTCCATTAGGATACAAAATACCCACCAAAAAAATAAGGATCAACTGGAACATTCCTTACAACATGGAGTTGCCTGCCAATAAAAATGAGCTGGCTTTTTATTCGCTGCCGCAACTGGCATCACTCATCATCAATAAAAAAATAAGCTCGGTTGAACTGACAAAATTTTTCATTGAACGCTTAAAAAAATGGGGGGATACACTACAATGTGTAATTACATTGACCGAAGACTTTGCAATGAAGCAAGCTAAACAAGCCGATAAAGAATTAAGCGAAGGTTATTACCGGGGTCCATTACATGGAATTCCTTACGGACTGAAAGACTTGTTTGCCGTAAAAGGATATAAAACAACATTTGGATCCGCACCCTATAAAGACCAGGTGGTAGATGTTGACTCGTATGTGTACACCATGCTTAAAAGTTATGGCGCTGTACTATGTGCTAAACTTTCACTGGGTGCATTAGCGTATAACAATAAATGGTTTGGCGGCGAAACCAAAAACCCCTGGAATTTATTACAAGGTTCAAGCGGCTCCTCTGCAGGTTCTGCTGCGGCTGTTAGTGCCGGCCTGCTACCTTTTGCCATTGGTACAGAAACCTTGGGTTCTATTGTATCACCTTCAACCCGCTGTGGTGTTACTGGTTTGCGGCCAACTTTTGGAACTGTTAGTCGCTATGGGGCTATGGTACTTTGCTGGAGCCTCGATAAAATAGGACCTATCTGCCGGAGTGCAGAAGATGCAGCCATGGTTTATAATGCCATCAATGGTACAGATGGCAATGATCCCTCTGCCGTTAAACATGCTTTTAATTATACGGGTAAAGTAGACTGGACAAAAGTTCGCATTGCCTATGCAGAAAATTATTTTAAACGATTAAATACAGATGCCCCTGAATGGAAAGTATTAGAAGTATATCGTTCATTAGGAGCCAATGTAAAACCAGTTGTATTTCCTGATTCAACATTGTACCCGGTAAATTATGTAGGTCTTATTTTAAATGCTGAAAGTGCCGCTGCATTTGATGAACTAACCCGCAGCAACCGGGATGATTTGATTGAACGACAGGACAAAGATTTTTGGCCGAATTCTTTTCGAACTGCCAGAACGATTCCTGCAGTAGAATATATTAATGCAAACCGTTATCGCTATAATTTATGCAAAGGCATGAATGATTTTATGAAAAATTATGATGTGGTGATCGTACCAAGTTTTGCAGGCCGGCAATTAGCCATCACCAATCTTACCGGCCACCCGGTAGTTTGTATGCCGATGGGGTTTAACAGAAATGGGGCTCCGCTTAGTATTTCATTAATTGGAAATTTATACGATGAAGCCACTATCTTAGCTGCCGCCAAAGCCTTCCAGGATAAAACTGAGCACAATAAAAAACGTCCTCCTTTATTTAGCAATTAAAAATTAATAATGAAGAATTATCTCATAGCAATTCTTGCTCTTGTTCTTTTCTCTTGCTCGTCAAAAGAAAAGATTGACTTACTCGTTTATAATGCCACTATCTATACGGTTGACTCTTCTTTCACTACTGCTGAAGCAATGGCTGTGAAAGATGGAAAGATTATAGCCACAGGTAAAATGGCCGATCTGGAAAAAAGCTATGAAGCCACAGAAAAATTAGACGCAGAAGGAAAATTTATCTATCCTGGCTTTATTGATGCACATGCACATTTTGTAAATTATGGATTTAGTCTGCAAAAGGTTGACCTTACCGGTACAACCAGTTGGGATGAAGTGATAGAGAGAGTTAAAACATTTGCTGCAGCCAACCCGGAAGGATGGATTACTGGCCGTGGCTGGGATCAGAATGATTGGGAAATAAAAGAATTCCCTACTAATGAAAAATTAAATGAATTATTCCCTGACAGACCCGTTCTGATAACTAGAGTTGACGGACATGCAGCAGTTGCCAACCAAAAAGCATTAGAATTGGCTGGTGTAAAAGCTGGTGACACTTTAACCGGTGGCGAAGTAGAAGAAATGGAAGGAACACTCACCGGAATTTTAATTGATAATGCTGTCGATTTAGTATCTGCAAAAATTCCTGCTGCAACGTCTGCACAATTTAAAGCCGCCTTACAAGCAGCAGAAAAAAATTGCTTTGCTGTTGGATTAACTACTGTTGATGATTGCGGACTTAGTTACGAAGCGGTAGAAAGCATAAAAGAACTACAGGCCAATAATGAATTGAAAATGCGTTTGTATGTAATGCTGAGTGATGAAAAAGCAAACTATGATTATTTAGAAAAAAATGGTATTATAAAAACAGATCGCTTAAATGTAAGAAGTTTTAAAGTGTATGGCGATGGTGCATTGGGTTCAAGAGGTGCTTGTTTATTGGAACCTTACAGTGATAAAGCAGGACATTATGGTTTCTTACTAAGCAATCCGGCGCATTTTGATTCGGTGGCAAATTATATTTCGCAGAAAGGATGGCAAATGTGTACACATGCTATTGGTGATAGCGGCAACAGAACGATGCTGAATATTTATGCTAAGTATTTAAAAGGTAAAAACGATCTGCGCTGGAGAATTGAACATGCACAGGTGGTGAGTCAAAATGATTTTAATTTATTTGGCGCAAACTCCATTATACCTTCTGTGCAACCTACCCATGCTACATCCGATATGTATTGGGCTGGCGACAGAGTTGGCAGCGAAAGAGTAAAAGGTGCATATGCCTATAATCAGTTGTTGCAACAAAATGGTTGGTTACCACTGGGCACCGATTTTCCGGTGGAAGATATCTCCACCTTTAAAACATTTTATGCTGCCGTAGTTAGAAAAGATGCGAAAGGATGGCCAGCCGAAGGTTATCAAATGGAAAATGCATTGACCAGAGAACAAACGCTACGGGGCATGACCATCTGGGCAGCGAGATCAAATTTTGAAGAAAATGAAAAAGGCAGTTTGGAGAAAGGAAAGCTGGCTGATTTTATTATTCTCGATACTGATATTATGAAGGAAGCACCGGAAAAAATTCTGCAAATACAAGTGCTGAAAACTTTTTTGGGCGGTGAGAAAGTGTATGAGAAAAAATAAAGCCCTCTTGCAAACCTGCCTATAGGCAGACAGGGACGCAAAGATTAAATACATAAGTCGCAGAATTGGCTCTGCGCCTTTGCATACTCATAGTATTTATCTTCCTATTCCGGGTACATAATTCCCCTTAATTTTCAATTAATTAATCCACAATTGTGGAGAATCATGCAATCGTATGCTTACCCCCTCCGTTAAATTATTATTACTTTTGTAACTATGGTTTTTAACGAAAAAAGGTCTGTAAGAGTAGCAATCCTCGATCTCTATGAAGGCAAAGCCAACCAGGGTATGCGTTGTATCCGCACCATTTTAAAAGAGTGGTCGGAGCAAAATGAGTTGGAGATAGAAAGTGAAGAGTTTGATGTTCGGTTAAAAAATGAACTTCCAGATACTTCCTTCGATATTTATATTTCAAGTGGAGGCCCCGGCGATCCGTTAATAAGCCGGTTTGAAGACTGGGATATTGCATGGAGCCGCTGGCTCGATAAAATAGAACGATGGAACAAAAATCCATCTACCCAGCAAAAAAAATATGTTTTCTTTATTTGCCATTCTTTTCAATTAGCCAGCCGTTATTTTAATGTTGGTTTAGTTTCTAAACGCAAATCAACTGCCTTTGGCGTATTCCCGATACATATGCTGGATGCCGGAAAAACAGATCCTGTATTTGACGGATTGAAGGATCCTTTCTACGGAGTTGATAGTCGTGACTACCAGGTGATACAACCCAATCATGATCTATTAAATGAAATGGGCGCCAGCATTCTTTGTATTGAAAAAAGCAGGCCGCATGTTCCTTACGAAAGAGCCATCATGGCCATTCGTTTTAATGAATACATGTTTGGCACACAATTTCATCCGGAAGCAGATGCACCCGGCATGAGCTTACACCTGAGAACAGAAGAGAAAAGAAAAACAGTAATTGAAAATTACGGCGAAGATAAATTACGCAACATGCTGGAGCATTTGGAAGATCCGGATAAGATCAGCTGGACCTATGCGCATATTCTACCTAATTTTTTGAACCAGTCTATTGGTACAGAAGTAGCCGCTTATTAATTATCAATCGTTTACAATTTTTTCTTTATTGTTTGCACGGTAAATAGATACTGTGCAAAAAAATAACACGAAGGTGGTATATGACGTACTATGGAATTACTATACCTTGCACCTGGTTATTTGATACAGATTTGTATAACCTGAATCTGCTCTAAGAAAGTATACATGATCCGTCTGGTTGGTAGCAATTAAAAAGCGATCAGATGAAAATACTACTTATTCTTTTTTTGCTGACCGGCTGCGATGCAGCCAAGCAAAACAGTACAACTCCAACTACTGATACCGTTTACGTAAAAGTAAATGAAAGTTTTACTATTAAGCTCTCCACCTCCATGGGCACTGGCTATAGCTGGATGCCGATTGATTCATCGTATAAAAAAAATATCGCTATTGATTCTGTGGTTGTAATAAACAATATTGAAGGAAAAGATGATGGTGCTGATACACAGGTTTTTTATTTGCATGCGATGCAAAAAAGCAGCACTGTTCTTCACTTTATCCGAAAACGTCCGTGGGAGGATAATGCAAAAGCCAACAAGGAAAAAAAGATAACCATCGTTGCAGAATAACCAACTCCATTTTATAAACATTAAACCAAAACCAAAAAACATGAAATTTCTATCAACATCTCTTATTTTGTTGCTTGCACTATGCGTACAGGCACAACCTACCACCATCATCAAACTACCACCAAAGTATGAGGTTCGGGAAGTAAATGCACCAACGGTAGTAAAAAATGCGTTGGTGGAACAACGCAGGCTTATTGTACAACAGAAATTACAATTCAATGTGGGCTTTACCGGCGTAAGCTCAAAAAACCTTACACAAATTACCGGCGAAAAAGAAATGGCTCCAGCAGAAGTAAATCGTATTAAACTATATGCCAAGTCAAAAGTATTAACCCCGGCAGCCGTTGAAATTTTGAAAATTAAATTGCTTGGTTGTGTAGCGGGACTTAAAAAATATGATGCCCGTACCAAAGGATATGTAACACCGGTAAGAGACCAGCAATGTGGTAACTGCTGGGCCTACTCGGCTGTGGGTGCCTATGAGAGCAGTTATAAAAAAATTAATGGCTCTTTTATTAATGCATCAGAACAACAAGCCGTAAACTGTGTGGATGGCGATTGCACTGGTGGATTTGCTTATAAAGTAATGGAGTGGATGGTAGATAACAATAAAAACCTGGGGACTGAAGCGGCCATGCCAGATGCTGGAGTAGATCAGCCCTGTGCAGGTGGCACTCCTGCTACCAGTTATTATGCTACCGACTGGGGAGTGGTACATCCATCCGGTGATCCTTCTCTAATTGCCTCGGTGGCAGATATAAAAGAAGCCATTTGTAAATACGGGCCGGTGGCAGCCAGTGTTACTGTTTCAGGTGCTTTCCAAAACTATACCAATGGAGTATATTTTGGGTTTGAAAGCAATTATGCCTCTCCATCTTCTAACCATGCCATTTTATTGGTAGGCTGGGATGATGATAAAGGTGCATGGTTAATGAAAAACTCCTGGGGTACAGATTGGGGCGAAGATGGCTATATGTGGATCAAATACAACAGCAACAATATAGGTCGCCGGGCTGCATGGATCGTTGCTAAAAAACACAATACTGTTATTAAAAAAATTCCGAACGTAAAAGCAGTTCAACCGAATAACTAAACCTTAGTGAAAACTATATTAGTAAAAGCATCCTGAAACAGGATGCTTTTTTCATTCCGGGTAAATGGTTTTAAACTACAAAGCCTTAATTTTATAGATACCCAGCAACTACTAATTATGATACCAGCAATCAGGAAAGAATTCAATAAACAATTTACTACCGAAAAGTATGAAGCTTTTTTAAAGGAACTAAATGCAGCACATCCCAGTGGCATTGAGTTTAGAGTAGCAGAAACTCCTATTTATGTGCCGCATGATTTTACCAAAAAAATGCTGGATGCCTGCGAAAGTATTGTTGATATTATTACTGCTCCCAATTTTAAAGAACTAACCAATAAGGCTATCCCTAAAAATTTGCAGGTACATGGAGAAAACGATCACACACATTTTATTGCATTTGATTTTGGTATTTGCATTAACGAAGAAGGAGAATATGAGCCGCAGTTAATAGAAATGCAGGGCTTCCCTACCCTCTTTGCTTACGAGGTGTTGATCGATGAAGTTTCCAGGCATCATTTTCCCGTGCCGGAAAATTTTGATTGCTACCTGAGTGGATACAATAAAGAAACATATATACAATTACTGAAAGAAATTATTGTAGCCGACCACAACCCGGAGAATGTGATACTGCTGGAAATATTTCCCCATCAGCAAAAAACAAAAATTGATTTTTATTGCACGGAAGAATACCTGGGTATTAAAATTGTATGCCTTACAGAATTAATAAAAGAAGGAAAGAAATTATACTATTTAAATGATGGCAAGAAAACCGAAGTAAAAAGAATTTACAACCGGGTGATCTTTGACGACCTGCAACAACAGTCTGCCGAAGTACAGGAGAAAGGCCAGTTATTATTTGAAGAGTTGGAAGTAGAATGGTGTCCACATCCAAATTGGTTTTACCGCATCAGCAAATTTACCTTGCCTTTGATCCGCCATCCATATGTACCTGCTACTTTTTATTTGAATGAAATAAAACAGATGCCATCGGACCTGGAAAACTATGTTTTAAAACCTCTCTTCTCTTTTGCGGGACAAGGTGTAATAATAGATGTAACACAAGCAGATATCGACAAGGTAAAAGACCAGGAGAACTGGATACTGCAACGCAAAGTAAAATATGCGGATGTAATTGAAACACCTGATGTACCTGCCAAAGCCGAAATACGTATTTTTTATTTTTGGAAAGATGGCGAAGCAAGACCTGTTCCTACAAATAATTTGGGTCGATTAAGCAAAGGAAAAATGATCGGTGTACGATATAATAAGGATAAGGAATGGGTAGGCGGAAATTTTTGTTATTTTGAAACCGTCAACCCCTAAAGGGAGTTTAACTTCGGCAAAATCTAAACGCTGACTGCTATGCAATTATTAAAAGATATTACTCCGAAAGATCTTGCTCCCGGCCTTACCGGTTATTATGCGCATGGAACAAATATGACATTGGGTTTGGTAGAAATAAAAGCCGGCAGCAATCTGCCGTTGCACCATCATCCGCATGAACAAATGACTTACATACTGGAAGGGCATTTAGATATGACGATTGGCGGCGAGTATTGCCCACTTACTGCAGGTATGTATTATGTTATACCTTCTAATGTGCCACATGGTGCAGTAGCTATTACTGATTGTAAAGTGATTGATGTGTTTAACCCGGTGAGGGAGGATTATAAAAGTTAAATCACAAGATTTACTAACTATACAACGAGTTGTATTTGCGAAACTTTTAAACCCCTCTCAAAATCTTGCACAATCAATAGCAATATGTTGAAAATCAGGCAAACAATATTCGCTGAATAAAAAAATTGATATTCGTACATTCGCTAACACACAAGTTAGTGGCTATTTACAGACACCCTACAATGCGAAACATACTTTTAATCATACTCACTTTTACAACTTTAAACTCGTTCTCTCAAAAGTTGGATATTACAACTATTGACAAATCGAAAATTTCAGCGACACTTTTGGATAGTGCAGGAAAATTCCAACTATTGACACAGTTTAATGGCGGACAAGAAAACACACTTCGCAAGAAATGGACAGCAAGAACATTTTTGCTTTCAGACGGGAAAGTCCTTGTTGAGTTTTACGACAAGAATGCCATACTCATAGACAACATTGAACAGTTTAAAAAAATAGAGGAAGTTCGGTTTGTAAAAAATACAATATGGAATTTGAAAAAAAATATTTCATATAAAATTGAAATTGCATTTGAAAAGGGCAAACAAATAATTGATAAAGAAAAACCTGAACGTTTAACACAATATAAAAGTGATTTACCGCAATGGTACGACTTTGAAGTTTACAGGTTAAACACAGGGCAAATCCTATTTTTGGACAAGTCAGAAAACTTTCAAGCCGCAGCCATTTTTCCCGATATAAAAACACTTGCCTCTGAAAATTCGTCTGTTTTAGAAGAAGAATATGGGTCAGACGACGATGAACATCTAATGAAAAAATTAGCATCAGGAGACAGACTTTCAGATTATGAAGAAGACTTCTATTTGATTTATCCTAAGTATTTAAAAGACCTAATCAAAAATCATAAATTGGCACTTGTAGAACAAAAAATTTATGTTTCTGACTTCTTCGGTAATTTGCACAAATCTGAAAACGGCTACTACATTCTTGTTGATGAAATAAACCAAAAAAATGGAGCTGGAAATAAAATGCAAATATTGAGCCTACGCATTTATGAAACGCTACAACAAGTCAAAGACGCACAAAGTAAGTATGAAGCATTTAAAAATAGAGGCGTGACATCAGAACATTTTTATAAGCAGATTTCTGACAAGTATGCTGATAATTTTCCAAAGTTTGTGCAACATCTAATTGACACCTTACCCTCAATATTAAACTTTGACAAAGAGCAACTTTCTTTGGACAGTTTAGGTATTGACTTAGTTGACGAAGCTCTTAAATGGAATGGAACGAACTACAAACTTTTCGATACATGGTATCCTTCCATACTTGCCTATTATGGACAATGTTACATTGCAGACAAACAAGATGGTAAATGGACAATGTATTTTGACAAAGAAGATAAAGTTTGGATACCAGAAATAAAACTTAATGATGGAAGTTCTGCATGGGATTGGAGAGACTTTTATAAAGATTTGTCCGAAGGACCAATTCCTTTACGATGGACTGGTGATTGGGATGGTTCACGAAAAAAAATTCGTAGCAGGATCAGGACACAAAACAGCCACTAACAAAAGGCTTGCCGCAATAATAATTCGACCACTCTAACAATTCGAGAGAATAAAATGCAACGTTCATGTATTTTCTATTGTCATCTTTTTATGCGACACATTTTGACAGCTATTATGTTATTTTGTACAGTCATTTCACTTGGACAGAACAAAGAAAAATTATCATTTTCTGTTCAATTACAACCAGAATTGACTTACCACAAGAATAACTATGCTTATAGATGGAAAGACACTTACACAAAATCAACTTTTAATATTGGCATTGAAGCGACAATTCAATATTACTTAACCAAACAGTTATTTGCAGAAACAGGTCTTGGATATATTTCAAGGAACCTAAACACAACAGTTTTTCTAAATCAAAATGTTTTACCACCACCAAGACAAAGTTGGACACAAGAACTCGTAAACACAAAATCGGTATCATTTAGGACACTTCAATTGCCAGTTAATTTTGGTTATAACGTAATCTCAAAACAAAAGATGAATTTGTTTTTAAATGCAGGCTTGACTGGAAATTTTTTATTAAATACGTTCTATGGACTTGGTAGTTTTAAACAATATGAAGCTTCTTACAAGAAAAATTACTGGCAAGGTTATACAGTAAATCTTGGACTTGGTACAGACTATAAAATTTCTAAAAAAATAAAAGCAACAAGCAGAATTTCATATGCGATAGTTAATACAACGAGAGATGATGAATATTTATTTAGCCAAGACGAGTATGTAATTCCATTGCCACACAAATTTTTAAGATTATCTGTTGGACTTAGAATGGCATTATAGACAACCACTGCAGGCAACAAAAGGTTTGCCGCAAGGCTGGCGGACGGAATAACAATCGGCTGTTGTACTGACCCGTCCTGAAATAGATTGACTAAAAAACAACCATTTTATGGACTTAAAAGAACAGATTATTAAAGAGTACCTGGAGCAAGGCTCTTCCCCTGCCGAGTCTTAAATAATATAATTCCAAGGCGATGTCTCGACCAGTAGTTTCTTTAATCAATATTGAATTTAATGCCGGACTCGCCGTAAAAAGGTTGCATACTATTCTACAACGAGTCCGCCTTGCACCAATCCACACATGGAGACTCGTCTTAGAAACTAACTTTATAAATAGGAACACCTGCAAAATGCTCAATAGAATTACCGAACGATGAGGAGTGCGACGCAACAGACGATCATAGTAGCACTACAGCCCGTAAACAAAATAAAAACCTACTCCTTAAAATTCTTCTTCAACTCCATCAGCTTAGCCTGGAAAGCATTCATCGGTTCTGGTTTCTTTGCTTTAATAGTAGCTGGCTTTTCCGTCTTCCTGACTTCCGGTCTTCCCGACTCTCCGTCTTTCAACGACAGGGCAATTCTCTTTCTTGAAATATCTACTTCTACTACAGTAGCCATTACTTTCTGTCCGAGTTTTACAGCTTCATTGGGATCGCTGATATAGCGATTGGCTAAATGAGAAATATGTACCAACCCATCTTGCTTTACACCTACATCTACAAAAGCACCAAAGTTGGTAATGTTGGTAACAATGCCGGGTACTTTCATACCGGGTTTTAGATCAGCCAAGGTACTTACGCCATCGGCAAAACGAAATTCTTCAATGGCAGAACGGGGGTCACGGCCGGGTTTTTCTAACTCCTTTAAAATATCCTCAATGGTAAACTGCCCTATCGTTTCCGTTACAAAATCTTTTGCCTTGAGCTGTTTTCTTATTTCTGCATTTTGTATCAGCTCCGGCACATTGCTGTTGGCTTTTTTTGCCATGGCTTCTACCACATGATAACTTTCCGGATGCACTGCTGAATTATCTAACGGATTGGCGGCATTTACAATGCGTAAGAAACCTGCACACTGCTCAAATGCTTTGGGCCCCAACATGGAAACTTTCTTTAACTCTTCCCGGTTTTTAAATCCGCCATTCTTTGTTCTGTACTCTACAACATTTTTTGCGACGGTAGAACTAAGACCGGATACATACATCAGTAAATGTTTGCTGGCAGTATTTACATCTACACCTACAAAGTTCACACAGCTTTCTACGGTCTGGTCGAGAGCTTCTTTCAACCGGTTCTGGTTTACATCATGCTGGTATTGCCCAACGCCAATGCTTTTTGCATCGATCTTTACTAATTCACTCAAGGGATCTAATAATCTTCTGCCAATACTGATGGCACCACGAACAGTTACATCTTCATTGGGAAATTCTTCTCTTGCTACTTCGCTGGCAGAATAAATAGAAGCTCCGCTTTCATTGACCATGAAAACCGCAACGGGTTTTCCAAAATCAATGCCTCGGACCAACTGTTCTGTTTCTTTACTGGCAGTTCCATTACCATAACCAATTGCTTCAATATTAAAAGTGGCAACCAGTTCTTTTATAATTTGTGTGGCCCCATTCCAATCGTTTTGCGGTGCATGCGGGAAAATGGTATTGTATTTTAAGAACTCCCCATGTTCATCCAGGCACACTACTTTGCAACCGGTTCTAAAACCGGGGTCAATCGCCATAATTCTTTTTCTGCCTAGTGGTGATGCTAATAATAACTGCCGAAGGTTTTCTGCAAATACCCGTATCGCTTCTTCATCTGCTTTTGTTTTACTCAGCATCCGGAATTCTGTTTCGATAGAAGGTTTTAATAAACGGGCAAATGAATCTTCAATGGCCAATCCCAACTGCTGTGAAGCAGGATTTGATGCTGTGATGAATTTTCGCTTCAATTCCTCTACCGCTGCTTCTTTCTCAATATTTATATCCATGATGAGAAAGCCTTCTTTCTCGCCACGTCGTATAGCTAAAATTCTATGCGAAGGACTTTGGGCCAATGGCTCTTTAAATTCAAAATAATCCCGGTACTTCTGTGCATCTTCTTCCTCTTTCTTTGTTGTAAGCACTCTCGAAGAAACAACTGCTTCTTCTGTAAATAATTTACGAATAGTATTTCTTGCTACTTCATTTTCAGCAACCCATTCCGCCATTATATCTCTTGCCCCTTGCAATGCTTCGGCAATATCTTTTACATGTTCGGTTAAATATTTTGCAGCTTCTTCTTCCGGGTTCGTATTGCCTTGTTCAAATAAAATTTTGGCTAAAGGTTCTAATCCTTTTTCAATGGCAACGGTGGCTTTGGTTTTACGTTTTGGTTTATAAGGCAGGTAAATATCTTCCAGTTCCGTTGCACTTACACAATCATCAATACGTTGTTTTAGTTTGGGTGTGAGTTTGCCGGCTTCTTCTATTGTTTTTAAAACGGTTTCCTTTCTTTTTTCTCATCTAAATTACCAGTGGCTTCTTTGCGATAACGGGCAATAAAGGGAATGGTGGAACCTTCAGTATGTAAATCGTAAATGCTGCTAACTTGTTTGAGACTAACGTTTAATTCTGCGGCTATCTTTTGCGAATATTTAAGCTCCATAGGTTATTTGTTTGGGGAGGCAAATCTACTGGGTGAAAAAGAAGAAAAAAATTTGTTTTTACCCACAAATACATATAAGATTACACTTTAAATGCTACCAATGAGAAACTATTTTTTACTACTGCTGATACTTAGTCCTTTTATTTCTTCAGCACAGGCTGATAATGAAATACAGGTCTATGCTTCTCCCACTATTCAACATAAGTGGACGATTTTTGAATTGCACTCCAATTATACTTTTAAAGGAAGCAAACTGCTTGCCGATCCGCAAACAGCAAAATGGACCAATGAAACGTTGGAAATAACTCATGGCTTCGGAAAAAATTTTGAGATTGGTTTTTACACTTTTGTTGGCTTTGCACCAAAAGGCGGCGGTTTTCAATATTTAGGTAACCAGATAAGACCCAGAGTTACTGTTCCAGAATCGTGGAAGTGGAAAGTAGGTGCCAGTCTTTCCATGGAGTTTGGTTTCTTCCGTCCCGATGATACCACTTCTTTTGTTTGGCAGGGAGAACTAAGACCTATTATTGATAAAACATTTGGTAACTGGTACTTTGCGTTTAATCCAAATATTGATTTTGTATTTACCGGCAATGAAAAAGGAGCAGGCATTTCGCCACAATTCAAAACAGTTTACACCATCAACCAAAAAGTGGGGGTAGGTTTTGAATACTACGGTGGCCTGGGCACTTTTAAAAATATTTTACCCGGCAATTTGCAAGAACATCTGCTGGGACCAATAATAGATATTTATACGCATCCTATGTGGGAAGTACAAGGCGGCTTTTTATTTGGGTTGACAGAAAATTCCAACCAACGGGTGATAAAATTATTATTGGGAAGACGAAGAGGTAAACAATAATTATTTTTTTACGGTAAATCTTACTCCCGCAAAAAAACGTATCCCCTGGTTGGGAGCATACACATACGCCGGATCAAAGCTGAGTGCATACGGGTTTTCCTGAGTAGCAAGAATTTTTCCATCCGTACCATATTGCACCTTTTTATCAAAGGGATCATGCGAACGGGCAATGATGAATGGAGTATTTTTTGCAGGTGTCCAGTTCAATAAATTTTTTATACCGCCGAACAATTCAATTTTTTTGTTGAGCAATTTGGTGAATTGTATATTCTGAATACTCCATACGGGAGAATAGGCTGGTCTAGGGTCGAATTCTGATAAAATTGGTAAACGCATCGGGCCGTACATATTTCCCGTGTAATCAACAGTTAATCCTGCAGCAGGAAATGAATACGTCAATGCCCAGGTTCCACTCCACTTTTCGGTCAATAAGGGATCTTGTTTTATTTTTTTACCAGCATTATTTTTTTCAAACTTCGCCACATCCTGCAATGTTACTCCAACTAAACTTTTGAAACGATGGCCAATATTTAATTCAAGGTTTATGGTAGCTCCTTTTGATGCAGCATAACCAGCTAGATTTCTATAAATGATCTTATTGGGATCTGTATCGTAATCAGGAATGATCTGGTTGTTGAAATAGGAATACCAGGCCGACGCATCAATATTTAAAACCGTGTTGTTCCATTTAAAATATTTGGAATAGTTCATGTTTGTGTTGAAACTTTTTTCGGGGTTCAATGATTCTTTAATTTCAACTGCCCTTGCTCCGGTTAAGGCTGCATGCTCTTCAGTAAATAAACTAACTACCCGAAAGCCTGTTCCGGCATTCAATCGTAATACTTGTTGACCGGGTAATGTCCATTTCCAGGCTACTCTTGGTGTGATGATGCCCTTATGAACAGGATGGTGATCGTATCGCAAGCCAAGCAGTAACAAATGTTTTTTATGCAACTTCCATTCGTCCTGTACAAATACACCCGGCAAAATATATTTATCCGGTTTATTAGCAGCCGTTAATGTGTCTAAAGTGGCGGTAGAATTATCATCATAAAAATTATACCGGGCTGCTGCACCAATTAAAAGACTATGCGATGCACCGGCCTGTTTATCCCAGATAAACTGGTTAAAAACTATTCGCTGTTTGCCGAGGTAAGGCATTGTTCCGTAATAAGAATCCTGGTTATGTCCTGTAGCTGAAAAAGAGAAAAATATTTTTTCCTTTACCGGCAACTGATAATTACCAATTAACTCCCAGCGGTTGGTGTTAATACTTTCCCCGTACACACTATCTGTACCCCGAAAGCTTTTATTGTATCGCATTTCGCCACCCCATCGGTTCTCATAAAAATAACGGCCCGCTATTGTTGCTACCCGGTTATTCTTTCTTACAAAACTTAATTTATTGAAAACAGAAATGCGATGTTGTAAAGTAACATCTGTAAACTGGTCGCCATTCTTATCTATTGGTTGCTGGTAATTATAATAGTTTACACCCAGTAGTGAAGATGCCCTTTTCCCAACCTTAATTTTAATACCCAGATCAAGGCTATGCTCCAGCCAGCTGGTAGTCATAAAATTGGCGGTAAATAATGGAGCTTTATCGGGTGATTTAGTAATAATATTAATTAAGCCCCCAATAGCTTCTGAACCATACAAGCCAGATGCAGGGCCTTTTACAATCTCTACATGGTCGATCAATTGTGTGGGTATGCCAAACAAACCATACACTGAAGCAAGACTGCTAACGATTGGCATTCCATCAATAGTGATCATGGTATAAGGACCTTCCAATCCGTTGATATGAATATCACCGGTATTACAAACACTGCAATTTAATTGCGGACGAACACCATTAATGTTTTGCAAAGATTCAAAAATACTTGGCGTTGGATTCTTTTTAAAAAATTGTGGTGTATACACTTCTACAGCAACCGGGCTTTCTAATTTTTTTACCGGCTTCATAGTACCGGTTACAACAACCGCATCCAATTCTTTTTGTGTGGATACCAATAAAACAACCAGGTGCTCTTTATTACCGGCAGTTACTACTTTGTTTTCATAACCAACCGCAGAAATATTTAATAATCCGGAGTCGGAAAGCTGAATAGAGAATTTCCCTTTTTCATTACACAACACAGAACGGATTGAGTCGCTGGTTGATATGGTGGCCGCAGCAACAGGTTCACCGGTAGCAACATCCAGTACTTCTCCATGTACAATCCGTTGTGCATGAAGCAGGTTGCTGATAAATAGGAAGCCAAGTAAGAGTAAAATCTTATTCATTGTTCACTTAATCTAAACATATTTTTAGTCTTGTCTAAAAATATGTTTAGTCAAATATAACAATTTTGAAGTAGCCGCAAACAAAAAAAACAGCTATTTCTCAAGCTGCCTTTCAAAAAATCAGGAATACCTGTTATTTTTTCTTAAATGCATTGAGGAAAGTACGTTCTACACTTAGCTGCCAGCTATCCGTTGTCATCCTGTCCATATTACCGCTTACCTGGAAACGGTAGCCAATATTAACCTTAAAATTACTGTTGAAGATGAACTGTAGTGCTGGGGCAATATCTACAAAATGTGTTTTACGATCTAAGGTTTGTTGCGCCAATAGCTCGGTGTACAAGTTCAGGTTCATCTGCTTATAATCGGTATACTCTTTTGGCAACAATAAATACCCGGCCGATAAGGAATAATTCATAGCCTGGTAATTTCGGGATGGCACATAGATCACCTTATTATTCCTCGACTCATCCAACACCTGCGTATGACTTACGGTAGCTGAAACCGCCAGCTTATGCCAAAGTTGAGTAGCTATCAACCCGGCTTCTACCCCATTCTTATCACCCATCAACGTTATTTCATCGTAATGAAAAGGTGCTTCGGTAATACTTGCATCTGCAAATACAGCCATACGGAAGTGTTTATGTATTTCATCCTTCGATAAAAAACGATACTTCGCATATAGATTAACCGATTCATACTTGAAATTGCTGGTGTGCATATTTGAAAACGAAGCTCCCAAACGAACCATCCAGTTTTTATTTACCCCCCACATTACCTGTGGCATAATACGATTAGAGGCCCGGTTGTATCGTTCATCGTTTGCAACAAAATGCTCCTTCAGTTTTACGCTTAATGAGTTGGCCGGAATGTTTGAGGCAGGCTCCGAAAAAACATATAGCTCTTGTCCTTTTGCATCTATCACTAAGAAAGTAATAATTATAAGAACGAATTTGTTCATAGAATCGATTTGATCATTTATCAATTAGTTCCTTCAACGCTTTCTCCAAATTCTTTCCTTCCAGATCCATGGCTAACAACTTCCCGTTTTTATCTATCAAGTAAGAAGTGGGCAATGCTTCCACCCTCCATTGCAAGGCAGTAGGGGTATCCCAACCACCCGGTGCATTTACCTGTAGCCAGCTCACCTTATCTTTCTTGATTGCTTTTTCCCAATCCTCTTTTTCATTATCCATTGATACGGCAAAAATTTCAAAGCCCTTGTCTTTGTATTTAGGATAAAGTTTATTTAGCAATTTATTGGAGCTACGGCATGGACCACACCAGGATGCCCAGAAATCGAGCAACACTACTTTCCCTTTTAATGATGAAAGACGAATAGTATCACCCGAAACCGTTGGCAATGCTATTTCATAAGCCTGCATTCCCTGGCGGGGTTGTGCCTGCGAAGTTGTAAGAAATAAAAAAGAAAAAAGAACCAGTAAAAAGAATTTACGGTTATGCATAGATTAAATTTAAAAGCACCACGTATTGCAGCGTGGTGCTATATTTTTTAAATAGTTACATGATACACTCTTGCATCAGCAGCTATGCCATCTTTGCTGCAACACTCCGCTGCTTTTCCTGTTTGTACACAAGCCATTTTCGACGACGCACTTATTTTTTTAAACTGCTTCGCCGTTACAAAATTCTTGTCCAAAACTGTGATGGTGCTTTCTCCATTCAGTATTTGATCTTTTACATTCAGGAAATGAAAGTTAGCGTTGCCGATCTTTACATGCTGGTCATTTGCAATCTTAACTCCATCAAATGTTCCGGTGAGATTAAGATTACCGATAGAAAAACCCGCATCTTCCACCGCAACTTTTAAAGCATCAATGCTTATCTCAGCATTTTGCTTAAACACAATACTGAAAGCAGAGTTTTTTATATCCGATTTTACCGATTCAATAAAAGAAACAGCCTGCAATGCTTTGTTAACAGCATTGCTGCACATAGCACAAGTAAGTCCCGTTGCCTGTAATGTTCCTTTGCTGAACTGGGCATTTGATTGCATAGACAGCATCGCTGCTATTACAATACATAATAGCTTTTGCATACGCACAATTTTAAAGTGTGATTAGTGTGATGTTTTGCAGCAATCTTTTCCATCATGTCCTGCCATGGAGCATTTGCCATCTTTGCAACAATCTGCTTTAGCAGCATGCTTATCGCCATGTTCTTCTGTACACTTTTCTCCATCACTGCAGCAGCTTGCCTTTTCAGTAGCAGCAGCTCTATCATATTTGCAACAGCCATGTAATTTGTTGTAAGAATCAGCAGTAGCTTTAAAGCCTGCATTATCATAACCTACCTCTGCGATCTTCTGTTGTATTTTAGCCGTATTCGTAGATGAACTGTTGTATTTTACCGTCAGCACTTTTGTTTCTGCATCCCAGCTTGCATCTTTTGCACCAGCCTCTTTAGCAGCTTTTTCAATTTTTGTTTTGCACATACCACAGTTACCCGATACCTGGAAAGTTTCTGCTTTAACTTTCTGACCATAAGAAATAGAGGCAACAGCCATCAGTAAAGCAACAATTGGAAATACTCTTAATGTTTTCATTATAAATAAATTTAAAATTTACGATTTGATTAAAGACTTAGTAGTGAATTCTATTACATAAAGGAATTATAATAATAAAAGCAGCGGTTCGTAAGTCACCCATCGCCAAACTCAGGGCTCAAAACTCACAGCTTCTTAACGTCTTCTCAAATTCTGAAAACATTATTCTGCAAATAGGTATCCTGTGCAGATAGTAAAGGTGGGGAATGATTATGAAAATGACGTTGTCCGTCAAAATTCTCAAATGGTGAAACGATGAATTCCGAGGGAGTTATAGCTATTGGTTCAATAGCAGCAATTTCAAAATGTAGTAAAGGAGTTTTATTCTGATCCTGCTCAATCTTAACCACTGTCACTTCATCCCGGCAGCATCCGTTTGATTCATGAATATCCATACCACACTTTCCACAAACATCTACTGTAGTATCATACAATTGAACAGAAGCTAACCTGTTCATACAGTAATGTGCATTGAAAACAACTCCACAAGAAAGTATGAAGTAACAAGCAAATGATATGGCAGCGATTAGCTTTTTCATGAACAGGCTACAAAGATAACAGCATTATCCGGTATGCAAAACAGATTAAGCTGATAAGTAAGCTTTTGAGAATCAATTAACAAAGCTCCAATAAATGCCTAAACGTAGTTGTAAACCCGGCAAAGCGTAGCCTGGAGCCACCAAGTTATTGCGGGTAAAGCCAAATCCATCCTGGTTTTGAGCAGTATTCAGGTTTTCGACTCTCACAAAGGCCTTAAAAGGTCTGATCCGGAAGTGCAAATAAGCTGCAATATCAGGCAATGGATTTTTTATAGTTAACGTATCCTGGTAAGAAAACTGCCCCAGCACCGGTGAATAGCCATCTGCTTTGTACGGTGCCCTGTATTTTATTTCGGCACCAATTGCAATATCAAGATTTTTGAACCCAAGGTTTCCTTCATAGCCAATACGGCTGCGGGTAAAAATAGCCGGCACATTAACCGGCGCATTGCCGATTACCTGTTGAAAATAAATATCCGTATGCCAGTTCCACCGCTTACCGATCTTAATTGTTTTCTCTAATACAATTTGCAACACATTGAACAAAGCACTTTCCTGCTCGGGTTCTTTATAATTAGTAAAATAAGTATAGTTAGTTGCCAGGTAATAATGACCTGTTAGCCGGAATTTAAAGGAGGGTAAAAAGTAAGAAGCAAACAGGTGTGTATTATTCTCCTTCTTGAAATTTTTAACGGTATGCAACAAATAAAAACTGCTCCTGCTATCAAAAATAAAGGATGGTGTACGACTTGTATTTTCAAAACCCAGTTGTATATAGCCTATTTTCTTTCCTAACAATCGTTGCAGGCTGATATGTGCCTGGTAATCGCCTGCATTAAATCCGGTAAAGAATAGTTTTCCATTGGCTTCAATATCCCAAAGCAGGTTGCGGGTTTTATTTCTGTACTCAGCATGCCCTGCTGTATTTATAAAAGTTGTTTTCCCGGATGATAGTTCACCGCTGATCGTTTGCAGCATTACACCCAGCTTAATAAACTGGTTCAGGTTTTTAGCATCCGGAAATTGGTAAATAGAAAAATCATTGGTCAATGTTTGCCATCTTTCGGCTAACAAAAATGTATCCTTTGGTTTTCTTAAAGATGTATCGTAATACCTTTTATAATACAGGGAGTCTGCATTGTTATCAACAAAATTGTATTTGTGCTGATCTAATTGCAGTGTATGTTCAAATCGTAACCTTGGATAGAATAACGGAATCACTGTTGAATCTGTTACTATCGAATCTTTTTTTCCAAAATCATATTGCTGGCGAAGCAAGCCTGTAAACAGGCTGTATTTATTGCCTGTATTAATGTTTGTACTGAAGAAATTGGAAGAGAAGGGATCGCTGCCGCCTAATTTGGTATCAATGTTAAAACGGTCTTTATAATCCGGATCATTCAAATAATCTGCTGTATCCTGTATACCACCATTCTCCGCCGATTGTAATTTATTACCCAGCAATACAAAGTAGTTAGTGTAACGAAGATTCTTTGATTGAAATCTTGACGTTAGCAAATAGTTGTTATGATTAGTCTTCTGATTTTTAAAAAAACCTGGCGCATTGATCAACCGGTAACCAAAAGAAAAATTCCAGTTGGGTCGTATGTTTTGTGTATGTAATAATTCAATGATCTGCTCCACCCTGCTTCCCAGCATATAATTCAGTTCACTATAAGGCCGGGTAGTATTAAAAAAGCGAACCTTTTCTAGTTTCCATCTATAAATATCAAAAGCATGGAAGCCGGCATCAAAACCTGCTTCAAAATTGGGAGTAAACAATAATGATTTTGCAGCATTGCCTGTATTGCCTAAATAAATATGCGTAGCAGGAATGGGAAACCGCCGGGTAAAATCTATAATAGACGAATCTAATTTATAACTGCGGGTACTATCGAGATAGCGAAAACTGATAGTGATTGAATCTTCATGTTTACTACGGTACTGCAAACTATCTCCACCACCAGTACCTGCCGTTCTTCTGCCTAAACCTCCGCCACCACTTTGTACCCTGTTCCCCGCATCTTGTATAATACGTCGTTGCGCTTCTGCCCTAGTAGCAAAGAAAAACAACCCGATTAATAACAGATATGTAAACTTGTGTGCCAGTGAAAACTCGTTTAGCGAATGCTTATAAAAAAACCTTTGCAAAATAGCATAGCAAAGGTATAATTCAGTATCAATATTGTTAATTAAATGGCAGCAACCAGTTCTTTGAAAATAGTAGCCAGTTTGGGCTCCGCCAGTTTGGCCGCTTCCAGCACTTCTTCATGTGTAATAATATTATCTTCTTCCCGGATGCCCACATCCGTAACCACACTCATGGCAAATACTTCCATACCTGCATGGCTTGCCACAATACACTCCTGCACGGTACTCATTCCCACTACATCAGCACCCAGCACATGTATCATTTTATATTCAGCCCTTGTTTCAAAAGTTGGGCCTGTTACTGCCAGGTACACCCCTTCTTTTACATCAAAATTGTGCACCAGCGCAATGGCCTTTGCTTTTTGAATCAAATGTCTTTTATATGGCTCACTCATATCCGGAAACCGTGGACCAAATTCTGCAATATTTTTTCCTATTAATGGATTAGGAGTAAACTGGCTGATGTGGTCTTTAATGATCATTATATCACCCACTTTGTAATCAGTATTAACACCACCTGCTGCATTCGAAAGCAACAATGTTTCAACTCCCAATAACTTCATCACTCTTACCGGAAACACAACATCCTGTGCCGAGTAGCCTTCATAAAAATGAAACCGGCCCGCCATTGCCACAACTGTTTTACCACTTAGCTTTCCGAAAATTAATTTTCCTTTATGCCCTTCTACAGTTGATACGGGAAAGTTCGGAATATCTTCATACGGTACTTCTTTTTCAATAGCAATCTCGTTAATAAAATTACCAAGACCACTACCCAATACAATTCCTACCGTGGGAGTTTCTTTGTATTGTTTCTTCAGAAACTTTACCGTCTCATTAAATTGTTTCAATGCCTTTTTCGCCATAAAAGTGGGTTGAATTCTGTCTTTATTTTATTATTACGGACAAGCTGCAAACGTACACAAAATTCCTTCGTCCGGAACCCAATGGAGCGAATTGTTTTACCAAGGTTCTGTTCTTTGGGCACCAGAGGTTGCGACGCTCCGTTCATCGTTCTGTTCATTGTGCATCATCATAAAAAACATCAATACCGATAAAAATCACAAACCTCTTCATCACATAAAAGCTTTTGCAATGCCGCATCCTTCAAAACATCGATATAATCCACCCACTTATTATTTACTTTTATTTTTCGATACACTAACCGTATGCCCTGGCTATAGTCTACCCACCAGTTTATATGGCCGGTGTATAGCGGTTGAATAGGCTGACCATCCAGCTTATGCCAACCGTAAATAGCAACCCTGCTGTCTCTTTTATCCCTTGAAATTTTGCCGCTGATAACCACATCTTTTTTAATTCCTGCTATCAATCCTTTTTTACCTTTTCGTTGGCCTTCAACTATTAAATGATGATGCCACATTGTAGGAGTGCTATCCCGAAAAGCATACATTGGCATGGGCTCTAATTTTATTGTTGCTGCTTTATAAATGTCATCCACCATTTTTCGGGTAGGTAAAAAACATTGAAAGCTATCGGCAATTCTTTGAGCTGCTATGGGTGTAATATTTATTCTGGCCCAATCTGTATTAGTACCAATGCTCAAATAATCCGGCGAGACATAATAAGTAAGTACTATCTTTTTGCCCGATGCCGAGTCTGTTACTGTTACCGGTTCAAATTTTTTGAGAAAGTCAGGTACATTACCCGCCAGTATTTCCTTTACTGCAAATGAATCTCTTGCAACCCATTTCATCGTAGCGGCCTGTTTGTAGAATTGCGTACCTGTAAGAGATGAATTTCTTTCCGGCCAGCTCATTTTTTTAACTGACTGACAAGAAGCCGACATTACAAAAATCAGGCATATTATTCGGTTCATTACCGGAAGATAAAAATTAGTACTGACTCCGGCTAACGACTCCCGACTCAAGACTAAATCTCTTATCTTCGCTGCAAATTCTTACTAATGAATCTTCATGAATACCAGGCCAAGGAATTATTAAAAAAATATAATGTTCCCGTACAAGAAGGTTTTGCCTGTACTACTGTACAAGAAGCCGAGGATGCTTACCGCCAGATCAAAACACAAACCGGCAGCAAGTTTGCCGTAGTAAAAGCACAGATACATGCGGGTGGCCGTGGAAAAGGTGCCATAAAAGAAAATGGTATCAACGGCGTAAAAGTTGCCAAATCTTTAGAAGATATACAAGAGTTTGCCAGCAAAATATTAGGTGGCACTTTGGTTACCATACAAACTGGTGAAGCTGGTAAAGTGGTAAATAAAATTTATGTGGCAGCCGATATGTATTATGATGGGCCAACCGAAAGAAAAGAATTCTATCTCTCCATACTATTAGACCGCACCAAAGGTCAGAATGTGATCATGTACAGCACCGAAGGCGGAATGAACATTGAGGATGTAGCCCATGATACACCAGAAAAAATATTTAAAGAATGGGTTCATCCTTCAGGTGGACTACAAGGTTTCCAGTCAAGAAAGATTGCTTTTAATTTGGGTTTAAGTGGCGAAGCTTTTAAGAATTGCACCAAATTCGTTACTAATCTCTACAATGCATATGTAGGATTAGATTGTTCGATGTTGGAAATAAATCCATTGTTCAAAGCATCAGACGATAAAATAATTGCGGTGGATTGCAAAATGGGATTAGATGAAAACTCCCTGATGCGCCATGCAGATCTTGCTTCGCTAAGAGATGTAACTGAAGAAGACCCAACTGAAGTAGAAGCTGGTAAATACAACCTGAACTTTGTAAAATTGGATGGCAATGTAGGTTGTATGGTTAACGGCGCTGGCCTTGCAATGGCTACAATGGATATGATCAAATTAAGCGGTGGCGAACCTGCTAACTTTCTTGATGTTGGTGGCAGTGCTAATGCGCAAACTGTAGAAGCAGGTTTCAAAATAATTTTAAAAGACCCGGCTGTAAAAGCAATTCTTATCAACATTTTTGGTGGTATTGTTCGCTGTGACCGTGTTGCGCAAGGTGTAATTGATGCTTATCAAAAATTAGGCAACATCAATATTCCGATCATTGTTCGCTTACAAGGAACCAATGCAGTAGAAGCAAAAAAATTGATTGATGAAAGTGGGTTAAAAGTACAATCTGCCATACTGTTGAGTGAAGCAGCTGATCTGGTGAAGAAAGCGGTAGCATAAATAGAACTAACTAAAATTTTTATACTAATCCCGGCACTTTAGCCGGGATTTTTTGTTGAATCATTTATGGGTATTATCAAACATTATATGAACATTTAAAAATACACAAATATCCCTGCGGCATAAAAAAGGGAAAAGATTCCCCAATTAAATGAATAATAATAGGAGCGGTCTCTAAATCAAGTTGGCATGAATTTCTACTAGTACGGTTCATGCAAATGCAAGCAATTCTATGATTTCCACCCAAAATCAATATTCTGATCAGGCAATTGTTTCTATGTTAAAAAGTGGAGAGCTTTTGGGTTGGAATATTTTATATGACAAATACTCTTCTATACTATTTGGGGCAATACTAAAAGTTACTTCTGAAGAAAAGCTGGCCAAGGAAATTTTGATTGAATCATTTATCAATTTGCAGAAAAGCGATATTTTAATCCATACTAAAAGATCATTACTTATTTTCTTGCTTCATTATACGTACACTTTTTCCGCATCGTACCTATACGAAAGAGGTATTACTCCATTAAACTTCAAAACAGCAAGCCATACTTTTCCTCTCATCAATCTATTATTGTTTACGACATTACCACATCAGAAAATAGCAAAAACAATAGGCATACATGAAACCGAACTAAAGACAAAATTGCTTTCTGAAAGTCAGAATTTAAGCTGTAAAATGCTCAAATAACTATTTTTGCCTATCCCCAAAAAATTTCAGAACTTTCATAATCGAATCTAAGCTCCCTCCCATCTCTGGTTAGCATGCATTTAAACTATTTAAATCTTATATCATGCCAACCACTATGTATGTCGCCAAAGACAAAATCAAACTGTACAAAGAAAAAAGTTGTATTACCAAAAAGATAGAACTGATTTGGGGTGACTCTCTATTTCTGCAAGAAGAACTGGGCAACAAAACCACCGTCAAAGTAAAAGCAAGAGGCGTACCCGATTATGTAAAAACAGCAGAGATAAATACAACTGCACTGTTAGAATATTATTTTATTGATGTAGGCCAGGGCGATGGTGTATTAGTAGTAACACCCGACCGCAAACATATAATGATTGATGGCGGCTACATCCGTAGCAAGCAACTTACCAAACGAAACGCAGCAGATTTTGTTGACTGGAAATTTGCCAAAGATTATGGCCAAACTAAAATCAGTCTCGATGTTATGATGACTTCGCACAATGATGAAGATCATTATGGCGGCTTGTGGGACCTTCTCAATAAAGCAGAAGTAAAGGAGTTGGAAATAATGAATATTGAAGTAAAAGAATTCTATTATGCCGGTGTCAACTGGATGGAAAAAGATGGGAAACGTGGCCTCGGCCCTACAGATGCCAATAATGAATTTTGGACACTAGTACCCGATACAAAAGCTCAATTAACAAAATTGCTAAAACCGAACAATACCGGTTACCAGTTACAAGGACAATGGAAACAATTTATGGAATGTGTAACTACTGCTACTAATACCTGCGAACGATTAAGTAATGTTCGCAACAGTAATGGCTATGTTCCCGGCTTTGAACCTGCCAACGGGAAATTAAGTATTAAAGTGTTGGGGCCGATTGAAGAAAAACTTAACTCAAAAGCAGTACTCCGAAAATTTAAAAATGGTGATTCGCAAAACACCAACGGGCATAGTTTGTTGCTTCGCTTTGATTATGGAAAGACAAGGGTTTTACTTACCGGCGACCTCAATGCACAAAGCCAGCAACACATTCTTGATTACTATAAAACACATAATAATTTACAAGAACTGTCCAGTGATATTACCAAAGCTTGTCACCACGGAAGTGATGATACATCCTTTGAATTTTTATCACATATTAATGCAGGTGTAACTATCATTTCTTCAGGGGATAATGAAGGTCATAATCATCCCCGGCCAACGGTAGTGGCTGCAAGTGCTATAACAGGTTTTAAGAATATTAAAGATGACAAAGTAGTAACGCCAAAGATTTACTCCACTGAAATTTCACGCAGTTATAAAATTTCGCATCCGGACAGATTATTTATCGGCAAGGGTGATGCAGAAAAAAAATTAACTCCTTCATCGAAAGACATTGTAATGGAATTTGGTAGCGGTACTGATAAAAAACGTCGGGCACTATGGAGCAGCCTTGTTGTAACCGGTATGATATATGGACTGGTAAACGTTCGAACCGATGGAGATAAAATTCTTTGCGCCACCAAAAGTGAAGTGGGTGATGGATGGGATATTGAAACTTTTAATTCGAGGTTTTAAAAAACCAAAATCAACTTATCTTTAATCCTGTTTATAAAACAGGATTTTTTATAGCTATGAGTGAAATAACTATCCGCAACATTCAACCATCAGATAACCCTTGTCTCTCTAAAATCATAAAAGATACATTGACTGAATTTGGTGCTAATCATCCCGGCACGGTATATTACGACCCAACAACAGATGCGTTATATGAACTATTTCAAACAAAAGGGGCTGGTTATTTTGTGGCAGAATTAGATGGACAAATTGTTGGCGGTGTAGGCATCTACCCTACAGAAGGGTTACTGGATGATACTTGCGAATTAGTAAAAATGTATTTACTACCACATGCAAGGGGTACCGGGCTTGGCAGAACATTAATTGAGAAAAGTCTTGACTTTGCTAAAGAAACTGGCTACAAGCAGGTATATTTAGAAAGTATGCCCGAGTTACAACAAGCATTGAAAGTATATGCGAAATTTGGTTTTGAATATTTAAAAGGACCAATTGGCAATAGCGGTCATACAGGTTGCAGCTTATGGATGTTAAGGAGTCTGTAGTAGATAGTCATGAATCTGAAGTCAGAGAACTAAAGTTTAGGAAACCTACACCCGACTAAAGACTATAACTCCTGATTCATTCTTTCAACTTCATACACAGGGCTAAACAAATACATCTTTCCCGTTTCAACTTCTTTACATTTAAAACGTTTTCGTAGTTTCTCTCCTTTCATAAAAACCCGACCGTCTTTTGTGCGGAATAAATGACTCACTAAAATTTCTTCTACCAATACCTGGTTATTTTTTCCTGCATCATATTTCCTCAAAACTCTTAACAAACTATCTTCTGCACAACTACTGGCTGCAGGATTTTGCAATGATTGCAATAACTCTTTTTCTATATCTGCAGGGAAGACTTTTGTTTGCACAAATTGATGTAGTAGTTTTCCAAAAATCAATTTCCATTCTTTACCATGTGCCTGTACTCTATTATTATATTCTTCAAACGTAAGCAGGTGCGCCAACTCATGTAGCAAGGTTATCAAAAATGAAAAATGATTCAGGTTTCCATTTACACTTATCCGGTGATTGCTGTGATGGGTACGATGACGATAATCACCTAAAATGCTTTTCCGTTCTTTTGCAATGGTTAAGTGTACTTTGTACTGGTGGAGATAATTCAATACTGCATCACCTGTGCCGGGTGGCAAATATTCTTGAAGGTGATTAACAGGAACTTCTTTTTTAGGCATTCTTTTTTTGCTTCAGCAATTTCAATAAACCTCTTGTTTCTATACCTGTGTAAATAATATATAACGCAGCACAAGCAATTAATGCAGGTTTATTTACATTTTTTTTCATTACCATAATGTAAGTGAATGCCGCAACAGCCAGTACAAAAAATTTGATCATAAAACTTCCATACATAGATCGTACAAAAGCCTGCGGGTTGGAAGAACGTAATGCTTTGTGTGTAATTAAAAATGCAACCAGACTTACTAAAAAAAGAAGCAGGTTGCCTGCCAACAAAACATTGAGGCTAACACCCTTGCTCTCTAACCAGTTTTTACTTAATGAGGAGATCGAAGAAATAGCTATAAAAACACCCAGTAATGGTGTGATGGATTGCAATATAGTTTTATTCATTGTTCTTTTTCCTGCTGGTTTCCCTGAATAATTTATAAAAAATGGCCGACAGGACAAGCAAAGGTAATACACAAGCCAGCAACGGAGATGTACCAAGCCATTTATCTGTTTTTAACCCAACAAAAACAGCCAGCCCGATAGCCACTAATAATTGTGTACCTAGGCTGGCATAACGTAAAAAAAAACGTTTGTTACTATCTGGCGGCAACTTGCTGTTCATTGTTATTCATCTCCACAATATTGGCTCCCATGTGGCATTGCCCGTTGAAAGTAGCAGAAGGCTCAATTTGTAATTTACCAGCATAGAGGTTGCCGGTTACTACAGACTCCCCTTTCAATTGCAGCAAGTCCTTTGCCCGGATATTACCTGAAACCTTGCCAACGATGTCGGCTTGGGCACCAATAATATCACCTTCTACAACACCATTGCTACCAATAATGATTTTTGCAGAACTGTTGATGTTGCCGATTACGGTACCATCAATTCGTAAATCGCTGCTGCTGCTGATGTCGCCTTTGAGAGTGGTACCTGCACTAATAAGTGTGGCCCCGTTGTTGGTTGATTGTTGCATGTCGGTTCTGTTTTTGGTATTAAACATAGGATTCTCGATTAATCGTTTGATAGTTCTGCCTTAGGTACATTCAATTTTGTGGTATCAAGCAAAGTTGCAGTGTTTCCTGCCAATGCTTTCTTAATTCCTTCAATATACTGGGCTTTATAAATATTTTGCTTTTCAGCTTCATCCACCCGGTACTTAAGCTGGCGCAACTCTATTGTCGATTTATAATCTGTATTGGCTCCCGGTATATAATACTTCAAAGGTGTGAAAACGATGAGGGCTACTGTAAGACCCACCAACACTACAAATATTGTGCTCAACATGATGTAAACACTCAATCTCGACAATTTAAAGGTAACCACCTCTTCATATGTATCATCATTCATCACCACCAGCCGATAGCGGTTTCGCAGCCGCTTCAGGGTCGATCCGGCATCCAGTTTTACCATAACCAAGTTTTTGTAAACTAAAGGTAAGCATTGACCCCCGGTTTTGCCAGCTTTCCGCCCATCAAATTAAGGTAAAAAAATTGCCGTACTTTTATACTAAATTATTTGAATTTCAGTTAATAAGACTTTAGATTGCCCCCGAAAATGCGACTCAACCGATTTATAATTGTTACACTGTTTTTCCTTATCCTCTGCCAGGTTTCTTTTGAGTCCTTCAGCCAGATGGGCATCTCCTTTGATATTAAAAAACCCGAGGAATATGATGACAGGGTTTTACGATCCGAAAAGTCAGAAGATAAAAAACTTACGCTTCCTAAAAGATTTATTCAAAATACGTTTACACACTACAACTATCACTTCAACGCCAATAACAAGCTAAACGAGATTCTGGAAAGGGCCAAAGAGTCTTTTAAAGACGATTATTCAGAGCTTTTACCATTTTACAATTACACATTAGAGGCAACTGCGGCTGATTCTATTCAATTAGATTCTGTCATATATAAATCATCTACTGGTATTATTCTGCATGATCTAAGGAACGATTGGGTTGATAACATGTACCTTCTCTGGGGTGCAGCTTATTACCTGCGCAAAGATTTTGATTCTGCCTACCTGATGTTTCAGTTTATCAACTATGCATTTGCGCCAAAAGAAAAAGATGGTTATTACCTGACTATCGGAAGTAACAGAGACGGTAATTCTGCGTCCAGCATTTCCACAAAAGAAAAAAACAGCATCCCCCGGCGCATGTTTTCTGAACCACCGAGCCGCAATGATGCTTTTATCTGGCAAATAAGAAATTTTCTGGCACAGGATCAGTTTCCGGAAGCTGCCAGTATGATTGTAACATTAAAAAATGACCCGGCCTTTCCAAAACGTTTGCAAAACGATTTGCATGAGGTACAGGCTTTTTGGTTTTATAAGCAAAACATGTGGGACAGTGCAGCCTCTCATTTAGTACTTGCATTAAGCAACGCTACTAATCAACAGGAAAAGGCAAGATGGGAATACCTGGCGGCACAACTATATGAAAAAAGTGGTCAATATAAAGAAGCAGAAAAATATTATGGCAAAGTAAGTGCTCATACTACCGACCCTGTACTGGATATTTATGCAAGACTGGCTTCTATCCGTGCTAATAAAGATGAAGGCGAAAAGACGATTGAAAAAAATGTTGCCGAATTACTGAAAATGGCAAAAAGAGATAGATATGAAGATTACCGGGATATTATTTACTATATGGCTGCACAGATGTTGCTGGAAGGAAAAGATGTGGATGGCGCATTAGCCTTATTATTGAAAAGTACTCAATACACAAGCAATAATGTTGAACAGCGTAACAAAGCATTTTTACAGTTAGCAGAACTATCATTCGATAAAAAATCATATCGCAATGCATACAATTTTTATGATAGTTTAAAAATGGACGACCCCTCTCTCAAAAATATTGATGCTATTGTTGCCCGAAAAAATATGCTTGGTAAGCTGGCCGCAAATATTGAAGTTATAGAAAGACAAGATAGCCTCCAGCGCATTGCAAAAATGCCCGAAGACGAACGCCGTGACTATGTTAAAAAAATGGTGAAGCTACTCCGCAAACAACAGGGTTTAAGAGACGAAACACCACTTTCAACCGGCTCCCCTTTTGTAGACAATACCCCCCCTATACTTTTTCCCACAGCCGGTACAGAACGGGGTGAATGGTATTTTTATAATGCTACGTCCCGATCAAGAGGGCAAAATGATTTTAAAAATAAATGGGGTACCCGACCTAATATTGACAACTGGAGAAGAAGTTCAACCCTAATAGCAGGAGCACAAAATACGGGCAATAATCAGCAGCAAAATTCTGACCAGCAGGACAACAATTCAGATACTCCTAAGGAACTTACATATGATGGGTTATACGCCAATCTCCCGCTAACAGAACTACAGGTTAAAAAATCGAATGACTCAATTCAACAGGCATTATTTACTCTTGGTATTGCCTATGTGCAGGAAGTAGAAGATTGTGCCGCTGGTACAACTACACTGGAGCAATTACGCAGCCGTTTCCCTGCATTTGAAAAAATGGACGAAGTACTTTTCAATCTTTATTATTGCTACAATAAAAATGGAGATGCGTTGAATGCTGCAATCATGAAGAAGACGCTTTTTGAAAAACATCAAACCAGCAATTACACGACTATTGTTTTAACTGGAAAAAATCCGCAATCAACCACTGCCAACTCTGAAGCAACAAAAACGTACGAAGGCATCTACGATTTGTTTATAGAAGGACAATTTGAAAAAGCTATCGCACAAAAAAAAGAAGCCGATAAAAAATATGGGAAGAATTTCTGGACGCCTCAATTACTTTATATTGAAGCAGTCTACTATATAAAACAAAGGAATGACAGCACCGCCGCTAATGTTTTACAGTCCATACTTTCTCAATTCCCCAATACAGCTTTAGCAGCTAAAGCAACAGGTTTGTTGGACGTACTTAGCAGAAGAGCACAAATTGAAAACGATTTAAGGAATTTAGTGGTAACCAGAAACGACGACGGTGTTACACCACCAAAACCTGTGGTTCCTGCTCCTGTAGTTGTTCAAAAACCTGTAGCGGACACCACCACAACAAAACCTGCTCCACCGATTGTAAAAGTTCCTCCACCTATAGTGAAAGATACCGTTACAAATAAGCCGGTTACACCACCCCCAACAGTTTATAAATATGTGGCTACAGAATCTCATTATGTAGTATTAGTATTAAATAAAGTTGATCCTGTATTTTCTAATGAAGCGAAAAATGCCTTCTTCCGGTACAACAGGGAAACATTCTATAACAAAACTTATTCTGTTGACTTATTGCAGTTGGATACTGATAATCGTTTATTGCTTATTGCGCCTTTTAAAGATGCAAAAGATGCAGTAGACTATGTAGATAAAACCCAGCCTAAAACAGCCAACGAAATCATCCCCTGGCTAAAAGGAGGAAAATATGGCTTTATCATCATCAGCGGCAGCAATCTTGAAATATTGAAGGGTGATAAAAGTGTTGACAAATACAAAGAATTTATAAACCAGCACTGGCCGGGCAAATTCTAAAAAAGCTCCTTTCTTTTGGCAAAAAATTAATTACCAGGGTGCTACTACCGTTGCAGATTTTCTTACTTTCGGTAATTGAATTTTTACTTACAGGTTTCTAAACCTCAACCCATATCACATGAAAAAAGCTGTTCGTATTTTCTGGTATCTTTTCGGCGGTGGTCTTGCTGCTTTTATTATCCTTTTACTACTTGCCAATTGGGGAGTTTTTGGCAAAATGCCTTCATTATCAGAATTAGAAAACCCTTCTATTCTTCAGGCTTCAGAAGTATATGCTATAGATGGCACCCTGATGGGTAAATATTATACGGAAAGAGGAAACAGAAGTAACGTAAAATACAGGGATATTTCAACTCATGTTATAAATGCCTTAATTGCAACAGAAGATGAACGTTTTTATAGCCATAGTGGTATTGATGGCAAATCGACCATGAGAGCCATTCTTACATTAGGTGGAGAAGGTGGAGGTAGCACCATTACTCAACAGCTTGCATTGAATTTATTTAATGAAAGAGCTTCTAACAGAGCTGTCAGAGTTATTCAAAAATTAAAAGAATGGATCATCGCAGTAAAATTGGAGAGAAATTTTACCAAAGAAGAAATAATTACACTTTATCTTAATGCAGTTCCTTTTGGAAACAATATTTATGGAATAAGAAATGCATCGAGAACATTTTTCCAGAAAGAACCTGATCGGCTTACTATTGAAGAAGCTGCTTTATTGGTAGGCATGTTAAAAGGTAATAGTATTTACAACCCCGTACGTAATCCCAAGGCTGCACTAGATCGCCGCAATATAGTTATCGGTCAGATGGAAGTTAATGG
>LNFJ01000072.1 GCA_001464625.1 Bacteroidia bacterium Ga0077558 | reverse complement strand
GATATGATATTTATGATGATGGTTTAAAAATATACACTACCATTAATCCACAGATGCAAGAGTATGCGGAAGAGGCAATGGCCAAACAAATGATGGCCCTACAACGCAGCGTAAATGCAAGAGCTTCCATCAAAAAAGGAACACTTTGGAATGGACATGAAAAAATTCTGGAAAGGGCGATGAAAGAATCCGACAGATGGAGAAACTTAGAAGAGGACGGTTTAAGTGATAAAGAAATAAGAGCTTCATTTGATGTTAAAACCCAAATGAAAGTTTTTGCATGGAATGCTAAAAGAGAAAAGGATACGGTGATGACACCAATGGATTCCATCAAGTATCATAGACAAATGGAACAAGCTTCTTTTATGGCGATGGACCCTGTAACAGGTGAAGTATTAGCTTGGGTGGGTGGTATCAATTTCAAAACCTACAAATTTGACCATGTAAACCTGAAAACTAAAAGACAAGTAGGCTCTACTATAAAACCTTTTTTATATACTCAAGCTATGGAAGAAAGAGGTTTTACCCCGGAAACAGAATGTGAAAATACAGCACAAAACTTTGGCGGTGGTGCCTGGGTGCCAGCCGGAAAAAGATGCCCGGGCGGTTCAATCTCAATGGCTAATGCATTGGCTTATTCTAAAAACTGTGCTACTGCCTATATCATGAAGCAAGTGGGGCCAAAACAATTTACAGAATTTCTCAGCCGGATTAATATTCCAACAGTTGTAAAACCATATCCTTCTATTGCATTGGGTACTTGTGACCTTTCTATGTATGAAATGCTTTGGGGCTATACCATTTTTGCTGGTCGTGGTTTTTCAACCAAACCCTACTCTATCAGCCGCATTGAAGATAGAAATGGCAATGTGATAAAACGTTTTGATTATAATATTAATCGTAAAGAAGCAGTAAGTGAAATAACAGCTTATACAATGGCCCGAATGATGCAGGGAGCGGTTGACAAAGGAACTGCAAGAGGTATGCGTACCCGTGTAGGTGCAGCAGAAATGGGAGGCAAAACAGGAACAACAGATGATAACGCAGATGCATGGTTTATTGGCTATACACCACAATTACTAGCTGGATCATGGGTGGGATTTGATGACCAGTTCATTCGCAACGAAGGAGATGGTTCAAGAATGGCAAGACCAATTTGCGAATATTTCTTTCAAAAAGTATTAGCGAATAAAAAATTGGGTATTGAAAAAGATGCAAAATTTGTGAAACCAGCAGAATTAGAAAATGAAATTAATAGTGCAGATATCATTGTCAGTGATTCCGATCCTGATCCGGGAGCTGAAGGAGATGACCAGGGTGTAGGGACAGAAGATGACTATAACAATGGTAGTAACGAATATATAGGACCTGAATCAACACCCATAAAAGAAGAGGATCCTAAAACACCGCCCAAAAAAGATACGGCAACAAAAACACCGATAAAGAAAGAAGACAATAGCGATAATAAACCTATAGGTGCCCCCACGCAGGAACCTGAAAAGAAAAAAGGATTGCTGAAAAAAATATTTGGCAAAAAGGATAAACAAAATTAATTATTGCACATATCATTGTTAAAAGGGTTTGCTAATAGCGAACCCTTTTAAGTTTAAGTAATCAGCAATCTTTATTTATCTTTCGCTACACAACAAAAGCAAATGGATTATATAGCTCTCGCCATAGCACCCGGACTTGCTATTTGCCTTTTTATATTTTATAGAGATGCTTATAACAGGGAGCCTAGATTGAACATGATCGTAAGTTTCTTCCTGGGGGTACTTAGCACCATTCCTGCTTTTTTTATTGAACGGTATTTTTATGATCAATTCAACAATAGCATTGCCGGCATGGCTGTTAAAGCATTTATCGTAGTAGCTCTTACAGAAGAAGCCTGCAAATTTGCAGCTCTTCGTTTTTATTCATATCGGCAAAAAAGTTTTGATGAGCCACTGGATGGAATTGTATACGCTGTAATGGTAAGTATGGGCTTTGCTACGTTAGAAAATATTTTATATGTTACAAGCTCTGCAGCTGAAGGCCGTGGATACCAGGTGGCATTGCTACGTATGTTCTTATCTGTTCCGGCACATGCCACTTTTGCTGTATTGATGGGATACCATGTAGGCCGTGCAAAATTCAACCCTGCCCGCAAAACTGCATTGATGGTTTTGGGTTTATTCTGGGCTACATTTTTCCATGGCACTTATGATGTATTCTTATTTTGGCAACAATCTCCTTCCATGGAAGATTATATATCCGATATACTATTATTTCTCGGTGCAATAGTATCATTTATTGTTGCACTACGTTTAAGCTGGAAACTTATTTATAAACACCGGGTGCTTTCTCAGCAAACATATATGCCAACCGCCAGTCTGCGTCTTCGGCAGGCAATACAAAAAGATATTCCGCTTATCAAAGATCTAAGTCATAAAATTTGGCCCTCTGCCTATGGGGCAATACTATCAGCCCAGCAAATTGACTATATGCTTAAGATGATGTACAGCGAAGAATCATTACTCGGCCAGATGAAGGAAAGACATGAATTTATTATTGTAAATGATGGGCAAACTCCGGTAGGTTTTGCTTCTTTCAGTTTAGTGGAAAATGGCATTTACAAATTGCATAAACTATATGTAATGCCACAAAATCAAGGCAAAGGAACCGGCAAATTTGTAATCACTGAAATTCTAAAGGCAATGGTGCGTAAAGGCGGCACAGCACTCCGGTTAAATGTGAACCGGAATAACAAAGCAAAAGAATTTTATGAAAAACTGGGATTTGTTATTATCAATGAAGAAGACATTGATATTGGCAATGGCTATTTTATGAATGATTATGTAATGGAAAGAAAAATATAAGCTTCTGCAACTTTCTTATCAGTTATCAAGTTTTAATACGCCTTTACAATCCAGATATTTTGTAGGGTCAACCTGTGTTTCAAAATCATACATCAGAAATTCAATTTTTCCGCCGGGTTTTATATTGCCGAGAGCCTGTCCCTGTTTTATACTTTCATTTCGCTTTACAACCACAGTCTCTAATCCAGTATACCAGAAATAATAATCTTTGCCTTTGTATTTAGAAAAAATTACTACTTCCCATCTATTATTGTCGTCGGGATTTTGCACCACATTTGTTACCCTTGCATTGGCACATGATTTTACCACCGAATCCGGAATACTGGTCAATACAATACAGAGATCTTCTATATCATATCTTATCACATTTTTAGGCGGGGGAACAACTACTGCCTCATTTAAAGGACAAGAAATGCGAATACTATCAGTTTGCGCCATCAGAGCGGATGGCAATATGATAGCCACTAACAGTGCTACTCTAACCAATTGTTGCATACTAATCGTTATCAGGGTTTATGGATACTTAACTTTTTAACCATTTCTGAACGCATCGTATCAGCTCAAATACTGTATTATAAGAAACCATCAGAGCTAACTTGATGAGTCAAAGTTAGAGTTTTTGCCCAACAATGAAAGAAGGTCAGGGGATTTTACGCATAAACCAATTGGTGGGTCTGTTTGATAACACCCATCACAAATATGCTTTGAACATGTCCCATGTTTTCTATCTGGCTCAATTTATTCACATGAAAATCATGATAGGCATTCATATCCTCACACATCACTTTCAGCATAAAATCAAACTCTCCGGAAATGGTGTAACATTCTACTACATCCGGCATTTGTTGAATAGCTTTCACAAATTTTGTACCCGCCGTTTTATTGTGCTCTTTTAACGACACGTAGCAAATAGCAATCAGGCTTTTCTTCACTTTAGTATGATCCAGCAATGTTGCATATTGCTTAATCACACCATTGGCCTCCATTCGCTTTATCCGTTCATGCACTGGTGTAGTACTAAGGTGTATCGTATCAGCTATTTCTTTCACCGTCATCCTTGCATTTTGCTGCAGTAAATGCAGGATGGAAAGGTCTTTACTATCCAATACAATTTCACCTGTAGCTGATTTTTCTGTTTTAAGTGCTTTTGCCATAGGTAAAAAGTAGATTCAACTTTTTAAATTAATATTAAAGTAGATTCACCCAAATTTACACAATTTCATAGAATAATATACTATAACAGTATTTTTGTGCTCTAAAAAATAAATAATGTCAACACTTTCAAAAACATCTATCGATTTCAACCTTGCTTACAAGGTTGCTGATATTTCCCTGGCCGAATGGGGACGTAAAGAAATTCGCCTGGCTGAAGCAGAAATGCCCGGTCTTATGGCAATCCGTAAAGAATACGGTCCTTCTCAACCATTGAAAGGTGCAAGAGTAGCCGGCTGTCTACACATGACCATTCAAACTGCTGTATTAATTGAAACATTAACTGCATTGGGAGCCGAAGTAAAATGGAGTTCTTGCAATATCTTCTCTACACAAAATCATGCTGCTGCTGCTATTGCTGCTGCAGGTATTGGTGTATTTGCCTGGAAAGGACAAACCCAAGCCGAAGCTGACTGGTGTATTGAACAAACATTATTTTTCGGTAGTGCTGACAAGCCTTTAAATATGATTTTGGATGATGGTGGTGATTTGACCAATATGGTACTTGATACATATCCTGAATTAATTCAGCATGTAAAAGGTATCTCTGAAGAAACTACAACAGGTGTACATCGCTTATATGAAAGAGTTGCAAAAGGTACATTACCGATGCCTGCTATCAATGTAAACGATTCTGTTACTAAATCTAAATTCGATAACAAATACGGTTGTAAAGAATCATTAGTGGATTCTATTCGCCGTGCTACCGACGTTATGTTGGCTGGTAAAGTAGCAGTAGTAGGTGGGTATGGTGATGTGGGTAAAGGTTCAGCTGCTTCTTTAGCTGGTGCTGGTTGCCGTGTTATTGTTACAGAGATCGATCCTATCTGCGCATTACAAGCTGCTATGGATGGTTTTGAAGTAAAGAAAATGATTGATGCAGTAAAAGAAGCTGATATTGTTGTTACTGCTTCAGGTTGCCGTGATTTGATCACCGGTGAACATTTCAAAGCAATGAAAGACAAAGCTATCGTTTGTAATATTGGCCACTTTGATATTGAAATTGATATTGCCTGGTTGAATGACAACTACGGTACTACAAAAGACACTATCAAACCACAGGTTGATATTTATAATGTAGATGGAAAAGACATTATTATTCTTGCAGAAGGTCGGTTAGTAAACTTAGGTTGTGCTACTGGTCACCCTTCCTTTGTAATGAGTAATTCTTTCTCTAATCAAACTCTTGCTCAAATAGAATTATGGTTGAACCATACAAAATACGAGAACAAGGTGTATGTGTTGCCAAAACATTTGGATGAAAAAGTTGCCCGTCTTCACCTTGCTAAAATTGGCGTGGTGCTGGAAGAGTTGACAACTGCACAATCTGAATACTTAGGTATCAGCAAAGAAGGCCCATTCAAGTCAGATTTGTACAGATATTAATAACTATTATTTTATTTTTTAAAAAACCATTCGCAAGTTAGCGGATGGTTTTTTAATTTATCCCAAAGCCAAATTTTTTACTTTAGTAGTATATCTTACTGGAACTATTTTTGCTGTATACTCAAAAATGAAACAAGCAATCTTAAATATATTTATTTTTCTTCTGCTGTTTTTAGCGGGACTCTCTCCGGCATTTTCAAAAAAAAATTACAGCTATTATACTGATAGTATTCAATCGTCTACTCAATCACAAGCAGTTGCCTGGCTGGACAGTGTACAGCGTACCGACTCCAGCAAATATTGGATAAATGTGCAACCCGATGTTTTTTTTGATAACCTTAGAGGCTTTGCCACATCACCGCTAAAATTTTATGAAGGTCGTACCAATAATTTTTGTGCATATTCTGCATTAACTTATTTACCATTAAAAAACGATCCGCTCGGCTTCTGCCGATTTATGTTGAAACTCTACCAGGAAGGAAGAGCCAGTTATAACGATGTAAAATTTAAACCAGGCAAAGGAATTTTAGAAGAAGCAGGATTGCTAAAATATAAAGGCGCACTTGATTTAAATCCTGCTGCGCAAATGTGGTTTCTATGTTTGGCCGACCGGTTTAAAGGTTACCTGAATTTTGTGAACCTGAATTTTGACAAAGGTGACGAAAATACATTATGGGCTTCTACTAATTTCTCCAAGTTTAATAGAATGCTTCGAAAAATTTGCAAATTAAAAGTACGGGCAAGAGGAACAGATCTTATTCGGCCATGGATAAAAGATCCATACAGCCATATCGCAGAAAGATTACAAAGAGGTACAGTTTTTTTATATCTCAACAATAAGCTTTTATACCGTAAAAAACATACTTCCTCCCGTTTCAGTATTCCTACTCACTATATATTATTACTGGATATTCAAAAAGTAGACGATACTAAGATCAATATTATCTATTGGGATTATGGAATGAAATCATTGCAACAGATATCACCAAAACTATTACGTAAAGCTGTTTTTGGAATTACCTATGCACCGAATGTAAAATGAAAAATTACCTGCTACATATTATTTCAGCAAGTATCATCCTGGTATCCTGTTCATCCAGCAGAGAGCTTACAGCCGATTATTATCGACAAAATGAGGCCATACTCGTTTCCATTAAAGACCGGTTCAAGAAAATACACCGGGAGAAACCCTTTTCGTTTGAAGTACGGGATAAAAATTATGATGAAGTAGGTATAGAAATTATCACCGATAGCATACGCTACATTTATCATTTTAATCCGGGTGAAAATAACCTGGCCGACACATTACAGGCATTTAATTATAATGTGGCAGATATGCTTACCCTTTTTGCAGATATGAAGCAGATGCGTTGCACATGGATAACGAACCTTGATTATCATGAAAGAGGACAAGCAAAGTTTATGGTTTTTCTTTCGCTACGCCACAATAAGCTCGGCTCAAAGCGAAAAGAAAAATATTTCACCGTAGCTTTTTTTGATCAGCCACAGTTCTTTGATAATAAAGGAAGATTATTGGATAAAGAAAAAAGCAGAACCATCAGAAAAATAAACGGCCAGGTTTTCTATAAGATCAACAACAGGGCCTGCTTTACATTGTCAGGCACTTTCCGTTAATGATTTTTCTACGACGTTTGTTGCAGATAAATAGGAAAGCTAAATGAAATAGTGGTCACTTTTTTCTGTTTACCATCAATAGATAAAGAACCTCCTGCTGCTATTGCCTGCTGCTCTACAGACATAATGCTAAAAGCTAATGCATAGCCATTGTTATTATTACGATCCTGGATATTTAGAATTACTATATCGCTATAGCGATCAGCACTTACATGAATGCTACTGTTTTTTGCATTTAAAACAACGGCTGTAAGCAGTTCATCAATAACGGGGGTTACTTTATTTTCGTCGGCGGTTATGATCAAATCCCCCGGCACTTCATTTACAACAATTACGTTGTTGCGAAATGCCATTTCCTGCGAACTGCTTACAAACCGGTTTACCAATTGCTGTAATGATAGACCGTTGTTGAAAACTCCGGGTACGGCAGCACTTAGTTGGTTTTTCATAGGATTGAGATTACAGCTTAACATTAGGAATTGGTCACGGATTTCAAAGGATTCGGTTTCTTATAGGAAAAGTACTTCTTATTCTTTTACTTGCTGCAAGAACGTTATTCTATCTATAACAAAAAATAGTTTATTACACTATTAAGTTGTCATTGGTACAACTACAAGAACCTATAAAATTCCTTATAAACGCTAAGTGTTTATTTTAATTCCCTGTTATACCGGCTATTTTATCAGGGTTTTTGCATCCGTTACAAGACAATTGGCCAATAGTAGCAATGCGTCTTGTTGTTGAGGAGAAATACTAAGGGTTGTTTCTTTCTTATTATTACCGGTAAAAACAATATGTGTTATTTTTTGCGTAGTAATCTTTTTCAAGACTGCTGTTGTACTTGCTGTATTCTTAAATATAAAATGAAAAAGACCTTCACAATTCATAGTACCGCCGTTTCGTAAAGTTGTTTTTACTTTTGAGCCTTCAAAGTAAATAACTGCAGTAGAATTATTATCATAACATTTGTCTGCACCGGCAATTGAAAACAGCACATCAATTTCTTTGCTATTTGCATCCACCGTTACTGAGCCACCCGTTACAAAAATAAAACCGGTAGAAAGCAGGGTTTCTTTAGTGTACGGGTCTGTTTCCTTAATTAATTTACATTCCTGCGCAGCGGCGGCTGTAGATACAAAAAAGGCGAATAGCAAAACAAGCTTCATATTACATATAGTTATGGCTTAAAAATAGTCATTTATTGATTTGACTTTAGTGAGACGCCTGTTAAAATCAATTAGTTGGAAGCCTAAAAAAAGCTTTTTTGCCCTTACATCTAACTCTTTCATCCGTTCGTTTATATACTTACCTTTATAAAGACGGTTTTCCCCAGGTCCAAAACAGAAAGAAGCAATGCTTCGAAAGTTACTTTATACAATACTAATACTGGTTGCGCTTCCGTTTGCATCCAGGGCCAGCCATATTACCGGGGGCGAGATGTATTATAGACTGGTAGGAGTAAATAATGGGCAATATCAATATGCCTTTACACTTAGATTGTTACAGCGCTGTGGAAGTAATCGACAGTTTCCTAACCCTACCTGGATTTCAATTTTTGATAAAACAAACGGAACAAGAATAAATGATTTTACCGTTAATATCAGCAGCCAGGATAATATCAGCATCACTAACCCTGATCCCTGCATTACCAACCCTCCGCAAGTTTGTTATGATGTAGCATATTATAATTTTACGGTTACACTTCCTGCCTCCGCAGGTGGGTATATAATTTCAAGCCAGGTCAACTACAGAATCGATGGCATTGATAATCTTGCACCGGGTTCAAGCCAGGTTGGCGCTACATATACTGCCGAAATACCAGGCTTAACTCCAGTAACAAATGGTCCTGAAAATAACAGTGCAGCTTTTACAGGAAGCGACCTTGTAGTGATTTGTGCAGAAAATGATTTTACCTACAGTTTTGCAGCAGAAGATGCAGATGGCGATGAACTGCGATATTCATTTTGCGAAGCCTATGCAAGTACAAGTGCGGGTGGTAATTCTACACCTACCGGACCTCCGCCTTTTCCTTCCGTTCCCTATAACCAGCCTTCTTTTTCCAGCACCGCACCGTTAGGTGGTGCTGTTCAGATTAATCCTAACACGGGGCTAGTAACAGGGATAGCTCCAGGCCAGGGAACCTATGTTATTACTGTTTGTGTAGAAGAAATTAGAAACGGTGTAGTAATTGCAAGGCAACGAAAAGATGTACAAATACAAGTGGCAGATTGCAATATTGCTGCGGCTTCTTTATTACCAGAATATTTACTTTGCCGCAATACACAAACTATTACGCTGGCCAATCAATCTAACAGCCCTTTAATAATTTCTACTGATTGGGAATTTTACAACGACGTTAATGCAAACATTTATTCATTCTCCGGACCCGTGGCGACTTACACTTTTCCAATGATTGGCGTTTATACTGTGAAGTTGGTTATTAACCGTGGTCAACCTTGTACCGATTCAACTACTTCTACTATCAGAGTATTTCCGGGTTTTGTCCCCAACTTTACATCCACCGGTATTTGTCTTACCAAACCAACCAATTTTTTGGATGGCACTACCTCTGTACACGGCACTCCCAATTCATGGCGCTGGGACTTTGGAGAACCATCCACCTCAACAGATGTTTCATCTATACAAAACCCAACGTACACTTATCCTGCAATTGGTATAAAGAATGTACGATTAATTGCTACAGACACAAGAGGTTGCAGAGATACTATTACCAAAGATGTTATTATAATTGACAAACCACCCATTGCGTTAGCATTTAAAGACACATTGATTTGTATTAACGATAATGTGATGTTACAGGCAAGTGGTCCTGGTGTGTTTAGCTGGTTGCCTTTGGTAAATATTATAAACCCCAATACATCCTCCCCTACTGTTTCTCCGACTACCACTACTACGTATTATGTTACCTTAAATGAAGATGGTTGTATCAATACAGATTCAGTTAAAGTACGGGTAGTGAATTTTGTAACGCTGCAACCGATGAACGATACGATAATATGCCGTGGTGATACAATACAATTAAGAACTGTTTCAGATGGTTTACAATTTTCATGGACACCTGCATCTCAAATTATAGATGCCACAGTAAAAAGCCCTTTTGCTTTTACCAATAATCAACAAACTAATTACATCGTAACGGCAAGAATTGGAGGATGTACTGCTACGGAAAATGTGGTTGTAAGTACTGTACCTTATCCGTCAGTAAACGCCGGCGAAGATTTTTCTATTTGTTATAATACAGCCGCACAACTAAATGGCTCTACCGATGGAACTTCGTGGAGCTGGTCGCCACCGAACCGGGTAATGAATCCTGCTGTTTTAAACCCAGTTGGCTACCCTCCAAGAACAACCGATTATGTACTGACAGTTTATAATTTGCTAAGCGGTTGCCCTAAACCATCAAGAGATACGGTAACCGTAACAGTAAACCCTAAAATGAATGTGTCTGCCGGTAATGATACCGCAGTAATTGCCGGGCAGCCATTACAATTAAACGCAACAGGTGCTGTAGCTTATCAATGGTCTCCACCCGGTGTGCTTTCGGCTATTAATATTCCCAACCCGGTGGCAATATTCTCCATTACCAGTGAAGATACCCGGTACAAAGTGGTTGGCTTTAGCGAAGAAGGTTGCCGTGATTCTGCATTTATCAATATAAAAGTTTTTAAAACACCGCCTACTATTTTTGTCCCTACCGGTTTCACTCCCAACAATGATGGCCTTAATGATGTAGTGAGGCCAATTGCTGTTGGCATTAAATCCATTGAATATTTTAGCATCTATAACCGCTGGGGGCAACTTCTTTTCACTACCCGAATAAACGGACAGGGATGGGACGGTAGGGTAAACGGTCAGCTGCAGGCTACCAACACTTTTGTATGGGTTGTAAAAGCAATTGATTATACAGGGGCTGCTTATTTTCAAAAAGGAGTTGTTACGCTTATAAAATAATTACAACTTATAATTCTTTTTATATCGTTTCTCTATTTTACCAATAATCAGTTTTTGTAAGGTAACTTATCCCCAAAAAATAGTCTTAGCATACTAATTGATGAGTATTCTGTCCAAAAATCAATAGGCTATGCAAGTAAGATTTGTGAAGATGATACAGTTTTCCCGTCAATTTAAAGCAGGCGACAGGCAACGGGAATTTAATTTCAGAAAATTAAACAGCCCGGATAGTGGGGCATTTAGCGTAAATGTTAGTGATGAAAGAGGCAACCGCATTCTTTTTACCATGGAGAAAAAAGAGACAGAATGGAAAATAATGCCAGCCCAATTACCTCAATGGATATTAATAAGCGAAAACAACCTGCACGAAGTAATAGAAGATGAGCTTTCGAAGAATGATCAATTCCAGAGCAGAATGTAGGTTGAAAGGAATTTAGCTTTAGGCGAGCCCAATAAAAAGGAAGCTTGCGACCCAATAATTTGCATCGCAAGCTTTATTAAATTTTTATCCTTATAATTTGACTGCTGTGCCGGTAGCAATTACCATTAACATACTGCCACCGCTCCCGATTGTTTCAAAGTCAAGGTCAACACCCAAAATACCGTTAGCACCCATTGCTTGAGCTTTTTCTGCTAACTCCCGCAGCGCATCTTCTTTGGCTTGCTCTAACACTTTCTCATAGGTTTTACTTCTGCCACCAAAAACATCCCGCAAGCCTGCGAAAATATCTTTGAAGATATTAGCACCAATGATACTTTGTGCATTGATAACACCGAGGTATTCTTGTACGGGTCTTCCGTCTACCGAACTTGTTGTTGTAATAAGCATATGGTTATTGTTTTAATTTTTCAAAAATAGCTTTTAGTTGTTCATTTTCTTTCACTGTGATATTTTTTGACGCTTCTTTAATATATCCGATGCGATTGTCGATATCCGGATGACTTCCCAAAAATTCAGGTAGTGCAGAGCCGGGAGAAGCCCTTTTTAAATTTTCAAACAAATCAACAAACCCCTGCGGATCGATATTTCTTTGTGAAAGAATATTCAGTCCATCCATGTCTGCTTCTTTTTCTAACCGCCGTGAATACGTTAGTGATTTTAGATTGTCTGCATGATCTACCAATATAGAGGTAACTGTACCAAAGCGACCAAACAACAATCCTATAAATACTTTTGAACCTAATCTTCTGAAGATAGATTTAGTTGAGTGTTTATTATTTACATGTGTGAACTCATGACTTAATAAAGCTGCTAGTTCCGGATATGAATTGATCTGTTTTAGCAGGGCACTATAAATAACAATTCGGCCACCGGGCAAAGCAAAAGCATTAACCACATTATCATTCACCACGGCAATTCGTATACTGTATGCTGTAGGAACATCCATAGCTCCGAAAAATTCATTAACGATGTAACTGGCAGTTGTGTCTTCACTTCCGGAAAGACCCATAGCATCATATGCCGCATCGCCCAATTGCTTTTCTGTAGTCGTAGAAATTTTACCCGCCATTTTTTCTGCTAGCCAGGGAACAATAAGCAGGTAGAGTAAAAACAATAAACCAAATATTCCAATTAAAAGAGCTCCGTTTCTTATCCATTCTTTTCCACTACTTTTTTGATGCCAGGGCTTTTTTTGTTCAGCCTGCAGGGACTGAATAAAATTTGCTGCATCGTTTCCTTCTATCAGCAGTTCTGCACCCGGGTATTTATTATTACGAAGTTTGGATGACTGGCGGCCAAAATCAAAACTGGCTTCCACATCTTTCAGCAGCCAGCTTTCCATAGCATTGCTCCCATCTGCCCTTTTGTATCCAATGCTCAGGTTCTTATCAAAAACCAGGATGGTTGATTCAAAAGGTATACTGCCAGAAATAAAATAATTGCCAAAATAGCTTTTCATCTATAACTAATTATTTATCCGGTTAAAGATAATTAATAAAGCCAGCCGGTACTACGGAAATCGGTGAATAGCCTTTATTTTACTTTGAATTTTTCAAAAAAACAAAACCTTTACCAGCTTAATTTGTTTATCAATAATTCATTTAAAAACTAAATCATTCAACTTGGTAAAGGCATATAATTTTCTGGCAGCGTGGCAACTATTTCCTGAAAAGGGCTCCTATGAAATGGGGGAACGACCCAAAAGTGGTATTTATAAAATAGAAGCAATTGCTGATACAAAAGACTTAAACATATACCATAACTGGGTTTCGCTGGAAAACAAGGCCTTTGCTTCAGCCTATAAAATAAATGCTGATGGCGGAGTAAACGATTTTGAAAAATTAGAAGTGGCCGAAAAAGTACAGGCCAGTTTCCCGGATAGCATCAGCTTTGAAATTCATTTTTATAAAAAAGGAGAAGTAGTGCTGCATGTATTCCATGAAATATTACCGAACGGATATTTAAAAATTACACAGCAGGGAGTTAATGACGATGAAACAACTTATACCAATTCGGAGATTTATCACAAACAACTAAGTGTGCTACCTTATTCTGCATCTGTATCGGGTGCGGTTATAAAAGCAACGGAAGAAGGAGTGATAAAACACAAGGCTCTTACGGCCATGGAAGAGCAAACAAATATGCAGCTTGAACAAATCCGTAAGCAGATAGAATTATTGGCACTCCAGGCCCATGAAATACAAAAGAGAAAAGATTTATCACTTAGTATTTACAGTGCTAAACTTTCTTTCACACCCAATATAGGGCAGACTTATTATCTCTATCAAAAACAGGACGACACTCACTTACTCTCCCTGGTATCTCCAAAAGAATGGGGGCCATCGGGACCTTTTAAAAAATTTGTAGCTGCTGTACAATTGCTGGCCGACCATACATGGAAAGAGCTATAGGAATTGTACTTTTGTTGCATGACTAAACTCTCTGTCAACATCAACAAGTTTGCTACGCTGCGCAACTCAAGGGGCGGTAACAATCCCGATGTTATAAAAGCAGCTATAGATGTACAACGTTTTGGTGGCGATGGTGTAACCGTACATCCAAGACCTGATGAACGCCATATCCGCTATGAAGATGTGCGGCAGATAAAAAAAATAATTACAACTGAATTTAATATTGAAGGCAATTGCACGGAACAAAAATTTGTAGACCTTGTTCTCGAAACAAAACCCGACCAGGTAACATTAGTGCCTGATACGTTGGGACAATTAACATCTGATCATGGATGGGATACGATTAAGAATAAAGATTATCTAAAAAACATTATTGCTGTCTTTAAAAATGCCGGTATCCGAGTCTCCATTTTTGTTGATCCTGATATTGCCATGGTAAAAGGTGCTGCTGCAACGGGAACGGATAGGATTGAATTATATACTGAAGGATATGCGAGGGAGTTCGGAGCAGGGAGTCGGGAGTCGGGAGTGAAACCTTATGTTGATGCAGCCATTATTGCAAAAGAGTTGGGGTTGGGATTAAATGCGGGACATGATTTAGATATGCAAAATCTGAAATTTTTTAAACAACATATTCCGTGGTTGGATGAAGTGAGTATTGGACATGCATTGGTATGCGATGCATTGTATTTGGGATTTGAAAATGCGGTGCAGTTGTATAAGCGGCAGTTGCAATAATCTTTGTATAGATTTCTGTTGATAATCAGCGACAAATTATACAAGGAGTTGCGTATATTTATGAGTTGTACGCAAATTTGCAGACACTTTCCAATGATAAAAGTATACACAGCCATATTCATTTCTTTAATTTGCCTAGCGTCATGCTTGCAACCAAAAAAGGACACTCCAAAAATAGCTTCGTCATCTATTGCTCAAAGACAAATTCAGTACTTAGTTGACACATTCAAATTAGAAGTTGGACAAGAAAAAGACTTAAATAAACAAGATAGCATTCGCATCAAATACGCCTATAAGTTTTATGATTTGCTTTCCAACATTTATATAGATAGTATCCGGGTTCATGTCGACTCAGTTATTGTTGACAATTTAACTGTGACCGCCGCATTTCACTGTAATAATGAAATATCTTTTAAGTATTCTCTGACATTTCTTAAAAAAATGGACCCAAGTCAAGACACACTATTTACTTTTATGAAGGGTCTAAAACCTGGGCTTGACACAATGGTAAATTTCGCTTACATGGGTAATCACCAAGTGAGACTACCTAATTCGGACGGGACGCCAATTATAAAAATATTTGCGTTCCCATCTCCAATCTGGTTACCAAAGAAAGAATAATCTGCGTACAACATTGGGTTTGCTGCAAGGCTGGCAGGACATTGGAGCAATGGTCATTTTATCGCTGTTGTGCTTCATCTGGGCTGGACATACATTGTTGGGCTTTTGTTTGTTAACCTGTACTTTTATATCTTTAATCAGCAGCGGTTCCGGGGCGGACACAGCAACTATTCCAGCCCTGCAGCAAGCCCTGCCCGTTGTGCGCAAGCCTAAAGCGACACTTCGACATTGATTAGGAATTAATATCTCTCAAAATATTTAGCAATTACCGTGACAAGAGAAAGGAATAATACAACATATAAATTTCGATATTACTTGCTATCATTTATATCATTTCTCATATCCTTTATTGGGTACATTGGTTTGAAATTGGCTATAGTCGCAATAGCAATTGGTATTGCTTTTTTGACAGAAAAATATATTGGTGGTTTCGGGTTAACTATAGGCTACATTATCGGCTTATTTGTAGGCGGACTTTTATTATTCGGACTTCAGCGACTATATCCATATTTAGAAAAGTTAGACGATTACACTAAAACATACAAACTCTACCCTTTTACAGAAAAGTACGGTATAGACTATCCACACCCGACACCAGAAGATTTTGGAATAACTAAAGAGGAATTTAAAGACTATAATGCCAGATTTCAATTTGAGTACATAAAATTAGTTTTGACATACGGACTTTTGCTAGCAGTTTTAGTTTATGTAATTCGAGGAAAAATCGTTGGAAGCAACGCAATTATTTTATTAGGAAGTGCAGGAATGATTGCAATAATTTTAAACTACCTTTTTGACAAGTGGAACAAAATGATTTCTCAAAAGCATCGCTATTACAATAAGATAATTAAGTTTCAACAAGCATTAGATATTTATTACAGAATTAGAGATGAGAACTCGAATTTCTAGACAAACAGACGGGACGAAGGCTATACGCACAACATCAGGTTTTGTGCAATTGGGGCTTGACGTTGAAACAATCATCGGCAGTGTGTCTTGTCCTGAAACAGGTTGACAGTAAATCAGCCAAAATTTACAATTTAAAAATGCTCTAAATGAGTATCTACAAATTGAAAATCCGCCCGTTCCTCAATCCTCCATCATCACAAAAGCACCCCAATAAAATGGTTCTTTATATTTCGTCATTAGTTGCTGTTGTGCCTGTTTAAAAGCTTTTTGTTTATCGCCTGATTTTACCCAGTTGGTATAAAAATTATTCATGAGTTGTTGGGTGGCCGCATCATCTACTTTCCATAAACTCATTATCAATACCTGTGCACCAGCTACTAAAAATGCCCGTTGCAATCCATACACTCCTTCGCCGGCTCTTACTTCCCCAAGGGCCGTTTCGCAGGCACTCAATACAACAAGATTGGTTCCTTTTAAGTCGAGATTCATCGCTTCGTAAGATGTAATAATACCGTTGCTGTTATTATCCAGACTTGGAATTATTTTATCCGCTTCTGATGCACCGGTAAGCATTAAGCCGGAACGCAACAATACATTATCCTTTGCATAATCCGCATGTACTCCAATAGGCCAGCTTACTTTTTCTACATCCTTTAAAAAATAGCCATGCGTAGCAATGTGCAGAATGGAATTCTTTTGCGAAGACTTTAAGTTAGCTTCTGTTGCATCCCCCTGAGTTAGCTCTGATACAGTATAGCCAGATGATTTTAGTACTTTATTGATACCTATCACTTCTGTTTTGGTAGCGGGAAGCTGTGGAATTTTGGCAGAGCCATAATCAGGAAAACCAATCAGTGTTGCTTTTTTACCTGCGGCATTATTGGATTGCTTTCCCTTACCAATCAGATCTCTTGAGTTTCCCAGCAACACTATATCATACTGATTCAATAAAAAATCTCCCCCTGCTTTTTTTAATGTATAAAGATTAACCTGGTTGTACACTCCATCTAACGATACATATACTTTTTTCTTCCCTTTTACTTCTGCTTCTAACGGTACCCAGAAATGGTTGTAAGATTGCTCATCATTGATCTTATTTTTCATAGACATACGGTATGTTTTCGAATGCTTGCCTTCCATATCAGTACCGTTGTTCATGATCACCATTTTTGGTGCTGCATTATTTTTTGCTGCAATCAATGCGATGTATCTGCAATCATTTATAAACACCTGGTCGAAATTGCGCAGCCGTATAATTTCAATAGCTGCTTCATCTGGTTTTAACTCTTTTTGTATTTCGCTGTACGTTGTTTTTGATGTAAAATAAAATTGGGCGAAATCTTTGGAGCTTTGCGACAGTTTTTTCTCCATTGCATTGGTAGCTTTCTCCAATGAATCAAGATTAACGCCTTGTTCAAGCAGATCTTCTTTAGAATAGGCATACAGAGTTGTCAGTTGTTCCTTTTGGTCAATCCAGGCAGTATAATCATTGATCAATTGTTCATTACCGCTGTTCAAAATTCCTGCACTTACTTTTCGGGTAGAACTTATTAAAAGTCCTTTGGTAGCAATGCGGTATTCGTATAAATCATTTAGAATGTCTTTATTGAAAGATGCAGCTTCCACTGCAAAACTGTAAAAGCGGTCAAACCGTGGGGAAAGTATATCCCAATATTTGGTTTTTTCTGCTTCACTCATTGGCGGAAAAAATTTGTTGATAAAATCAAGTGACTTTTCCATTACGTCATGATAAGCAGTGTAAGCCTTATTCAATTCGTTTTTCTTCCAATATAAAATTGCCATGTCTTCCTTCGATTGTACAAAGAGCGGATGAACCGTTCCTAATGTTTCCTCCCGGGTTTTTAAAGCTGCTTGCAATAGCGGCTCGGCTTCCGCATACCTGGCTTTATAACGATAGTAATTGCCGAGGTCGCTGATAACTTTTGCATAAGCAGGGCTTTTTTCTCCATAACTGGTTTTATAAATTTCAGCAGATCGTTTCAACATATCTTCTACTCTATCTTCCCTTTTCATTAACATCGCCAGAATAGCAACGTTGTTTAGCAAGTTGGCATGCTCCGGTTTTCCTTTTTCCACTCTTTTTTCAAGTCCCAGGTAAATTTTTTCTGCTTCCGTATATTTTTCCATTTGCTGGAATAACAAAGCAAGGTTAGAGAAGAATTTCAGTAAATGCTTTGTCTTGGTGCCTTCTTTCTTCATTGCAATGGCAATAGCTGCTTCAAGATTCTTAACCGCTTCGGGCAAACGACCCATAGATTGAAATAGTATAGCCTGGTTATTTAGAATCAATGCATATGGTATTTCATTTTCCTGTTTATTTGTTTTTACGATAGCAAGTGCATTGCTAAATTCTTTTTCAGATTCATTGTACTGCCCCAGATTATAATGTAATACTGCATAGTTGTTAGTAGACGCTGCTACACTCATGTTTGCTGCACCTAATCTTTCTTCCCTTAACTGCAAAGCTTGCGAAGTATATTTTTCTGCCTGTGAAAACCGACCCATTGAAGTGTACAATAAACCCTGACTGGAAATAGTTTTTACATACCCGAGATCGCTGCTTAAACCGGCCTTCTCAAAATAGTTTCTGGCGGTATTCAATTTCTTTTCAGCGTACACAAATCTGCCGGTAGCATAACCTGATTGTCCCAATTGCAAATTGAGCCTGGCATTTTCTTCATCATCAAGATCGGCATCTTTTACTAATGAATTAGCGATTCCGCTCAACCGTAAAAATTTTGCACCAAACTCGCCTCGGCCTTGTCCGCCAAAGAGACCAGAATTATCGCTTAACAAAATAGCATAATCAATATCGGTGGAATCAAAGCCAGCCTTAAAGTCATCGAGTTCTTTATACGCTGTTTCTCTTGCCTTTGCTTTGGCATTGTATTTTGCTTCGTTGGCCTCGCCTTTGCCTTTTGTAACTACCTTATCTTTTAATTTCTTTAAAATTTGTGCCGGGGCTTGTTGCGCTACAAGAAATAGCAGAGAGATGAAAAGAATTTTCATACCTGAGTTTTTGGATGTTAAGGTTTTGTGGGTTCAAGTTACAGCAATAATTTTTAAATATGACTGCCTTATATCATTTACAAAAGCAACTCATCCTTTACATTCTTCACTTGTAACAATGCTGGAAGCAGGTTATTTTAATTAGTAGCTTGGGTATTCAAAAACTACTGGAATGAAAAAAAACTTAACTGCTCTATTTGGCATTTTATTATCTGCCATCTCAATGGCACAAATACCGTTGACAGTAGCTCCAAGCGGTGGAAATAAAAAAGCATCGGTTAGCGAACGCATTGGATTAACAGATGTTGTAATTACGTATGATCGTCCTGCCGTAAAAGGCCGGGAAGGGAAAGTATGGGGCGAACTGGTTCATGTTGGATTTACTGATCCGGGATTTGGCAGCAGTAAATCCGCTCCGTGGCGGGCAGGTGCTAATGAAAACACTACAATCAAATTTACCAGTGATGTAAAAATTCAAGGACAAACTTTACCTGCGGGCAAGTATGGTTTCTTTATTGCGTATGGTAAGGAGGAATGCACTCTTATCTTCTCTAAAAATTCTACCTCCTGGGGACATTATTTTTATAACGAAGCAGAAGATGCTATGCGGGTAAAAGTAAAGCCACAGGCATTGGATAGATCTGTGGAGTGGTTGAAATACGAATTCATGAATGAATCTGAAAACACAGCCACCGTTGCGCTGCAGTGGGAAAAATTGTCTATCCCATTTACGATTGAAGTGGACTATGTAAAAGATCAATTGGAGTCATTTCGCAAAGAATTAAGAACGGAGAATGGATTTATCTGGCAGAGTTGGGACCAGGCTGCTGCGTGGTGTTTACAACGGAATGTAAATCTTAATGAGGCATTGTTATGGGCTGATACCGCATCCAGTGCCATATTCGGTGGGGATAAAGCATTTATTGCATGGAGCAATAAAGCACAGCTACAAGAAAAATTAGGTCGCAATGAAGAAGCTGCTGCAACAATGAAAGCGGCAATGGCTTTTGCAAATATGAATGAGATACATCAGTATGGCCGTAGGTTGTTACAACAGAAAAAAACAAAAGAGGCGTTAGAAATTTTCAAGCTCAATTTTACTAAAAACCCTAACCAGTTTACTCCTTTGGTAGGATTAGTAAGGGGTTATTCTGCTATGGCTGATTATAAAAATGCATTGAAGTATGCTAATCTTGCCATACCATTAGCACCCAATGAACTGAATAAAACAAGTGTGGCAGCGATGATAGAAAAGTTAAAAGAGGGAAAGGATGTGAATTAGGAGCCTCCCCAAGCCCCTCCAAAGGAGGGGTTTTAGACTCCAATATTTTAAAGATCCTTTATTCTTTGTAAGAACTAGATCCTGATTATCGGAGGTTTTAAATTGTAATTAGGGTGTTTTAATATGCCCAGTAGAATTACCGAACGATGAATAGTGTGACACAACTGGGCTGATAGTAGTAATGCAGCTGGCAAAATAAAAAAAACAATAAAGCCATTCAGTATCGAATGGCTTTATTTATAGTACAACTTAAATAATACTATTAAAATCCTTTTGTATCGCAGCCTAAAATCTCACACAGCTTAGCTTCTAACTCAGGGCCACGAAGATTTTTCGCTACAATTTTTCCTTCCGGGTCAACTAAGAAATTCTGTGGTATTCCTTTTACCTTATACAATTGTGCTGCTGCATTATTCCAGAATTGCAAATCACTAACCTGGGTCCACGTTAATTTATCGGTATGAATAGCTTCTAGCCATTTTTCTTTTTGGCCGGGTCTGTCAAGTGAAACACCTAATACGGTAAAATTTTTCTTGCTGAATTTGTTATAGTTCTCCACTACATTCGGATTTTCATCCCTGCAAGGACGACACCAGCTAGCCCAAAAATCAACCAATACATATTTACCACGGAAGGATGAAAGCGATACCGGCACACCCGTCGTATCGGGCTGTGTAAAATCAAGCGACTGCGTACCAATAGCACCAATTTTAGATTCAGCAATGAACTCTTGTAATTGTATCCCTGATTCTGAATTGCGAACAGTTGCGTCCAATTTATTAAACCTGGTTTCCAGCATGATGGGATCTTCATTAAACTGGTATGTTGCATTTAATACAAATGGGGTAATCCCTGATTTTGGGTTGCCGTTAATGAACTTATCAATTTCGTTCTGAATATTTTGTTGCGCTGTAGTGTATGTTGTCATCAACCCGTCTCTTTCCGCACCCGGCATTGTATTATTGATTGTATTGGCAAGAGCACTTAGTTGCTGTGCTAATGGCATAAAGGCTGCAATAAAAGAAGTAAACTCTGTATGCGATTTAGAGTTTTCTACTTTATGCTTACCCGGCTCTTTCTTATCTGCTTTAAAAGATATAATGCCACTTTCTACATATAATTCTATAGGCTTTTCGTTACCAACTACTAAAAAACAAAGCACAGGCTCCGTAACATTTCCTTTCAACGCAAATTTCCCTTTTGTCAATTTGGAAGAGGCTAACTCAGAATTATCGCCGTTTTTATACAATTTAATATCAGTGCCTTCGGTAAAGCCATCCAATTTTCCATCAATTGTAAAAGGTTTTGGAGCAACTTGTGCCAATGCAAAAAGCGGACACAAGAAAAGAAGAATCAATAATTTTTTCATACTAATCAAAAATTTCATTTATGGTACGATTGTCAATAATAGATGCAAATTTAAACAATGAAGCGGATAGTTAATACCTTCTCAGCCCCCGCCTGACCGTTTATCCAATATTTAACCTTTATCAGGTTTGGCGGGCAGGCAATATGGACGAAAGAAAGGATTTTGTGGCTGCATTAACATTGGTGCTGTTTTCCAACGCTTTAATGTAGGCACTGCCGATAATGGCCCCATCAGCCAACTCACAAACGGCCTCAAAGCTCTGTTTATTGCTGATTCCAAAGCCCACCAACACAGGATTTTTAAGTTTGTATGATTTCAGCCTTTTCAGGTATTCTTCCGGGCTGGCTGATTTTTTTTCGCTGCCCGTAGTAGAAGAAGAGGATACGGCATATAAAAAACCGGTGCTGAGGCTATCTAATTTTTTAATTCGTTCTTCCGTGGTTTCTGGTGTTACCAGGAAAATAAAATCGAGGCCATATTTTTTAATGATAGCTCCGTATTCAGTTTCAAATTCATATTCAGGTAAGTCAGGTAAAATCAATCCATCTATACCTACTGCTGCTGCATCGGCACAAAATTTTTCAAAGCCGTATTGTAATACAGGGTTCATATAGCCCATTAATATTACCGGAATAGAAATTTCTTTTCTGAAATCTTGTAATTGGTCAAACAATGTTGCAATCGTCATTCCATTGGCCAATGCTACACTTCCACTGTGTTGAATTACGGGACCGTCTGCTAACGGATCGCTGTAAGGCATGCCGAGTTCTATGATGGAAGCACCATTTTCTTGCAAGGCTTTCATTACTTCTATTGTAGAATTTAATTGTGGATAGCCTGCTGTGCAATAGATGTTGAGAATCTTTTGCGATTTGTCTTTAAAGGTGCTTAGTAGTCTGCTCATGATTTGTTGACCTCACCCCTACCCTCTCCTTGAGGAGAGGGAGAATGGCAAGAGTCTGATTATTTTATTTTTTCTGTTGCTTTTCTAATTTCGTTCACTACGTAATTAATATTATTCTCTACTTCTTCATTTCTAAAACGAACTACGTTGATTCCAGAACCTTCTAATTCAAAGGTTCGGTATTTGTCATACTCCGCAATTTCTTTTTCATCATGAATAGTTCCATCCAGTTCGACTACTAATTTTTTTTCATGACAATAAAAATCTGCAATAAACTTTAGCATCGGATGTTGCCTTCTGAATTTTAAACCACCAAGCTTTCTATCCCTTAAACATTCCCACAAAATCTTTTCAGCTTTCGTCGAAGTTTGACGAAGTTCTCGTCCATATTGGTACAGCTTACCAATTGCTCCTTTATGCAAATTGTCATTGTACTCTTCATTCATACTTTCTTTTCTTTAGTACCTCACCCTACGCTACTCATCACTTTTGAAAACTCCGCCTCCCTCTCCTTAAGGAGAGGGGTTCAACCACTACGTATACCGGAAGCTTAATGGGGTGAGGTCAAAGCCTGTTCATGTAAGTCGCTAAATCTTTATCCCCTCTCCCACTCAAACAAATCACCACTACATCTTCTTTTTTAAACTTCACCTGCTTCAATGCTGCTAAGGCATGTCCCGTTTCCAAGGCCGGAATAATACCTTCCAGTTTTGCCAGTTCAAAAGATGCAGCCAATGCTTCATCATCTGTTGCACTTAAAAAAGTACCACGGCCACTTTTAAACAAATGTGCATGCAACGGACCAATGCCCGGATAATCTAACCCTGCAGAAATACTATGCGGCTCTACCACTTGTCCATCTTCTGTTTGCATCAGCAAACTTTTACTTCCATGTAAAATACCCGGTTTGCCTAATGCAGTAGTCGCTGCACTTAAGCCACTATCAATACCATGACCGGCTGCTTCCACTGCTATCAACTGAACACTTAACTCATCTAAGAAATGATAAAATGCGCCAGCTGCATTACTGCCACCACCAACACAAGCCATAACGTGGGTTGGTAATTCATTACCGGTCTTATCCAACAATTGTTTCCGCATCTCTTCACTGATCACACTTTGAAATCTCGCCACCATATCCGGGTAAGGATGCGGCCCTACCACACTACCAATTATATAATGTGTATCATGTGGATTATTGATCCAATCCCGTATCGCTTCATTCGTTGCATCTTTCAATGTTTTGCTGCCACTTGTTGCCGGTATTACTGTGGCACCAAGCATTTTCATTCTCGCAACATTTGGTGCTTGCCGTTCAATATCTTTTTCGCCCATGTACACAATGCATTCAACACCTTTCAATGCACAAACCGTAGCGGTTGCCACTCCATGCTGACCGGCACCTGTCTCTGCAATAATTCTTTTCTTACCCAATCGCTGCGCCAATAAAATCTGCCCGATCGTATTATTTATTTTATGTGCACCGGTATGACAAAGGTCTTCCCGCTTCAAATAAATAGTAGTACCAAATTGCTCACTCAACCGCTCCGCCAAATACAACGGCGTTGGTCTGCCTACATAATCTCTCAGCAAGTATTGAAACTCTTTTTGAAATTCATCATCATAAATAATTTCCAAATACTTTGTACGCAGCTCTTCCACATTGCGATGCAGCATTTCCGGAATGTATGCACCGCCGAACAAGCCGTAATAGCCTTGAGTATTTGGTTGTTGATATGTTTGCGTTGTTGTCATTTTATTTTTATGTAGTCAGCTTCAGTTTTTCATGGCATCGTCTGTTGCGTCGCACTCTTGTACTTTATGTTTTCATGGCATCAAACCCACCCCAATTTCTCAAAGCATTTAGTTTCCTCAATTCGCCCCTCCAAGGAGGGGATGCTCGCTAAAGCAAAATTTGGTTACTCCTCCTTCAATACTCTTTTTCTCTTTTGATCTCTTAGCTTATCTCTTCAACCCCTGCTTAAACTGCAACACCAATCCCATATCCTTCACTCCTGGTTCTTTTTCAAAACGGCTGTTAATATCAACCCCAAAATAATCAGGGTGTTTAAATGCTTTTATTCTCACCGCATCTTCTACACCAATACCTCCACTTAAAAAGAAAGGCTTTTCAATTTTCGCTTTGGTTAAAATGGTCCAGTCAAATTGCTGGCCCGTGCCACCAAAAGTTTCTTTTAAGCCACCGGTGTCAAATAAATAATAATCACACACCGCATCATAGGGTGCCACCAGTTCGTCTATATCCACCCCATCCGTTACCCGAAAAGCTTTTATCACTTCTACTTCGCTGCTCAGGTCTTCGCACATTTCCGGGCTTTCATCACCATGTAATTGCACTACCTCTAATCCGTAGTCGTCAATAGCATCTAACACATCGATCATCTCCGGGTTCACAAATACACCCACTTTCTTTATATCCAGGTCAGCTTTCTTTAATTCTGTTTTCGAAATCTTATCGCCAATATAGCGGGGAGATTCTTTGTAAAAGATCAACCCTGCAAAATCAATATCCAACCCATCTAACTGTTGCAGTTGTTTCATTTCGGTGATGCCGCATACTTTAATATTCATATAATTTGGTTTTGTTTCCAACTAAGACACTAAGAACACAAAGCTTAGTGGCCTTTGTGTCTTTGTTGGAGATGTATTTATTTCAATTCAGTAACAAAATTCTCAAATGCTTTTCCGGGCTGTTCTTCTTTCATAAAATTCTCGCCCATCAAAAATCCTTTAAACCCTGCATTCCGCAAAGTTATGATAGACTCCACGCTGCCGATACCACTTTCGGCAATAGCCGGTTTACCAGCCGGTATCTTGTCTATCAGTTGCAACGAGGTATTAATATCCACTTCAAAGGTCTTCAGGTTACGGTTGTTTACGCCTACCATATCCACTTCATCACAAATATGCCGCATCTCTTCCTCATTATGAACTTCTAATATTGATTCGAGGCCGATGCTGTTGGCATAGGCTGCAAACTCTTTTACTTCTGCTTTGGTCAAACAAGCTGCTATCAATAAAATCACATCAGCCCCAAAAGCTTTGGCCTCGGCTATCTGCCACTTATCAATAATAAAATCTTTGCGCAGCACCGGAATATCACTCACAACTTTTGTTTGTATCAGGTCATCCAAATCGCCGCCAAAAAATTCATCGTTAGTTAATACAGAAATACCTGCTGCATGTTTGTTGTAGCCAACAACAACCGGTTCTACTTCCAGTTCTTTTGTTTTGAACCATCCCTTACTTGGACTTTTTCTTTTAAATTCTGCGATGATGCCTGTACTTCCGGGCAGTAATAAACTCTGCACCAGCGACCGGGTTCTTATCTGCCAGAAAAATCCTTCCTTCTCAAACCTTTCGATGCTACTCATCGGTTTAAATTTTTCTACTTCTAGTCTTTTTGCTGCAATGATTGTTTCTAAAATATCCATTTGTAATAAATCAAAATTCAAAAATAAAATTCAAACCAGTAACGGTCTTTGTCACTCCGACGAAGGAAGAGTCTCACAGACACAGAATGTCCACCTACTCCAGTCTCTCAGATGCCTCGTTCCTCGGCATGGCAAAATTCTTGTTATTATAAGTCTAAGTGCCTGTCCGCTAAACTCAATTTTCTTTAACCAACTTCATCAGGCATTCATTCGCTTTTCCGCTTTCTAAACTTACTACTGCTGCATTATAGGCATCGTCATAAGTTTTATACTTTCCTGTACAATGTAAAGCCATGGCGGCATTGGCCAGCACCACCGCATTTTGTGCAAATGTCCCTTCTCCTTTTAATATAGTGGTGAAAATTTTCGCCGCATCTTCCACTCTGTTTCCACCACTAATATCTTCTGGCGAAACCATACGCTTGCCCAATTGCTCCGGTGTCATTATTCGTTCCCCTTCATTGGTTATTACTTTGGTATCGTTGGTCAATGATATTTCATCATACCCATCCAAACTATGAATGATGGTGAATGCTTTCTCTGTTTGTTGCAATAAGTAATTATAAATTCTCGCCATTTCCAAACTATACACTCCTACCAATTGAAATTTGGGATGTGCAGGATTCGCCATTGGCCCAAGCATATTGAAGAAAGTCCGCATGGCTAGGTTCTTTCTTATTGGCCCAACTGTTTTTAATGCCGGGTGAAATAATGGTGCATGCAAAAAACAAATATTCGCTTCTTCAATTTCTTTTTTCAGTTTACTGTTATCGTGACTGAATGTATAACCTAATTGCTCCATCACATTACTTGCTCCGCTGATGGAAGAAGCTCCATAGTTTCCATGCTTCGCCACTTTTTGTCCGGTGCCAGCCACAATAAAACAAGAGAGTGTTGAAATATTAAATGTATTCTTTCCATCTCCACCTGTACCAACAATGTCTAATGTATCATACTCACTCAAATCTGCTTTTACACATAGCTCTAACAATGCATCTCTGAAGCCTTGGAGTTCTTCAATAGTAATGCTTCGCATCAGGTACACGGTCATAAAGGCTGTTACCTCATGTTCGTTGTATATACCTTTCCCGATGTTGACTAATACGTCTTTTGCCGACACTCTTGTTAGTGTTTTGTGTTCAAATAAATATTGTAAAATCTTCTTCATGCCCCTGTCCCCTAAAGGGGAACTTAGTTTTGTAGTTAAAAATAATGTTCGTTTTGTCTCTTCAACCTAAGCACCTGTAAACAAGTTTACACTTTAGTTTACTAAAGCACCCCTTTAGGGGATGGGGGCTTCAACCAGTTCCGCAAAATCTTTTCTCCATCTGGCGTCAACACACTTTCCGGATGAAACTGCACCCCTTGCACATCATATTTTCTATGCTGCAATGCCATGATATAATTGTTTTCATCTCTTGCAGTTACTTCCAACTCAGCAGGAAAACTATCTTCATTAATAATCCAACTGTGATATCGGCCAACTTCTAAAGTATCCGGCAAACCATTAAACAGTTGAGACTTTTTAGTTACGTCAATCTTTACAGGAGTCGCCACACCATGATAGACTTTCGACAAATTTGTCAACGACCCGCCAAAAGCTTCTCCTATCGCCTGGTGGCCAAGACAAACACCAAGGATAGATTTAGTAGCTGCATATTCGTTTATCAATGGCAACAACATTCCGGCTTCTTCGGGAATACCCGGACCGGGAGATAAAATGATCTTATCGTACTCCTTTACTTTCTCCATAGCGATCTGGTCATTTCGATACACATCAACTTTTGTATGAGTTATCTTTTCTACCAAATGGACAAGATTGTAAGTGAACGAATCGTAATTATCAAAAACAAGGATCTTCATATCAAATATTTTCTGCTAATACAATAGCTTTTTTTAATGCACCTAGTTTATTATTCACTTCCTGCAACTCACTTTCCGGATTACTTGCAGCCACCACACCAGCACCAGCCTGGTATGTTAGTGTATTATTTCTGCTCAAAAATGTCCTTATCATTATTGCATGATTGCAACTGCCGTCAAATCCCATGAAACCGATAGCACCCCCATAATAACTTCTTGCGGTTGGCTCAAATGAATCGATCAAACCCATGGCTTTGAATTTTGGGGCACCACTTAGTGTGCCAGCAGGAAAAGTTTTCGCTACTAATTCAAAGGGATTACTGCCTGCTCTTACTTTACCTACTACTTCACTTACCAGATGAATAACATGAGAGAAATATTGCACCTGCCTGTAATGTGCTACTTCCACCTCATCGCATAAACGGCTCAGGTCATTTCTAGCCAAATCCACCAGCATTACATGCTCTGCATTTTCTTTGGCATCTTTCAATAATGCTTCGGTTGCAATTTTATCAGCTTCATCATCACCCGTTCTTTTAAATGTTCCGGCGATAGGATGTACTACTGCTTTTCCATTTTGTATTACTAATTGTGCTTCGGGAGAAGAACCCATTAATTTATAATCCCCATAATCAAAGAAGAATAAATAAGGCGATGGATTTACACTGCGCAATGCCCTGTACACATTAAATTCATCGCCAATAAATTTTTGCTGAAATCTTCGGCTCAATACAATTTGAAACACATCACCCCTATGACAACTGGCAATCCCTTTCTTCACCATTTCTTTGTATTCTTCATCGGTCATGTTCGAGCTTTCTTCCCCTTTTGCACTAAAAGGATATACAGGAACATCTTTACTTCTTATCAATGATTCGACTGCTGCAACATCGCTTTCAATTCCGTTGATCTTATTCTCACAAATGAATAATTCATCTTTAAAATGATTGATAGCAATTACGTACTGGTAAAGCCTATACCTCATTAATGGGATAGCTGTGAGTAGTGAGTTACGAGTTGCGAGACTTACAGTATCAAAAAAAGGAACGGCATCATAAGTTGTGTAACCAAATAATCCTTGTGCAAATTTTTCTTCTTTTGTTTCTCCTTTCTTTATCTCAAATTTTTGCATGAAGTCCCACAATAATTGCGGCACTTCGTTGGTATTTTTTAAAGCAATCTTTTCTGGCTTTTGTCCCGGCAATTTAAATTCAATACTATCGGCCGAACTGATTTCCATTCCACCGATGGCGTTGATACAGATAAACGAATAGCTGTTTTCTGATGAATGATGGTCAGTGCTTTCCAACAGTATTGTATCACGGAACTTATCCCGCAGCCGCAGGTAGATGCCAACAGGTGTGAATACATCTGCCAGTAACCTTTTACAAGTTGTATTTATTGCTATTTTCTTCATGGTTCTATAAATCTTAAATAAAACCCTCCTTCGCTAAAGCTACGGCGGGCAAAAAAAAGCCCCGAACTATGTCGGGGCCTGAATATAATGGTACAATACGGTTATGACATTACAGACCCCTTAGAGTTGTATGCCACCACCAAATATTGTTTGTATGCTTTATCACAGGGCAAATATAAAAGCAAAATCGACATTCGCAAATTCTTTTTACATTCATGGCATAATCACTCAATATGGTCATTCATCACAAGCAAGTTGGCACTAAAGGTCTTTTTTATGTGGGCGAAGAAGGTGCTATCCTCGCCGAGATGGTTTACACGATGCCTTCTGCCGAAAAAATGATAATCGAACATACAGAAGTAAGCGATGAATTGCGGGGACAGAATGTGGGCTATCAGTTAGTACAGACTGCCGTGGAATATGCCCGCAAGCATAACATCAAGATAATTCCGCTATGCCCTTTTGCGAATGCTGTATTTAAAAAGAAGCCGGAGTTTGCTGATGTGCTCAATTGATTACGCAATAAAATCCTCCATTCCCCTCTCAATTGATATTTCTTTTTCATGTGTTACCTTATTTGCAAGCAATAAACTCTGTTTAAAAAAAATTACACCTGTGGCATAACAGCATGCCTATTACTTGCTTACCTTAGGCTACTAAATTTACCAATTATGCCAAAAAGATCTATTGCTAGTATTAGCACATTATTCTTGCTGCTTCTTACCTTATTTGTAAAGGCACAGGATGATGGAGGATATAAAACACCGCCAAAGGATATTGCCGACATGCTGTTAGCAAAAAGCTCACCAAATGTAAGTCTTGATGATAAGGGAGAATGGATGCTATTTACACAAAGCAGCAGCTATCCTTCAGTTGAAGAACTTGCAAGACCTGAATTAAAAATTGCCGGTCTTCGTATTAACCCGGAAAATTTTGCTCCGAGTCGCCAGAACTATATAAACGAACTATACCTGAGAAATGTAAGCAGCAGTAAAGAATTTAAAATAACAGGGCTACCTTCTCCATTATTTGCAGGAAACATTAGTTGGAGTCCTAACGATAAAAAAATTGCTTTCATCCATACTACAAATAGCAGAGTTGATTTGTATGTGATCGATGTGGCTACACAAAAAGCAACTAAAGTAAATAAGACCGCATTGAATGTAATTGGTGGAGGCGCATTTCAATGGCTCGATGATAATACATTATTATATAAAACAACATTAAAAACCGCTACTGCAGCTCCGGCCAAACCACCAGTGCCAAAAGGACCAACAGTGCAGGAGAATTATGGCAAAGCTACTCCCCGCCCTACCTACCAGGACCTGATCAAAAATCCATACGATGAGCAGTTGTATGAATTTTATGCTACTACTCAACTAGTAAAAAATTTAAATGGTGTAGAAACAAAAATTGGTCAGCCGGCTATTTATAGCAGCTTTTCCGTTTCCCCTGATAAAAAATTTATGATCGTACGAACATTAAAGAAACCATTTTCTTACACTGTTCCTGCTAATGGCTTCCCATCGGTTGTTGTCATTACAGATATGAGTGGAAAAGTGATAAAGCAATTAGCTGAATTACCATCTGCTGAAACTGCACCAAGTGGTAATGATAATGTGCAAATGGCTCCCCGTGGTTTTGATTGGAGAGATGATGAGGCAGCTACCGTAATTTGGTGTATGCCATTAGACAGTGGTTTCATCAGAAAAAATATTGATTACCACGATGCTGTTTATGCCTTATCTGCACCGTTTAATACTACACCAAAAGAATTATTTAAAACAAAAATGCGTTTCAATGGTGTAAGCTGGGGCAATGCAAATTTTGCATTAGTAAACGAAGGCCTTAGAGGGAAGCAACGTACCCAAACAAACAAATACAATCCATCAACAGGCGAAATTACTATGCTGATGGAAAGAAATACAACCGATGCTTATTCAAATCCGGGTTTTCCTGTTACTGAAAAAAACCAATTTGGTCGTGATGTAATTAAGCTGATAGAAAATGGCACTAAGTTATTAATGAATAATCCAACCGGAAGCTCACCCAAAGGCGACCTTCCGTTTCTGGCAACTTTTGATATTGCTTCTAAGAAAACGGATATTATCTGGCGTTCTAACGAAGGTTATTTTGAAAATGTAGTTCGTGTAATGGATGCTGATAAGTTGGTATTATTAACTCGCCGTGAAAGCGAAAAAGAAATGCCAAACTATTGGATCAAAAATTTGAAGCTGCGAGTGGCAGACAGGCAATTGACCAGCTTCTCTAATCCTTATCCGCAACTGGAAGGTGTAAGCAAAGAAAAAATCAGGTATAAAAGAGCAGATGGTGTTGATCTTACGGGTGATTTATACTTACCTAAAGGTTATGATGCAAAAAGAGATGGAAAACTTCCGGTATTAATATGGGCTTATCCTGCTGAATATAATTCTGCTGCTGATGCTGCGCAAATTCGTGGTAGCGAACACAAGTTTACTTTAGTAGGCGGTGGCTCTCCTATTTTTTATGTTACACAAGGTTATGCAGTATTGAACAATGCAGAGATGCCAATCGTTGCTACCAGCAAAGACAAAAAACCAAACGATAATTTTATTGAGCAGTTAACGATGAATGCAGAAGCGGCCATCAATGTACTGGATTCAATAGGCATCGGTGATAGAAACCGTGTAGCAGTTGGTGGTCATAGCTACGGTGCATTTATGACTGCGAACTTATTGGCACATACCAAACTATTTAAAGCCGGTATTGCAAGAAGCGGTGCTTATAACCGTTCATTGACTCCGTTTGGTTTTCAAAATGAAGACCGTACTTACTGGCAGGCATTGGATTTATATACTGACATGAGTCCGTTTACACATGCTGATAAAATAAAAACGCCGATCCTGTTAGTACATGGTGAAATGGATAACAACACTGGGACTTATCCAATACAGAGTGAAAGAATGTTCAATGCGATTAAAGGAAATGGTGGAACTGTGAAATTTGTAAGTCTTCCATACGAATCGCATGGCTATGCAGGCCGTGAGAACGTATTGCATACGTTAGCCGAACAATTCAATTGGTTAGAAAAATATGTGAAGAATGCAGATAAGAAACCAAAAGACGATAAGAAAGCGTTTTAATAAAATTGATTTTTGATAGAGAAACCCTGGCTTTAGCTGGGGTTTTTTGTAAAGCAATTACCATAATCGTCAATAATCAAAAAGCCATTTGCTAAATAGCAAATGGCTTTGAGGAAGTGTGTTCTTGTATCTTTTATACCCTGAAGTGAGCAAAAGCTTTGTTCGCTTCAGCCATACGATGGGTATCTTCTTTCTTTTTGAATGCTGCACCTTCACCTTTGCTTGCTGCAACGATCTCACCAGCTAATTTATCAGCCATGCTACGTCCGTTACGGTCGCGGCTATAACGAATTAACCATTTAATGCTCAGGGAAACTTTTCTGTCCTGGCGAACTTCTGCAGGTATCTGGAAAGTAGCACCACCAATACGGCGGCTACGAACCTCAACACCCGGCGTTACATTGGCCAAAGCTCTTTTCCAAACCTCGTATCCATCTTCCCACTTTTCTTTCCTTCCCACATCAGGTTATTTACAAAACGGGTAACCAGTTTGTCGTTGAACTTTGGGTCTGGTGCTAAAGGGAGCTTCTTGGCTTGTGCTTTCCGCATGAAATTTAATTTTTAAAGTATCTGCTGTAGCTGAATTTCTTCAAGTATTAAAACTTTACTCAGTACAAATTGTATGAATGAATTATTTTTTCGCTTTTTCTTTCTTCGTTCCGTATTTAGAACGGCTCTTCTTCCTGTCCTTCACACCCGCCGTATCTAATGAACCACGAACGATATGGTAACGTACACCCGGTAAGTCTTTTACACGACCGCCACGGATCAATACGATGGAGTGCTCCTGCAGGTTATGACCTTCTCCGGGAATGTAAGCGATCACTTCCACTTTGTTGGTCAAACGAACTTTGGCAACTTTGCGAAGAGCAGAGTTTGGCTTTTTAGGCGTAGTTGTATATACACGGGTACATACACCACGACGCTGCGGGCACTGGTCCAAAGCTCTTGATTTGCTTTTGGCTCTGATTATCTCTCTTCCTTTTCTTACTAACTGTTGAATAGTAGGCATTATGAACCTTTATTTTTGGGACGGCAAAGGTAACGGCGAAGGGCTTAATATCCAAAAAAATGATCTCTCATTTTGAAGTTTTGAATATTTTGGGGATAAAAGAGGTTTTGTCACCCTTTTTCTTTGCAGAATTTTACCGAACTGCTTCAAAATCAATACTTATATTTTCTGCATCCAATTATACTTATCCTCTCTTCTTCCTTCTCTTATGTCAGTCAGCCATTTTTTTACGGTCGGGGCGGTCTTCCAGTTGTCTACATCAAACTTCATAACAAAGTCTTTGTAGCGCAATTCTTTTATCAGTGAGATAGTAGCTGCCGTACCAGTTCCAAATACTTCGTACAGCAAATTGGCCTTGTAGGCTTCTATTATATCATCAATGCTCAGTTCCTTTTCTTCTACAGTAAAGCCCATTTCTTTTAATAGGGTAATGGTGCTCTGGCGGGTCACCCCATCCAGTATAGTTCCCTGGTCAAGTGATGGTGTAATGGCCGTGTTACCAATTATGAAAAACACATTCATCGTACCACACTCCTGCACATATTTATGTTCAAACGCATCAGTCCATAATACCTGGTCATATCCTTTCTTCTTAGCTTCCGCTGTTGCATACATTGCCGCACCATAGTTGCCCGCAGCTTTTGCGTAGCCAACACCTCCCGGCACAGCTCTTACATATTGTTCTTCTACATAGATCCGCATAGGCGCACTATAATAAGGGCCCGTAGGACTTAATATGATCATGAACTTATAAGTATCCGAAGGACGAACACCGATCAATTCATCCGACGAAAACATAAATGGCCTGATGTATAATGAATGGTCTTCTTTATTAGGGATCCAGTTTTTGTCCAATTGAATCAATTGCTTCATCCCTTCCATAAAAATATCTTCGGGAACAGGAGGCATCTGCATTCTTTCGGCAGAAGCATTGAAACGTTTATAGTTATCCTGCGGACGAAAAATGAAAGCATTGCCTTCAGCATCTTTATATGCTTTAATACCTTCAAAAATGGCCTGCCCGTAATGCAAAGCAGCAACAGAGGGACTCAGCAGTAATGGTTGATAGGGTTTTATTTCAACATTTTTCCATTCGCCATTTTCATAATCAGCCTCCAGCATGTGATCAGTAAAATACTTGCCAAAGGGCATATTTTCCAGGCTTATATCCTGTAGCTTGCTTCTTTCCGCTTTTGTTATTGAAATATCCATGGCTGCTGTCATAAAAGTTTATTTTTACCGGGGCAAAGAAACGAAAAAAAGCTAACACCCATTTGTACAAGTTATTAAGGATTTTATGGATATAAATAATATAGAATTACCCGGCACGATGGTGGTTGATTTATATCAATCTACTCTGGTAGATGGAACAGAAGCAAAAGAAAAAGTAGCGGTTGCTCCTTTAGCAACATCATCAATTGCAGAAGAAAAAAGTACTTTTAAATCACTCGGCAACAATCAACGAAATGTATTGATCATTGTAAAGAGCAATGAGGCTGTTTACCTGCCCGATAATGAATTAGCATTTCTTACCGGCATACTCGGTGCATGCAAATTAAGTTTGGCTGACGTGGCCATTGTAAATCTTACCAACTACTCCGATGCATCATATAAAGAACTAACTACGTTTTTTAAAAGCAAAATTGCTTTGTTGTTTGATGTAGAGCCATCACAATTTGGATTGCCAATGAGCTTTCCGCATTATCAGCTACAACCATTCGCCAACAATTCATTTTTATATTCACCATCGCTAAAGGATCTTAAAAATGACAAAGTAGAAAAAAGTAAACTCTGGGTTTGTCTGAAGAGATTATTCAACTTATAGAGAATATTTTTGTACTAAACTATATTACTACTAGCATCATTTGTTGCGTCGCACTCTTGTACCACATAAACACAGATGAGCATTTGCAAATAGTAAAATTGAAATTGAAAGTCGTTTTAAATTGAAAAAAATGCAATTGATTTTTGCCACTAACAATCAACACAAAGTAGATGAGATCCGTTCCCTGGTTACAAAGGGGTTGGATTTAATCACCTTGAAAGAAGCAGGTATAGATATCGACATTCCAGAGCCCTATGATACTTTGGAAGAAAACGCTTACGGGAAGTCGAAAACCATCTACGACCTGAAGGGAATAAACTGCTTTAGTGAAGACACCGGTCTTGAAGTAGCCGCCTTGAATGGTGAGCCGGGAGTAAAAAGTGCCCGATATGCCGGAGAAAGCCGTTCCTTTGACGCTAACATTGACAAGCTTTTGATTAATTTGGCCGAGAAAAAGGATTGGTCGGCCCGTTTTAGAACCGTTATTTCGCTTATTATTGACGGGCAAGAAACCTTGTTTGAAGGAATTTGTGAAGGACATATAATTTCTGAAAGAAGAGGCCATCAGGGTTTTGGGTACGATCCGGTGTTTGTACCAGCTGGAAGTAACAAAACTTTTGCTGAAATGAGTATAACTGAAAAGGCACAATATAGCCATCGGGCAAGGGCTACAGAGAAACTGGTAGCATTTTTGAATAATTTATAATTAAACTTTTGATTTTGACACCAGAACGCAACCAAAATATTACCGAAAGCGACTTACTTCAGGGATGCCGGGAAGGCAACCGACGGATGCAGGAAGAATTGTACCGCCGATTTTCTCCCCGGATGTATGCGGTTTGCCTGCGATATGCCGGCAACTCCGAAGAAGCAGCGGATATATTACAGGAAGGATTTATTAAGATCTTTAAAAAATTAGACAGCTTTCGCAGCGAAGGTTCTTTTGAAGGTTGGGTACGGCGCATTTTTGTGAATACGGCTATTGAGCATTTTCGCCGCCGTCGTTACCTGATGCCGGTTACTGAAAAAGAAGAAAATACAATCGAAGGAAAATACACTTCGGTTTTGGATGAACTGGCAGAGAAAGATATACTGGCATTGGTAAGTGAGCTGTCACCCGGCTACCGCACTGTATTTAATATGTATGTGGTAGAGGGATATACACACAAAGAAATTGCAGATATGCTGGGCATTAGCGAAGGAACAAGTAAGTCGCAACTATCGAGAGCCAAAGTAATATTGCAGGACATGGTAAGAACGTTTATAGACAAACAAAGAACGAAGTCAAAATAATGAGCAGCGGATTTCCCCATAAAATGTACAACTATGAAGTACCTCCTCCAGCAGGAGTTTGGGAAAATATTTCCGCTGAATTAGACGAAGTTGAACTTTCTAAAAATTTATCTTCCAAACTTTATAATATACAAATTGCCGCACCAGCCGGTATTTGGTCAGATATTGCTAATGAATTGGATGAATCAGAACATTTTCAAAATATAAGTTCCAAATTAAACAATATACAAGTTGCACCGCCTGCTGGCATTTGGGAGAACATTGCTGTTACTCTTGATGAATCTACGTTAATTAATAAGATTGCTGAAAGACTTGAAAACACTGAAGTAGCTCCTCCAGCTACTGCATGGAATAAAATTGTGGCTGAGTTAGATGAAGTACATGAAGCTGCAGTACCGGATCGCAGAAGGCTTTCTCCATTCGTCCGTTACACTGCTGCGGCATCCATCATCGGCTTGATTGCATTTAGTGCATTACAATTATTTAAAAATAAAGGCACTAATGAAAATGATGGAATAGTAAAAGGCTCTACTCCTGTTCCTGAAAAAATAAATTCCATAGTTCTTCCTGTAAAAGAAGAAGCAACCAGTTTTGATACCCCTGAAGCTATAGCTGATGCCGAGGAAGTTCGGAATGATGCTGCACTGGAAGCAAGCAAAAAAACATATGCCAAATTAGATAAGCCGGTATCTGCAAAAATGGATATGGCTGCTGCATTTTATTTTAATAATGCGCTGAGTACCGGCACAACCAGAAGCCTGGATTACATGTTTGATGTGCCTGATGAAGAGCCGATAACCAATAACAATAATAGTAACAGCCGCTATATAATGTTAATGACCCCGGATGGCAATATTATCCGCATGTCAAAAAAACTTGGCAACCTTATTTGTTGTGTATCTGGTGAAGAACAAGATGATGACTGCATGCACCAGCTTAATCAATGGAAAGAAAAACTGGCTAACTCCTATGCTGGGCACTCTCCCGGTAATTTTATGGATATATTTAGCCTGGTAAACTCACTACAAGACAATACTCATTAGTCTCCTTTGTTTTCTTATTTTTATTGCAAAGAATAATACATGGCAAGAGTAAAAATTGAGCTGCCTGAAAATTTCATTTTTCAATGCGATCTTCCTGTTCGTATTACCGATATTAATTATGGCGGTCATGTTGGTAATGATGCGTTATTAAGCATACTACATGAAATAAGAATGCAATTCTTCAAGTATTTTGGCTATAGTGAAATGCAATTTGCCGGCGCAGGTATGTTAATGGCTGATGTGGCAATCGAATTTAAAAGCGAATTGTTTTATGGTGATATCATAAACGCAGCTGTCACTGCCGGGGAATTTTCTAGAATAGGATTTGATATTTATTATAAATTAGAAAAGCAAATTGGCGAACAGAAAAAATTAATTGCTGTAGCTAAAACAGGAATGATCTGCTATGATTATGAAAAGAAAAAAATAGTAGCCGTTCCTGAGGAAGCGAAGCAGAAATTATCTGCTTGAATTAACTATTCCAGATCCGCCAATTCTCCTCTGCTTGTAATACCAGCATCTCTTCACCGTTCTTAATAGCAGCCCCTCTCTCCTCTCCTTTTTGCAGAAATAAAGTTTTGACAGGATTATACGTAAGGTCGTATAATAAATGTTGCGCTGAGATAAACTGGTAAGGAATATCCGGGCAAGTATCAATTTCAGGATACATTCCCAGGGGCGTTGTATTAATGATAACATTGCTCCTTTCAATAATAACCTTGTTTAATTCTTTATACGTTTTGGAAGAATTGCCATGAAGCTTTCTGCTCACCACCTCATAACTTATACCAAGCCTTCTTAATGCAAAAGCAATTGCGGCTGTAGCACCACCATTGCCCAACACTAATGCATGCTGATGTTGAGGTTGTAATAAAGAAATAATACTTTTTTCAAACCCGATATAGTCAGTATTATATCCATATAATTTACCATCCATAATCCTGATACAATTACAGGCAGGTAAGTCTTCGGGAATTCCCGTCACATCATCCAGAAAATGAAGTACAGAACGTTTATGTGGAATGGTTACAGCGATTCCTTCTAAAGCGGGATTGCTTTTAATTAGTGTGAAGAAATCATCAATCGACTCAAACGAGAAATTTTCGAACCGGCAATCAGTTAGTCCTTCCCGTTCAAACTTCTCCGTAAAATATTTTTTAGAAAAAGAATGAGTCAAGGGATAACCGATCAGTCCGAATAAACGCATCAGGCTTTTTCTTTTTTGTCGAGGAACAATTCAAACGTATCACCACGAAGTCCGATACGCATCGCTTCTAATGGAATTACTTCGCTCGGTGCAATGTTGCCGAGATTTACATTACACCCTATCAATTCAATAAAATATAATTGTTGTGCTTTTTGAGGTGCTTCCCAGATTATTTTCTCGGCTGGTATTTGCGTTAATATCTCTTGTACCAATCCTTCTCTTACTTCACCACTTCCCCGATAAATACCAACATTACCGGCTTCTCTTGCTTCTGCAATTACATAGGTTGAACCAGCTTCGAGTTCAGCTTTCATCAACTCAATCCATTTATAGGGAGGAATAATATGTGCCGCATCTTTACTACCCACTTCGCTTAAAACAGTTCCATGTTGCGTTAATTTTTCAATATACCCACACTTCTCTGCATGAGGGATAGTAACCGAACCATCACTTACTTCCATATAGCTGATGCCGTATTTTTTGCAAAGGTTTATATAATCGTCAAACTGATTGCGGATCAAGAAAGCTTCAAACAAGGTACCCCCAAAATAAACAGGCAAATCGTAGGAACGGTACACTTCTAATTTTTCTTCAAGGTTAGGAGTAACGAAAGCGGTGCCAAATCCCAATTTTACAATATCAACATGCGGATGGGATACACTCAAGAAATTTTTTGCTTCCTGCACACTCAGTCCTTTATCCATCACCATTGTTAGTCCTGATGTACGTGGCTTTGGTGTTCTTGCTGGAATTTGAGAGAGATTAAAATTCATTGCTACCATTATTTGATTAAGAAATTGGGATAAGCCCTGTACTAATTCCTTGTGTGTAATAAACTTAGTTTAATACAGGCTCGCAAAAATAAGGAAGAATAGGCATAGGTAGATGAATCAGAAATTAGTAAAGGCAATTCTGCTCTTGGCTATACTACCCGATCTGATAATACTCTATTTGATTTTGATTGAGTCGCCATCATCAAACAAGAACATTATCGGCTTGGCTTTTCCCATAGAAGAATTTGCGAAATTTTCTGTACTGACAAATTTTTTCAATTCCAACTTAATTTTACTCATAATTGCTTGCCACTTCAAATCTTTAAATTCATTTTTAGATAAGGGGTAATATTCGATAGCCGTATCGGAATAATTTTTTATTTCGTTAGATTTTATTTCAGCACTCAACTGTGGTGAAGCAGCCAAATAAACTGCATAACAATTGTCTGTTTCAAAAAATCCGAATCTATAAATCATTGAACTTTTTGCAAGATTTTCCACCTTGCACAGCTTACTAAATAATTCATTCAAAGTACTTGCGCCTGAGCAGGAAAAAGAAGGCGGAGGAGGTTCAACTGGTTCTTCAACTGTTTCTGAAATAAATTCTGTAGTTATAACTGCTGGCTTGTTATAACATCCCTGAAAAAAGCCGATAAATATGATTGCTAGGACAAAGAAGTTAGTTTTCATAGAAAGCTAAATAAAGCAGTTTAAACTAAACTATTTGATACTAAATAGACTTATTCCTTTTAGACCTGGCCAGCACATCTACTATTTGCTGATGTTGCATTACAGATGGATTTAACTCTAGGAATTTCTTTAAAAGCTTTGGTGCTTGTTTGATTGCATGCTCCAATTGCAGAACAGCCTCTTTCGATTTGCCTAAAGACAGCAGTACTGCTGCTTTATAGAAAACAAATAAAGGTTTATCGTTTGTAATATGCAATGCTGCATTTGTTTGCTCCAATGCCTCCTCAAAATATTCAGCTTTGTACAGGCACCTGATCAATGCCTCCCAACCACCAACATTTCGGGGCCTGCTTCTTACCACATTCATAAAATACTGAGCGGCTTCCTTAAATTGTTTAAGGTGCATTTTAGATTCACCCGCCAATAAATTATAATCAGCCTGTAAACGATGGATCTTCATTGCGGTATCTAACTGCTTCAGGCAACTTTCCCATTGACCTTCGTTGAAATAAGTACAGGCTATTTTATAAAAAAGCTTGCTGTCCTCTTGCCGCATATGAGAGGCTTTACGATAATGAAATCTTGCCTGTGCAAAATTTTTCAGTTTATCATAGCAATGGCCGATGGCTTCATAAATAACATCTTCAGGCTTTGCCAGTTCAATTACTTTCTCCAGCATTTCGATGGCTTCTTTGTACTTTCTTAACCTGATATATGCATCACCGATATTGCGATACGCATAATCAAATTTTTCATCAATTGTTATTGCATACTGATACGCATCAATTGCTTTTTCATACAACTTCAATCCCTGGTATGCTGCGGCAAGGTTAAACCAGGCTAACTCACTGTAAGGATATTCATCAATAATATGCTGGTGTAAGCGAATACTTTCTTCGTTACGGCCGGTAAAATCTGTCCAGAAACATATTTTATATAACGCTTCTTCATTTATAGGTTCTTCTTCTAAAATCATTTTGAGGCAGTCGAAGACTTTATCAAAATCCTCGTAATCATCATACACATCTGCTAGTTCAAAAAGAAGTTCAATTTTTTCTTCCCCTTCAAATAAATTCAGCGCTTCCTCCAGCAAAACAACGGCCTTTTCCTGCTGATCTAATGCCAGATATGCATCTGTTTTCAGAATATATAAATTGATATTGCTGCTGTCGAGCAGTGATGCATCTTCGAGAACGGAGAGGGACTCCCGATATTGCCGGGCGGCAATTAGAATATCCGCTTTTTTGATCATCAATAAAGACGAATAAGGGAATTGAGTACTGCCTATTTCGGCCGCCTCCAACGCCTTGGGGATTTCATCTTTTTCCTGGTAGTATTCGATTATTTTTTCAAAAGCATCTTCTTCTATAAATGAATTTTGGCGGCCATTTTTAAGATTTTCGTACTGTTTGAGCAGTTCACGAAGCTGTTCCCGATCTTCCCGGTAAGGATTATCTTTCATGTATCCGGACATTTGGTGAGCAAAACTTTTAAAGAGCCAGTCAGACAGCAAAATCCCTTTGCCCCCTGAAATGTATTATTACCAACAAGTTAAATAAAATAGAGGGATTTATTCAGCTCTTACTTTTCCCCATATGTGCAAAATAATGAGTTTTTTTGTCGTTTTGGATGTAACAATTTGTCATTTTCGCCGTTAAGGAAGTATTAAAGTTCTGGATAAACGGTTTGCTTTATATTAACTTTTCTATTTACTTTTGCTAAATTAATGAATCATTCAAAACTAAATATAGTTTACAAAATAGTTGGCAGAAAGCTTACAGTCATAGCATTATTGGCTATATCAGCTATAGCTGCTTATGCAACATTAGGCGACGGAAAATCTAAAGCTTCCGCAAAGCCAAAAAAATCATTGCTTTCTGATAAAGCAACTGTTGTGCCGGGTTCATTTTCGCTTAAATCAGGTTATACTTATCGTGGCAACCAAGTTATAAAAACCACTACAGAGAATAAATATATTAGTTTAAACACAGTTGTTACTACTCAAAGAGGTAATACCGTTTATATTGTGCCTTTAAAAAAGAAGGTTATCCTAAGCAATGTAAAAATTGAACTTGGCAATCGTCAATTAAAAAGAAATTAATTCCCTTTTCCTAAACTTTCTTCATAAGTCATTATACGAAAACCAGATTTCGGTAAGTCAAACTTTGCTTGTAATACTGGATTAAAGCTGATACTAGAAACAGTATACGTTACCATCATCTTTCCCATAGAGGCTTCATATTGCATTGCTAATCCTGGCAAATCTTTAGTCAGGTATTGAAAATCTTTACTCACAGCATCTATTTCTTTGGTAAAATAAACGGTAAAAGTGCTATTATCCACAAGAGTACCAATTGCCTTTTGACAATTATAACCAGCAATTACCTTATAATCGTTCAAATAAGTAAACTTGATACCTTCATATTTTTTATTGGATTCTTTCCAGTTTTGCTGTGTCATTTTTATCATATACTTCTGATCGCCATACTCTTTTAATACAGTTACAGCGGAAGTTTTACCATCAATAATTGTTGCCTGGGTACCCAAAGAACTGATCATTTCAGATCGGCTTGAGTTACCCTTTAAATAAATGACACTGGTAGCTCCATCTAATAAGTCAGCAGCTTGAGGCATCTTATTACTAGTATTGATTACTATATCGTAAGAGATAGTTCCCTCTGTCAGCTTTTTCTGAGCTGATATCTGCGTAAATGATACCAAGGCTAAAACACTTGTAATTATATGGGTGATTTTTTTCATTTTGTTTGTTCTATGGTTATATATCTAAAAGACGTGCCAATTTAACCAATAAGTTGCAGTTGTGGTATATAGCGTAAAAAAACCGGGTAGCTACTGGCAAACCCGGTTCTTCTTAAGAGTATCTTAACATGAGTTACTTCTTCTTTTTTTGCTGCATATCCTTCATTTTCTTTTGCTGTTCCTGCATCTGCTCCATCCGTTCCTGCCATTTGGATTTGGTTTTTGGCTTCTTTCTGTTATCCTCAATCTTCGCCATTATCTTATCATGATTGATGATATGATTCTGGATAATATACTGGATAGCCAAAGTAATTACGTTTGACACGGTATAGTACCATGTTAAAGCCGAGGGAAGCTGGTTGAAGAAGAATAACAAGAAAATGGGGAATATATACGGCATGTACTTCAACACCGGGTTGCTCTGGTCGGGTGTCATACTCATGCTGTACCAGGAAATAAGGAAGCTGGTAAATACTGCAGTAAGGTTGAAAATACTGATATGGCTACCAAAGAATGGAATTCTAAAGCCCATTTTGATCGGATCATCAAACGCTGACAAATCTGTGCTCCATAGGAATTCAGCCCCTCTTAAGCCTACATCCGCATTAAACAAACTGAATAATGCAAAGAAGATAGGGATTTGCAATAAGGCAGGTAAACACCCTCCAAGCGGATTAACGCCTGCTTCTCTAAAGATTTTCATTTGCTCCATGCTCATTGCCTGGCGATCTTCACCATACTTATCTTTTAATTTTGCTATTTCTGGACGAAGCAATTTCATTTTCGCCCCACTCAAATAACTTTTATAAAGTAAGGGTGAGGTAACGAGTTTGATAAATATTGTCAATAATGCAATAGCCAGACCCATTCCACCGGCTATTCCTTTTAGAAAATCAAAAATGGGAAGAATTATGTATTTATTCAATGGCCGAACAAAAGCATAAATGCCCTGACCCAGGTTTACCAGCTTTTCGTAATTCTGGTCGTATTTCTGAAGCACATGATAATCGGAGGGGCCGTAATATATACTCAATGGAACAACTGCCGGTGACCCTGCTTTAACAGAAAGCTTCATATTAGCCGTTGACTGTACAATTGTTTTTGCAGTGTCGTCCGGAATTGTCCAATCTATTTTACCAGAAGAAAAATTATCCTTTGCAGTAAGAATAGTAAAGAAGAAACGCTGACGAACTCCTACCCACTTCACTGATTCATCAAACTCTTTGCTACTTTTTCTGGCAATGGTGTGATAATCAAAACTTCCATCTTCTACATATCCTACCTGTGTATTTTGTTTTTCAAATGAAATATCAGACTCTTGCTGTGCTGCAGTGTACTGCCAGGTAAGGTTCATATTTCCCTGTGTAAGCAGCTGATTAACGCCATTCAATTTAATATTGAAATCAAGCATGTAATCATCCTTCTTCAAAATATATTCATGCGTAATAGAAGGTGCGCCGGCACTGTCTGAAGCAAGTGAAAATGTAATTACCTGAGAGCTATCCGCATTTCTTTTTACATCACTTACAGCAAAAAACAAATCCCCTGTTTCGGCAGTTTTGTTTGCTGCCGTGTTAATTGTGTAGCTAAGTTTATCAAAATTGGTAGCGGCTAGTTTTACTAAAGAGCTATCAATGCCTTTGTAATTTTTAAGTTCCACTTTTTTAACCTGCCCTCCTTTGTTGGTGAAGGTTACTTTCATCAACCCATTTTCGGCTACCGTAGTTGTTTCAGTAGTATCTATTGCGGCTTGAAAGGTACCGGCATTGCTAACTTTTGCTATAGAATCTGCAATTCTGTTAAGTGAATCTTGTTTTGGTTTATTTACCAGATTAATGGAGTCCTGTATAGCTTGCTGCTTTTTCTGTTCAGCCACTTTTTGCTTATTGTACACAGCCTGTTCCTTATTGGTGTAAACAAAATAGCCAATAAAAAGAGCCGCCAGTATTACAAAACCCAGGACGGTGTTACGGTCAAACTTCATTCGTCATTTTTTTGGAGTGGGCAAAGATAGGAGTTCTGAGGCAAGACTTTCAGCTCAAAAGCAGATAGTCGGTGAGAGGCGATTTTAAACATGTAAGGAGCGAAAAAGAGGTATTTAATCGATGCAAAATCAGCATAAAGCAAAAGAGGTCGAACCGCTTTGGCCAGACCTATTTATAATTATATACTAGTCACTTAAATAATTTCGCTTTGCAGCAAAGGATTCTTTATACCTATCTTTTTTTCTGAGTATGTTTTGGCCGCTTTAATGAAACTTACAAAAACCGGTTGTGGATTTTCTACCGTGCTTTTCAGTTCCGGATGGTACTGAACACCAATAAAGAATGGGTGATTCGCCAATTCAATAATTTCTACAAGACCGGTTCCCGGGTTTTTGCCGCTGGCAATCATACCTTTTTCTTCAAACTGTTCGAGATATTTATTATTGAACTCCCAACGATGGCGATGCCTTTCACTGATCATTGTTTTGCCATAGATTTTCTCAGCCAGAGATCCTTGTTTTATTTCACATGGGTAAGCACCCAACCTCATGGTGCCGCCTTTCGCTGTAACTTTTTTCTGTTCTTCCATCAAATCAATTACCGGCTCTTTAGTTTCCGGATTCATTTCAGTAGAGTGAGCATCTTTTAACCCCAAAACATTTCTTGCAAATTCAATCGCTGCCATTTGCATGCCGAGACAGATTCCAAAGAATGGCAATCCATTTTCTCTGGCATATTTTACGGCAACGATCTTTCCTTCTACCCCCCGATGTCCAAAGCCAGGAGCAACTAACAAGCCATCAAGACCAGCTAATTTTTCTGATACATTATCATCGGTAATAAATTCGCTGTGTACGTTGGTAATTTGTACCTGGCATTCATTCATGGCACCTGCATGAATAAATGATTCCAGAATAGATTTATAAGCATCCTGCAATTCCAGGTATTTTCCAATCAACCCGATAGTTACTCTTCCTTTTGGATATTTCAATTTGTCCAAAAACTCTTTCCACTTAGACAATTCAGGTTCTTTGTAATCCGTAATGTTCATTTTCTTCAATACAATCAGGTCAAGACCTTCACGCATCATAGCCACCGGAACCTCATAAATAGTAGGTGCATCTGCCGCTTCGATTACAGCTTCCTGTTTTACATTACAGAACAACGCAATTTTTCTTCTTAGCTCTGGAGATAAAGTTCTTTCCGTTCTGCAAACAATTACGTCCGGGTGAACTCCTTCCTGGCTCAACATTCTTACACTATGCTGCGTTGGTTTTGTTTTTAATTCTTTCGCAGCCTTTAAATATGGAATTAAGGTAAGATGTATTACTACAGCATCTTCTTCTGGCAATTCCCATTGTAATTGTCGAACAGCTTCAATAAATGGCAAACTCTCAATATCACCGACTGTTCCGCCAATTTCAGTAATTACAATATCGTACTGACCGCTTTGGCCCAACAGCTGCATTCTTCTTTTTATTTCATCTGTAATATGCGGCACTACTTGTACCGTTTTACCGAGATAAGCACCTTCTCTTTCTTTATTAATTACAGTTTGGTAAATACGTCCTGTAGTTACATTATTGGCTTGAGAAGTAAATATATTAAGGAATCTCTCGTAGTGACCAAGGTCTAAGTCCGTTTCAGCCCCATCCTCTGTTACAAAACATTCACCATGTTCATAGGGATTTAGTGTTCCGGGGTCAACGTTGATGTAGGGGTCAAATTTTTGAATAGTAACCCTTAAACCTCTTGCCTGTAAAAGTTTGGCAAGTGATGCCGCAACAATGCCCTTCCCCAACGAAGAAGTAACACCACCGGTAACAAAAATGTATTTAGCCATGTATGCTCAATTTTAAAAATAATTTACAAGTGGATAAATACAATTCACTCAATTCGGATCACTCCGGAAAGTCCGTATAATCGAAAAAGTATGAAAAAACTGAAATTTACCCCACCCAAGCTGACCAGCGGATACTTCTGTAAAAATGATAGAAATGGAAGAAATTCCGGGAGGTCATGCAAAGCTAAAAGAAATTTCCGGTCTCTCCTAAAGGGATATAAATTTCATATCCACAGTTGATAAAAATCAAGTGGAAAAGAAGATTTGTTAATAAAGAATAGCAGTAATTATTACGAGACTGTCATTTAATTATCTGCCTTATCCACACATTACAGCCGCCCGGTGGAATGCTGTCTTCTTCTTTGCCCCAAGGATTCATTTGGTCCACTTCAATTTCAATATTTCGGAATCGAATAGGCTTAAAACTCCGCCCCCCCGAAAAAATAGAGTCTTTAAATTTTATCTTTAAGTTGCAATACGGTTTTTCCATATCACCAACCCATTCCCGTCCGCATCCATCATTAGTGATCGACAAATCAAGTTCTTTTATCTTAATTGTCTTTTTACTGGCAATAATGAATTTGCGATCGGCAAACTCTTCTTGTTGACTACCGCAATTTATTGCAGCAAAAAAGAAGACTATAATTCCAAATAATAGAATGTTTGATTTCATACCATAAATTACTAACTAAAGTTCAATTGTATTATTTTAGTATTTCAACCCCTTATAATGAAGAAAGTATTTTTAATAACGCTGTGTCTTAGTATTCTTTCCATACTACAAGCTCAAAAAACGTATATCTGGTGCGGCACTTTGATTGACGGCATATCTAACGAACCCAAAAAGGCAATGACCATTGTAGTGGAAAAAAACAAAATAGTATCTGTAGAAAATGGATATTCAAATCCAGGTACTAATAACCAAACAATTGACCTTAAAACAAAAACAGTTACACCCGGTTGGATTGACATGCATGTACACATGGAACATGAAACCAATCCTAACCGGTACATGGAAAATTTTACCTACAATCCTGCCGATTATGCTTACCTCTCTGTAAAATTTTCTGAAGTAACATTAATGACTGGGTTCACAACCGTAAGAGACCTCGGCGGTACTGGTGTAAATATTTCATTACGAAATGCTATTAACAAAGGAATTATTAAGGGGCCAAGGGTTTACACGGCAGGAAAATCAATTGCTACTACAGGCGGACATGCAGATCCTACCAATGGCTTTCGGGCAGATTTGATGGGAGACCCGGGACCTGCAAATGCTGTAGCAAACGGTGCCGATGAATGCAGGCAGGCAGTGCGTCAACGCTACAAAGAAGGAAGTGATGTAATAAAAATTACAGCAACAGGTGGTGTATTAAGTGTTGCTAAAAGTTCAAGCAATCCACAGTTTACAGAAGAAGAAATAAAAGCCATTGTTGAAACTGCCAAAGATTATGGTTTTAGGGTAGCTGTGCATGCACATGGTGCTGAAGGAATGAAAAGAGCTGTTAGAGCGGGGGTGAATTCCATTGAGCATGGAACAAATATGGATGATGAAGCCATTGCCTTATTAAAACAATATGGGACATGGTATGTGCCCACACTTACCGCAGGTGCGGCTGTTGCTGACTCAGCAAAAAAGCTGGGGTATTATCCTGAATTAGTTACTCCTAAAGCATTGGAGATAGGACCAAAAATAAAAGCCACGTTTGCCAAAGCTTATAAAGCGGGGGTAAAGATCGCATTTGGAACGGATGCCGGTGTGTATAAACACGGCATGAACTGGCTTGAATTTTCTCATATGATAGAAGCAGGAATGCCGGCAATGGAAGCTATAAAATCTGCTACTATTAACGCAGCTGATTTGTTAGGAGAAAAAGATAAGCTGGGAAGTATCGAGGTAGGCAAACTTGCAGATATTGTTGCAGTTGATGGCGACCCTTTAAAAGATGCAAAGTTTTTTGGGAAGGTAATTTTTGTAATGAAAGACGGGGTGGTATATAAAAAATAAAATCTCAAAATAAAAAGCCGGAATTACAATACGCAATTCCGGCTTTCAAAATAAAATCGTTCTTTACATTTTTACACAAGCATCTGTGCAAGTATGTCCGCTTTCGCCATGGGCATATAAATGATTGCCATCTTTGCAATCAGCACCACAGGTATGTGCTGTACCACAAGCATCTGTGCAGGTGTGTCCAACTTCTGTGTGTGCATACACATGATTACCATCTTTGCAGTCAGCACCACAGACATGAGCGACAGCTCCAGCAATTTGAGCCGCAGCAGGTTGAGTAGTTGCTTCTACTTTTTCAGGGGTAGTAGCATCTGTTTTGTCATCCTTCTTTTCATCTTTGCAAGCCGTAAAGCTCAAGGCAGCTAGAATCAAAATAGAGGAGAGTAGCTTTTTCATAAACAAAAACAATTTAGTTATCCTAAAAATAAACTGATTCTGCTGGTAGATAAAATCGATTTCTGCACTATTGCTGCAAATTAATCCTTGGCAATTTTTCTATAACTAGTCATAATTCCCCTGATCAGAGAAGAGCTAAATCCTTGGTGCTCCATTTCGTTCAAACCCGCAATAGTGCAGCCTTTGGGGGTAGTTACCTTGTCAATTTCCTGCTCCGGGTGAGAACCATTTTGTAATAATAACTCCGCTGCTCCTTTTACTGTTTGAGCGGCAATTATTGAAGCAGTGGCCGCATCAAATCCAATTTCAATCCCTCCCTGAATATTGGCCCGGATATATCGCATAGCATACGCAGTGCCACAAGCTCCAAGTATTGTGGCGGCTTCCATCAGTTTTTCATCAATTGTTACCACTACACCAAGATTGCTAAATAAATCCCGCACATATTTTATTTCTGTGTTGCTTACTTTATCACCGCAAACACAAGTCATGCTCTGTTGTATGGCAATAGCAGTATTAGGCATAGCCCGGAAAATTGAAATTTTTTCGCCTACAATATTCCTCATATCACTTATAGTAACCCCAGTTACAACAGAAATTAGAATTTTATTAGTTCCTAATTCCTTTTTTATAGTATTAAGTACTTCGCTTACCTGAAAAGGTTTTACAGCAAGAATTATTACTTCGCTTTTTTTAGCTGCCGCAATATTATCATCGGTTACCGCCACTTTTTTTTCTACCAGCGATTGAAGCGTTGAAATATTCCTTTTAGTTATAATGATATCAGCTGGTTTGCTGAATTTGCTCTTCAACAACCCTTCCGCTATGGCTGTTCCCAGATTTCCCCCTCCTATTATTGCTATTTTTTTACCCATTTTTCTCGTTTTGGTAAAGATAAAGAACCGCCATTTGTTCTAGCTTGTTTAGTCAATCAGACTATAAAGTAGCCAAAGGCTATACAAAAGAAATAAATATTTATAAATCAAAACCAAAACCGTTTGCCAATCGTATATAGTCCATTATTCAACTAATACTGAAGTGAAATATCAACTGGCTTAACAGCTAATTTCACTTTGGTATAAAAACCAAAAAAATAGTTATGCAAAAGAATTTCCTTTCTATCCTTGCTGTAGCAGCAATCAGCTCTTCGCTTTTTATCGCCTGCAACAATGAAGCGGCTAGCGATAAAGAGACAAAAATGGAAGACACTGCTAAGATGGAAGAGCCTAAAATGGATGAAGAGCCGGGTGTAATGGTAGGTGGTGCTAAAATGGTAGCGTCAAAAGACATTGTTGATAACGCTGCAGGATCTGCCGATCATACTACATTGGTTGCCGCCGTAAAAGCTGCAGGATTAGTAGAAACTTTAAAAAGTGCCGGACCATTCACAGTATTTGCTCCAACAAACGAAGCGTTTAATAAATTACCAGCTGGAACAGTTGATAATTTATTAAAGCCTGAAAACAAAGCTGCTCTCACTGGAATTCTTACATACCATGTTGTAGCAGGTGCTTTTAAATCAACCGATTTAAAAGATGGTCAAAAAGTAGCAACCGTACAAGGTGAAGAATTGACTATTGGCTACAAAGATGGTAAATGGACAGTTACCGATGCAAAAGGCGCAGTTGCAAACATTACCATTGCTGATGTAATTTCAAGCAACGGTGTTACGTATGTTATTGACGCTGTGTTGATGCCAAAAAAATAAGGTTATTAATATTCGGTGGTTTGAATATTTCAATTAAAGGGGTGAGTAATCACTCCTTTTTTTTACTAATAGTATTCTCGTTTTTGTAAATAGTTTTTTACATAATCGGCTACTCCCTCTTCCAATGTGTGGAAAATAGTTGGGCATCCAGCTTCTCGAAGTTTGGCCATATCAGCTTCTGTAAAATATTGGTATTTGTCACGGATATCATCTGGTGTATCGATAAATTCTATGTTTGCTTGCTTATTCAGGTTATGAAAAATTGCAGTAATCAGATCTTTAAAGGCTCTTGCTTTACCTGTTCCAAGGTTATATAAACCTGATGCAATATTTTCGGCAGCATTTTCCATAAGCCAATAACAAACTGCTGCAACATCTTCTACATAAATAAAGTCCCGTAGCTGTTCGCCATCTTTAAAATCGGGGTGGTGCGATTTAAATAGTTTTACTTTTCCAACTTTCTGAATCTGATTGTAGCCATGAAAAATCATACTTGCCATTCTGCCTTTATGATATTCATTCGGGCCATATACATTGAAGAATTTTAATCCTGCCCAAAAAGGCGGCTGTGCCGGCTGCTTCAACGCCCACTTATCAAATTCATTTTTTGAAACACCGTACGGGTTTAATGGTTGCAATTGTTCAACAATATCATGACTGTCTTTATATCCAAACTCTCCATTTCCATAAGTAGCCGCAGAAGATGCATAAACTAATGGAATATTTTTTTCAACACAATAGGTCCATATGTTTTTTGAATACGCTACGTTTAATTTCTCATGAACCGCATAATCAAATTCCGTAGTATCTGTTCTGGCACCCAGGTGAAAAACAAAATCTATTTTTATATTAGTTTCTTTCAACCATGTAAACAATTCTTCTCTTTCTATTTTTGCTGAGAACTGCTTGGCATCGAAATTAAACCACTTGTCTTCTTCGCTAAAGTCATCAACTATAACAATATTGACAAACCCCTTTTTATTAAGATAGCCAACTAAATAACTTCCTACAAACCCTGCTGCACCTGTAACTAAAATAACTGAGTCGATTTTCATACTTGCTAAATAGAATAAATTAAAATATTTTTGATAAAATGCTGATGCAACAAAAGCGGGAATACTTTCCTATACTAGATGCCTTTCGATTTTTTGCATTCTTTCGCATTTTCTTGTTACATATTCCTTTCTTCGAAGGTAATTCGTTTTTTTTCAAAATCATGGCAGGTGGAGAGATTGGTGTTGATTTCTTTTTTGTATTAAGCGGCTTTCTTATTACATACCTATTCATTAAAGAAAAAAAAGAAAGGGGCAACATAGATGGCCGCCGATATTTTCTAAGAAGAACGTTGAGGATATGGCCTTTGTATTTTCTGGCAATTACTATTGCATTTGCAGGACTTTATTTTAGTAATGAATCCAGAGTAGCATATAATAATGGTTATAAACCTAATTTATTTACACTTTTAACCTTTACAGAAAACTACAGGATGATTTTTACTGATAGTTTTCCGGATGGTGTACCGCTAAGAGTACTCTGGTCAATATGTGTTGAGGAGCATTTTTATATCCTTTGGTTATTATTATTCACCATTATTAAACCACACCAGATCATTAAATCAATTGCAGTTTTATGGAGTATTGGTATTCTTTATAGAATTGGGATTTATATCCTATACCCGGATAAAACTGTTTACGACCCGGATCTGCTATCAAAAATGGACTATTTCTGTAGTGGTGCTCTGGCTGCTTGTTTGTTTTCTAATTATCCAACACACATTAGATTAGCGATAAAACGCATACCCCGATCTATAAAAAACATATTTACAGTTTTGATAATAGCCGCTTTCTTTTTCTGGCAGTTCACTTTTGAAATATCAAGGAAAGGAGCAATTATATTTCCAATTATTTCTGCCGCAATGTTTGGTATGCTTTTATTATTGACGGTTTCGTCTGAAAATTTTATCAACAAAAACTATAAAGGTATTTTTTCAAAACTCGGCAAAATTAGCTATGGCTTATATGTTTACCACACTATTGTAATTATTCTCTTATTGAAACTTTCAGTTCGCTTTCAGGTAGCGTTTAACTCAAGTACTCTATTGTATATTTTCTTCTGTTTGGCAAGTTTAGCAGGTTCAATTATTGTAAGTATATTTTCGTTTAGGTACTTTGAAATGTATTTTTTAAAAAAGAAACCTTAGTATGATTTATAATTCTGAATGAAAGGCTAGTAAAGTATTTTCAATTCTATTGTGCCTATTTCTGAAGATGCCGCTCAATGGCACTATCATACTGCTCCTTCCATGTTTCAATTGCTCCCCATTCCATCCCATCTACTTCCACCGAACCGTTTGTTACAACACCTAATTCTTCAAATGGATGATTGCCTAATGCAACTTTCACTTCGCTTAGTTTATTTGCTTTAACTGACACAACTACCCGGCTTTGCTTTTCGCCAAACCACTGTGCATCTTTGCGAACATTATAATCAGCAGCCACCACATCAAAACCGAGATTTCGATGGAAAGCAGACTCTACTAAGGTTACAAACAAGCCACCTTCACTTACATCATGCGCAGATTCAATTAATTTTTTACTGATCAGTTCAGTTATTTTTTGCTGCAACTTCAATTCCTCTTCTAATTCAAAATGCGGTGCCGGGGATAATTCAACCCCACAAATTTTTGCCAGGTATTGAGATGAATTTATATCATTATTAGAATAGCCAATCAATAAAATAACGTCTCCTTCTTCTTTAAAATCCAACGTCATTTTGTTATTCACATCTTCTATCAATCCTACCATCCCAATTGTCGGTGTAGGATATACCGGTCCATCTGGATTTTGATTATAGAAACTTACATTACCTCCTGTAACGGGAGTTTCAAATTGTCTGCAAGCTTCTCCCATTCCTTTTATAGCATGTACGAATTGGTAATACACTTCCGGATCGTATGGATTTCCAAAATTCAGGCAATTAGTAACGCCTAATGGCTGACCACCGGAACAAACAATATTTCTTGCTGCTTCGCTAACTGCGATCATAGCTCCTTTGTAAGGATCTGCGTATACATAACGGCTGTTGCAATCCGTAGTAACTGCTAATGCTTTAGTTGTACCTTTTACAATTACCAATGGTGCATCGGTTGGTGCATTTGTAGAAGTATTGTTTGTACCTACCATGCTATCATACTGATTATATATCCAACGCTTTGATGCAATGGAAGGAAGTTTTACCACTTGTTCCGCAATACTTTTTAAATCTTCCGGAACGTCTACTGTATCTGGATTAAACTTTTTAATTTCCGCTAAATATTTAGGCTCCTTATATTCTCTATCGTATTGTGGTGCGCCGCCACCTAATACCAATTCATGTGCAGGCAAAGAGGCTTCTAATTCTCCCTTCATATAGAAGTTCAGAATCCCATCATCAGTTACTTCTCCAATTACAGAACAAGGCAAATCCCATTTAGTAAAAACTTTTGTTACTTCTTCTTCTCTACCTTTTTCAGCAACGAGTAACATTCTTTCCTGGCTTTCACTAAGCAAAAGTTCCCATGTTTTCATATTGCTTTGGCGGGTTGGCACTTTGTCTAAATCGATCCTCATTCCTACTTCGCCTTTTGCACTCATTTCTGCGGTAGAACAAATAATACCGGCAGCTCCCATATCCTGCATACCTACTACAGCACCCGTTTGTATTACTTCTAAACAAGCTTCTAATAATTTCTTTTCCTGGAAAGGATCACCCACCTGAACGGCTGGTAATTCTTGTGTGCTTTCTGCAGTAATATCTGCCGATGCAAATGAGGCACCACCTATTCCATCTTTACCGGTTGCACTTCCAACAAACATTACAGGATTTCCTTTTCCAAGTGCCGTTGCAGAAACTGTTTCGCCAACTTTTACAATACCCACACTCATAGCATTTACCAGTGGGTTGGTATGATAACATTCATCAAAATAAATTTCACCTCCAACTGTAGGCACACCAAAGCAGTTACCATAATGACCGATGCCATGTACAACACCTGATAATAAATGCTGGGTTTTATCTTCTTCTAAATTTCCGAAACGTAGTGAGTTTAATGAAGCAATTGGTCTTGCTCCCATGGTGAAAATATCTCTATGTATTCCACCCACACCAGTTGCTGCCCCCTGAAATGGTTCTATGGCAGATGGGTGATTATGCGATTCAATTTTAAAAACAACACCAAGGCCATCACCGATGTCCATTAAACCCGCATTTTCTTCACCAGCTTTTACCAGCATTCTTCCGCCTTCTCTTGGCAATGTCTTTAACCACTTAATAGAGTTTTTATAGCTGCAATGCTCACTCCACATTCCGGAAAAAGCACAGAGTTCATTGAAGTTGGGTGTACGGCCTAATTTTTCTTTGATCAATTCAAATTCCTGCTCTGTTAAGCGAAGCTGTTGTGCTGTTTTTACTGTTACTTCCATGGAGGCTATAATAATTTAGAAATGGGATAGTGCCAAGCCTTCACTAAAGCTTTGGCTGACGAGTTGCAAATTTAAGGCTTGTGCGTCATGGTATAAAACAGAACTTGTCAACTTTATGCTGACACATAGCATAAGTTTAAAAATAGTTGTGTTATACTTCCCCTGCGCAGTATTTATCTCTTATTTTGTGCCACAAACCTTTACGTTGGAGTACCTGATTTTTGTTGCTTATTTAATATTTTTTGCCTGGTTAACTACCAAAGTAAAATTCTTTACTCAAACCGGGCTGAGTAAAGCACAACTGATCATAATTTTTTTATTGAAGATTATGGCCGGGATCTTTTACGGCTGGATTGGTCTTTATTATGGCGGGCTGGCACAAATGCAGGATACATGGGGTTATCATGCCAGCGGCATACAAGAATATCATTTATTATATAATAACCCCGGTGAATATTTCACTAATCTTTTTCGTGACCCTTACGATGGTGGAGTGAACAAATTTTTCAGCTCCAATGACTCTTACTGGAATGACCTGAAGGGAAATACTTTTATTAAAATTCTTTCCGTTTTCAATGTATTTAGTTTTGGATATTATTATGTAAATGTTATTTTCTATTCTTTTATTACTCTTTTTGGCGCAATTGCCATTTACAGAGTAATGACAGATGTTTTTCCGGGTAAAAAAATTCCTGTTTTGTTAGCCACATTTCTTGTTCCTTCTTTTTTATATTGGACCAGTGGACTACATAAAGAGGGACTAATTTTTACCAGTATTTCGCTTATTATCTACGTTATCTATTTCAGCCATAAAGACAAAAGACTAGGATTTAAAAGATTTTTTTATTTATTGGCCGGCCTCCTTTTGTTATTGACGCTAAGAAATTTTATCATCATCATCATTGCCCCGGCTATTGTAGCCTGGTTAATAGCGAATAGACGACCCCAATTTGGCATTGCCATTTTTGCTGGAGTATATATGTTTTTTGGTCTGCTTTTTTTTAATGCCCGTTACATAAATCCGCAGCTCGATTTTCCGCAGGCAGTAGTTACCAAACAGCAGGAGTTTATGCAATTAAAAGGCGGTAACTCAAGTATACCAATAAAAGAACTGGAACCGACGGCTATAAGTTTTTTAAAGAATACTCCCCAGGCAATTAATCTTTCTACAATAAGACCTTATCCAAGTGATGTACGACACATACTTTCTTTAGCAGCCGCAATTGAAATCAATTTGATTTTATTGATGTTTCTTCTTTTCCTTTTTTGCAGAACCAACGGCATCAGGTCAAAAAACCTTGTTTATTTCTGCATTTTCTTTTCCGCTTCGCTTTTACTTACCATCGGATTTAGTGTAAACAATTTGGGAGCAATTGTGCGATACAGAAGTGTAATAATGCCGCTTTTGGTTATTCCCATGGCTGCAAGGATTGATTGGCTACGATTAGGCAAGATGTTTTCAAATAATATTAAAAATAAAAATAATGTTATTAATTCTGTTGAATAATACTATTTTCTGCGTCTTTAATTAATTTTTTAGTCATTTTATTCACAATAAGTCGAAATAATAAACATTATAGCAAAAAATAATTGGAATAATTGAAGCAATAGCCGTTTTTTGCCCAAAATTATAACCAAATGTCACTTCGTTTTAACGCTATCAACAATCTCTCCACCAG
>LNFJ01000071.1 GCA_001464625.1 Bacteroidia bacterium Ga0077558 | reverse complement strand
GAGTTAAAAGGTGTTACCCATTTTACACACTGGTTTCAACCATTAACCGGCACTACTGCCGAAAAACATGATTCGTTTTTTACATTAAAAGGCGATGGAACTCCAATCGAACAATTTGAAGGCGATGCATTGGTGCAACAAGAACCTGATGCTTCTTCTTTTCCAAGCGGTGGATTGAGAGCAACTTTTGAAGCAAGAGGTTATACAGCATGGGATCCCTCTTCTCCCCCTTTCATTATGGAGATCGGCCAGGGAAAAACATTGTGCATCCCTACCATCTTTGTTTCTTACACTGGTGAGTCATTAGATTATAAAGCTCCTTTATAATTATTTTGATAAGAATATTACAAGAGTAACTCCTACTCTTGGTTGGGAACAAGAATATTTTGTAGTAGACGAAGCCCTTTTCAATGCAAGGCCTGACCTGGTTATGACTGGCAGAACGGTTTATGGTCATTCATCTGCAAAGAATCAACAATTGGAAGACCAATACTTCGGTTCTATTCCGGAAAGAGTGTATGCGTACATGAGAGATTTTGAAACAGAATCTTACAAACTCGGCATTCCTCTCCGTACAAGACATAATGAAGTAGCACCCGGCCAATATGAGTGTGCACCAATATTTGAAGAAGTAAGTGTAGCGGTGGATCACAACTCCTTATTGATGGATGTGATGGAAAGAGTAGCTCGCCGCCACGGCCTTAGAGTTTTATTACATGAAAAACCATTTGCCGGCATCAACGGAAGTGGCAAGCACAATAACTGGAGTATGGCTACAGATACCGGTGTTAATTTATTAGCGCCTGGTAAAACGCCAAAAACCAATTTGATGTTCCTTACCTTTTTTGTAAATACAATTAAGGCCGTACATGATTATGCCGATATACTGAGAGCATCAATTGCTTCTGCACCAAACGATCATCGTCTTGGAGCTAATGAAGCACCTCCTGCAATCATCTCTGTTTTCATTGGCCAATACCTGAGTAAAGTATTGAATGATGTGAAAGAAAGAGTTTCAGAAAAAATGGATGAGACCGATGAGAGCATGTTGAAGATCGATATTCATAAAAGTATTCCTGAATTGCTAATGGATAATACCGATCGTAATCGTACGTCTCCATTTGCATTTACCGGGAATAAGTTTGAATTCAGAGCAGTTGGTTCTTCAGCAAACTGTGCTAACCCGATGACGGTGTTGAACACTATCATGGCTGATACGTTGAAGAAATTTAAAAAAGAAGTTGACGAATTAATAAGCAAAGGCGAGAAAAAAGAAATCGCCATCATGCATGTTATCCGTCAGTATATTGTTGATAGCGAAAAAGTTTTATTTGAAGGTGATGGTTACAGTGAAGCATGGGCTAAAGAAGCAGAAAAAAGAGGTTTGGAAAATGTAAAAACCACACCACTTGCTTTGGATGCAATGGTTACTGAAAAAGCCAAGCATTTATTTGAGAGCAATAATATCTACTCTCATAGTGAATTAGAAGCAAGACATGAGATTGAACTGGAAAAATATATTAAGAAAGTACAAATTGAAAGCCGCATCATGGGTGAGCTGGCAACCAGCCATATTTTACCTCCGGCCATTCGCTATCAGAATTTATTAGCCAATAATATTCGTGGATTGAAAGAAGCTGGATTACCAGAAGCAACATTCGCCAATCAAAAACAGATATTAGAAAAAATATCATTGCACATTAATAAAACAAGCGACCTGGTTGAAAAAATGATCGAAGCCAGAAAAGTTTGTAATAACATGGATAATACAAGAACAAAAGCTATTGCCTACCAAAGCCAGGTAAAAGATGCGTTCTTTGATGACATCCGTTACAATGTTGATAAGCTTGAATTATTAGTTGACGACCGTGAATGGTATTTACCAAAGTACAGAGAAATGCTTTTTTTAAGATAAGTTGTTACTGCTTTTTTCTTAAACCGCTTCTTTGAAGAAGCGGTTTTTTATTTTCTAGAAAAATCTCCCAACATTCCACCCGCATAAACCAGCAGTAAATAATTTCATTTTATACTACTTTTAAAAAGTTTATAAAGTAAAATGATATGATTAAAAAAATAGTTGCTCCGCTAATTGCATCTTGTATTCTATTATATGCATGTACTTCCATAAAACCTGTAACTACTGTTACAGCAACAGATGCTGGTACACCAAGAGCCATGAGAGAATTTAGAGCTGCGTGGGTAGCAACTGTTGCAAATATTAACTGGCCAAGCAAACCGGGCTTACCAGTGGAAGAACAAAAGAAAGAAGCTATCAAGTTGCTTGACTTTTTAGCTACCAACAACTTCAATGCAGTGATATTACAAGTAAGACCACAAGCAGATGCATTGTATAAAAGTGATTTGGAGCCCTGGTCTTATTACTTAAGTGGTCAGCAAGGAAAAGCTCCTGATCCTTATTATGATCCATTAGAATATTGGATTAATGCAGCACATGAAAGAGGAATTGAATTGCATGTATGGTTGAATCCTTATAGAGCACATCATAAAGATGGTAAAGAAGTAACGGAACATTCCATTATTAAAAAAAGACCAGAGCTGGCTTTATTTCTTAAAGAAGGTTATTGGTGGCTGGATCCGGCACAGCAAGGCACACAAGATCATTCCAATGCTGTTGTGATGGATTTAGTAAACAGATACGATATTGATGGTGTTCACTTCGACGATTATTTTTATCCCTACCCTTCTTACAATGGTAATGCAGATTTTCCGGATACTGCCAGTTGGAAAGTATACCAGCAAAATGGTGGCAAATTATCAAGAGGAGATTGGAGACGAAATGCCGTAAATGTTTTTATAGAACGTTTGTATAAAAATATAAAAGCAGCAAAGCCACATGTAAAATTTGGATTAAGTCCATTTGGTATCTGGCGACCGGGTTATCCTGAATCGGTAACTGGTTTTGATCAATACGACCAGTTATATGCGGATGCAAAATTGTGGTTGAATAAAGGTTGGATCGATTATTTTACGCCGCAATTATATTGGCCTATTAATAGAATGGGACAAAGTTTTCCTGTTTTACTCGGTTGGTGGAGTGGAGAAAACACTATGAAGCGTCACCTATGGCCAGGTATAAGTGTGGGTGGTGATACCAGTGCAAAAAATGTAAATGAAATTACCAGTCAGATCATGATTAGTCGTGGTATGCTACCGGAAAGCAAAGGGGTGGTGCATTGGAGCATTTCATCATTAACAAAAAATCCAAACATGACTAAAGGAATAAAAGATGGGCCTTACAGAACACAGGCATTGGTGCCAGCAAGTCCGTGGTTGGATAATAAAGCTCCTGTTGCGCCTGCTGTAACAGCTAAACATGATAGCGGTGATGTAAAGACCAACTGGTCACACCCTGATGAAAATGATGTTTTTCATTATGTAGTGTATTATACTTATGGAAATACCTGGAGTTACACTATTGTGAGTGGAAAGGAAAAATCATTCACTATTAAAAAACCAACAGGACAAAATATACAAATCGTTATCAGTAAAGTAGCTGTATCGGCTGTTGACAGAACAGGTAATGAAAGTGAAGTGAAGCAAGTGGATATTTCGAAATGATATTTTCAATACAAAAGCCCTTCAAGGGCTTTTTTGTTTTCACTACTGATGCCGAACGTCACAGAGATCAAGACTATTATCCATTACCATTCCTCACACCTCCCATCAAAATTAAAATTAAACTAGAAAGAAAAATTAATAATAAAATCACTACTACTCTTAAATGTGGTAATTTATTATCATAAAATTCCAAAAATCTCTTTCCCTTAAAAACAAGTAAATGATTAGGGATTGCAAAAATGAATACACATCCATATACTAAATACCTACTAAGTTGATGCTTAGTATTAAACAAAAGGTAAATTAAACTATCAACGCCAAATATTATTAATACAAATAGAAATAGAGTCAGCATAAAAGTAGCATAAAACGGCACATCTGATTTAGCTTTTTCTTTTAGCAAATAAAATATTCCACAACAAAGTTTTTTATACCACACTAACATCCTTAAAAATTTGCTTTCATCACCCTCAACACATTATCACCAAGAATTTTTCTAATTGATTTTTTGGAGTAACCTCTTCTTACCAATTCTTTTGTAATTTTTGGGTAAGTTGTTACATCTTCAAGTCCGATAGGGAGAGATCCAACACCATCATAATCGGAGCCAATGCCAACATAATCATCACCCACCAATTTTACGATGTAATCAATGTGGTCAACTAAATCAGAAATACTCGGTCTTACCAAATTCATTTGCTCACTATAAAATTCTTTCCACTTCTCCTCTCGTTTTATTGAATCTAAATCGGAATTCCAGTTACTGCCCATCAAAATTTTTTTATTCTGTCCTATCAAAAACTTTTGTGTCTCATCCCATTTTTTACTGATAAAACCGGAATAAAAATTTATACAAATAACTCCTCCATTCTTTGCTACTGCTTTTATCTGCTCATCTTTTACATTTCTAAACACAGGGCAAATATTCCAAACAGAACTATGGGAAAGTATCACTGGCTTTGTAGTTGTAGCAATAGCATCATAAAAAGTTTGTTCGCCGGTATGAGAAAGATCGACGATCACTCCCAGCTCATTCATTTTTCTTACTACGTCTTTACCAAAATCATTCAGCCCTTTCTGTTTTAAGCTTGCCGGATTTTCTGTTTCGTCTTTTGCACTGCTGGCCCAGCTGGTACTGTTGTTCCAGGTGAGAGTCATGTATCGCATTCCCATTTTGCGAAGTTGTACCAGCTTACCCATATCATCTTCTATCATGTGGCCGCCCTCTACACCAATCAGCGAAACCAATTTCCCTTGCCGTATTCCTTTTTTTACTTCGCTATAATCAGTAGCCAGTATCATTGAATTGGGATTGCGGTTTACTAATCTTTGCAATGAATCAATTTCCGCTACCGCATCCTGAAAAAATCCTTCTTTATTTCTTGCCTTTACTCCTGTAAAGACAGAGAAAAATTGAACGTCCAGTCCGCCTTCTTTCCACCGAACCAAATCACTATGGCCTTCGGTAGTTCTGTTAGATATATCTATCCCATCCAAAACACCGGAAGAGAGTACATCATTATGCGTATCTACCAACGTGGCTTTGCGGTGTAATCTTTTTACAGATTGAGAGTTGGAGCTGGTACTTGCCATAAAAAAGAAGAAGAAAAGTATATACTTCATGCTGACTGATTATGAAATGAAATTATCAAATTCAGGTGGTAATTCAGGTATTAATAATTGCTGATCTGAGTAGCGGCCGATGTTTTATTTTGGAATCTTATCAATTGATTAAGAAAGCCTTACCTCTTCCATAACCCTCTTTGCTAAAAGGGCTTAAACCCTTACCTTTGCGCCATTCTTAAAAGGTAATAATTACTTGATATGGCAGATATTTTTGATCGTTTATTAAAGAATGCAGGGCCACTTGGTCAGCACCGTGAAAGGGCTCATGGTTATTTCGCTTTTCCAAAATTAGAAGGTGAAATAGGTAGTCGCATGAAATTCCGTGGCCAGGAAATGATAGTATGGAGTCTTAATAACTACCTCGGCCTCGCCAATCATCCAGAAGTACGTAAAGCAGATGCTGATGGCGCTGCACAATACGGCCTTGCTTTACCAATGGGAGCAAGAATGATGAGTGGAAACAGCAACCTGCATGAGCAACTTGAGGCTGAGTTAGCCGCATTTGAAGGAAAAGAAGATGCCGCCCTGCTCAACTTTGGTTACCAGGGTATGGTAAGTATCATCGACGTTCTATGTAGCCGTCATGATGTGATCGTATATGATTCAGAAAGCCATGCCTGCATTATTGATGGCTTACGTTTACACCCCGGCCATCGCTATGTGTACAAGCACAACGATACGGAAGATTTTGAAAAACAATTACAAAGAGCAACTGCTTTAATAGAAAAACAAAAAGCCGGTGGTATATTAGTTATCACCGAAGGTGTGTTTGGAATGGCCGGCGACCAGGGCAACCTGAAAGATATTGCTGACTTAAAAGGAAAATATCAATTCCGTTTATTGGTAGATGATGCACATGGCTTTGGTACATTAGGAAAAACAGGTGCTGGTGCCGGTGAGGAACAAGGCGTACAAGACAAAATTGATCTTTACTTCTCTACGTTTGCAAAATCAATGGCATCTATCGGCGCATTTGTAGCTGGTGATAAAACGATCATTGATTATATCCGCTACAATATCCGCAGCCAGATATTTGCAAAGAGTTTACCGATGCCATTGGTAGTAGGTAACTTAAAAAGATTGGAGCTTTTAAAAACACAGCCGCAATTGAAAGATAAGTTGTGGGAAAATGCCAGAAAATTACAAGCCGGCTTAAAAGAAAGAGGATTTGATATTGGTAAAACAGATTCTGTGGTAACACCAATCTATATGAAAGGTGATGTGCCAGAAGCAACAGCTATGGTAATGGACATCCGGGAGAATTATCACATCTTCTGTTCCATCGTAGTGTATCCGGTTATTCCAAAAGGACATATCATTTATCGTCTTATTCCAACGGCGGTGCATACGGATGAAGACATTCAAAAAACATTGGAAGCATTTTCTGCTACCAAAAAGAAATTGGATGCAGGTGAATATAAATCAGAAAAGATACCTGATATGGCAGAAGTAAAAGCATAAATAGATACTGAAACTATAGCAAAGCTCCCCTTTTTAGCGGGAGCTTTTTTTATGACCCTAACTTCAGTACTACTATCATCGTTCCTTGCGAACTTGTTCTGTTATTGTTTCCTTTTGGGTAAAGGGAACAATAATCACACTTGTCCTGTATGAATTCTACTCAGCATTTTCGAATATCCTGAATATTGTTCAGTAGACCTTTATGTTCCTAATTGAACCCTTCTTGCCATCATAACTTCTCCATTCAACTACGTCAATGACCTTTTTACCAACCTTGCTTAAATATTGCTCCTTTGTAGTTATGATGTCTGAAATTATTGAAGTCCTTCCGAAAAAAAATTCAATAGTACCTTTATTTGCATAGTCGATCCTAACGCTTCGTAGTATTCTAGGAGGTTCATCTATAAATATTAGTTTATCAGAATCTAGGTGTAAAGAATCTACAACAAGCTTAACCTGCTTACTTAAAGCGAATTTTGCAATCTCTTCTAACTCCATAGCTTCCGGTTGCTTATATTCATTATTAGTACAGCTCAGAAAAAATGCCAAAGCAAATATTTTAAATAATAGTTTTTTCAAGAAGAATTTATTCTAAGAGTCACTTTAAAAGGAATTTCCATAAGATGACCTTTTAACTCCTGACTAATGACTTCCCACTCCTGACTCACAACCATTCCCTCCCCATACCCGACTATTACATATACGGCATCAAATTTTGCCCTGTTTCCAGTACATTTACCACTAAAAATTAATTCAGTTATGCGTAAGATTTTTCTCTTTGTATTCTTGCTACCGCTGATGGCAATGGCCCAGCAAAAACAAATTACTCTTGAAGACATTTACAAGAAAGGAACTTTTCGGGGTGAGTTTGTACCCGGTTTTGCCGGCGAAACGATGGACAGCCTTTTAATTGCGGCTAACATTAAAGATCAAGATAAAAAACTGTCGCTATCAGATTATCAGCCCAGCGATGATAAAAAACGAGTGTTGATCTTCACCAACCGTGAAAGCATTTATCGTCATTCATCCAAAGCATACAGCTACGTATATGATTTTGCCAGCAGCAAATTATTAAAATTAGATACCGGCAAAGTAATGCATGCAAGCTTTTCTCCGGATGGCAGTAAGATTGCTTATGTAAAAGACAACAACCTGTATGTGTATGATGTGGCATCAGCCAATGCAAAAGCTATCACAACCGACGGCAAATGGAACCACATTATCAATGGTAATTGTGATTGGGTATACGAAGAAGAGTTCAGTTTTACTAAAGCATTTCAATGGAGCCCTAAAGGAAATTATATTGCTTACTACCGCTTTGATGAAAGCAACGTAAAAGAGTTCCACTTTACGCAATATGATAATGAGCATAACAAACAATATGTATATAAATATCCAAAAGCCGGCGATGGTAATTCTACCGTTGATATTTTTATTTACAATGTAGCAGCAGGCACCAAAGCAAAAGCACAATATGAGCAGGGTGATATTTATATTCCCCGCATCAAATGGACACAGGATGATAATTCGCTGGTTGTATTCTGGATGAATCGTCACCAGAACGATTTGAAATTATTAGCGACGAATGCTCAAACAGGGGCTGCCACGCCGTTGTACCAGGAAAAAAACAAATACTACATTGATATTAACGACGACTGGCAGTTTTTGAAAGATGGTAAAAATTATTTGCTGACCAGTGAAATGAACGGCTTTAATCATATTTATCTATACAGTCTTGATGGTAAAACAAAAACACAGATCAGTAAAGGTAATTTTGAAGTAACCGGAATCAATGGAGTAGACGAAAAGAACCGTCGTATTTTTTATACCATGGCTTTCCCCCGACCGATGGACCGGAATTTATTTGTAACAGATTTCGATGCTAAGAAAACTTACCAGCTAACACAAGGCGAAGGATGGCACCGTGCAGAAATGAAAAATGACTTTACACAATTCATGGATTATAAGTCAGACCTCAATACACCACAATCTGTAACACTGAATAATATCGTTATTGATAAAAAGAAAAACATAAGCACTGCTCTTGTAAAAACGATCAATGAGAATAGTAAACTGAAAGCAAAGACCGAAGAATATGGCTATGGTAAAGCAGAATTCATTAAAGTGCCGAATAGCAAAGGCGATACTTTAAATGGCTGGATGCTGAAGCCGGCAAATTTTGATGCCTCAAAAAAATACCCGGTACTATTTTGCAACTATGGAGGACCCGGCTCACAACAAGTAGGAAACCGCTTTGGCGCAGTTAGTTCATGGCACCAAATGCTGGCACAAAAAGGATTTATAGTGGTGAGTGTTGATAATACCGGCACCGGTTACCGTGGAGAAGAGTTTAAAAAGAAAACGTATTTGCAATTAGGCAAATTTGAAATAGAAGACCAGATCGATGCGGCTAAGTATATTGGCAATATGTCTTTTGTTGATAAAAACAATATCGGCCATTGGGGCTGGAGCTATGGCGGCTTTATGAGTTCTCTTGCTATCACCAAAGGCAGTGATGTATTTAGCGCAGCTATTGCAGTTGCCCCGGTTACATCCTGGAGATTCTATGATAACATTTACACGGAAAGATATATGCGTACACCACAGGAGAATCCTAAAGGATACGATGACAATTCTCCAATTAATCATACTGATAAAATAAAAGGCAAGTACTTAATTGTACATGGCACAGCTGATGATAATGTGCATTTTCAAAATGCCACCCAAATGATAAGTGCATTAGTAAAAAGCAATATTGATTTTGAGAGTGCATATTATCCAAATAAGAACCATGGTATCTCCGGCGGACTGGATAATACCAGTTTTCATCTCTGGAGTAAAATGACCAATTGGATCATGGAGAACATGGGTAATGAGAATACACAGAAACCTGCTGAACCAGCTAAACAGCCAAAAGGTTTCTAACATATTATAAAACACAAAATAAAAATCCCCGTCTCTTTTGAATGAGATGGGGATTTTTTATATCGACTTTATTTCAAAATCAGATGGTACTAAAAAAAGAACCCCGACTCGAGAGTCGGGGGCCCTAATCAAAAACCATTAACCATTAAACCTTATCCTATGAAAATTCAAAGCTAATATCGTTAATAATACCATAACACAAAACATTTGGTAATCATTTTTTAAGCCATTCTTCAAAATATGTACACAAAACACAAATTGTTGATTGCACTCAATGTGACAACAACGATCTTGTAGTATTACATCTACAAGTTTTCTATAAACAACCGTTTGCGTAAATTAATTTATCTTCCACAACCTTTACCCAACTTTATCGGTTTATATACACATGAAAAAGATAGTAGTAGCAATTTCCGGTGCCAGTGGTTCGATCTATGCAAAAAATTTATTGGAAAAACTGCTGGCCGCAAAGGACCAATTGTCTGACCTTTCTGTTGTAATGACGGAAAATGCTAAACAAGTTTGGGAAACAGAATTGGCAGATAAATCCTACGCTACACTTCCGGTGAAATTCTATAGCACTACTGATTTTATGGCTCCCTTTGCTTCTGGCTCCGGGCAATATGATACCATGATCATTATCCCCTGCTCCATGGGAACTTTAGGCCGCATTGCTACTGGTGTTTCAAACGACCTTATTACAAGAGCTGCGGATGTTATATTGAAAGAAAGAAGAAAATTGATCTGCGTTGTTCGGGAAACGCCTTATAGTTTAATACATATCCGCAATATGGAAGCCGTAACATTGGCCGGAGGAATTATTTGTCCTGCTACTCCATCCTTCTATAGCCGCCCGGCAAGTATTGAAGAAGTTGCTGCAACAGTTGTTGACAGAGTGCTTGACCTGGCTGGTATTGATATCTCAACTTTTCGATGGGGTAAATAACTGTCAATACAGGTTTTCCCAGTGTTATTTCAATTCTATGTTCTTCTGTTAAAAATAAAAAGGAGGCTGCTAAGATATAGCAGCCCCGAAAAGACACACTTACACCACTAATTGGAGAATTTACCACCTGCATTTATCCAATCAGTGATTTTCTGTTTGTCTGATGCCGTCAACGCTCCGGTAGGCGGCATAACAGATGGATTTGAATTAACTGCTCTTGCTTGTATTCGATCTTTAAACGTTACAATATTGCAATCGACAGTCCAATTCATTCCACCTTCTGCCTGAGAATTGTTATGACAGCCCACACAATTATTTTGGAGCACTATTCTTACTGAAGAAAATAATGGTCCTGCTGGTAAATTACTAATAGTTGTGCTACCACTTGCGCCAGTACAACCATTTGCATCCTTTGCAGTTATCGTGTAATTGCCCGGACCAAGGCTTCCAAAAATATTTGATGATTGAAATGCACCGCCATTTAAACTGAAAGTATAACTGGCAACACCGCCCGTTGCAGATGCTGTGATAGAACCATTGCTAGCTTCACAGGGAATATTGCCAGTAGCAGTATTGTTAATAGTTATTGTTACCCCCGCACATGGATTGGGGTTTACTAATGTAAAAGCATTTGTACCAGTACATCCATTAGCATCTTTTGCAATAACAGTATATACTCCCGCAGCAAGATTATTAAATGTGCCTGATGCTTGGAATGCCCCTCCATTTATATTAAAAGTAAAACCCGTACTTCCTGTTGCTGATGCTACAATACTACCATTAGCACCGCCTACAGTTGAAGGATTGGTTGTTGTGCCGGTTACATTTATTGTAATGCCTGCACATGGATTTGGATTTACTAACGTAAAAGTTGCTGTACCAATGCATCCGTTAGCATCTTTTGCAATAACAGTGTATGCTCCCGCAGCAAGATTATTAAATGTGCCTGATGCCTGGAATGAGCCGCCATTAATATTAAAAGTAAACCCTGTGCTTCCCGTTGCCGATGCTATGATATTTCCATTGGTGCCACCAACTGTTGTGGGATTAGTAGATATTGCCGTTACATTTATTGTTACCCCTGCACATGGATCGGGGGCTGCAGTTACTGTGAAGCTTCCACTTCCGGTACAGCCATTGCTATTCTTTGCAATCACAGTATAAGTTCCTGCTGCTAATCCTGTAAATGAACCTGATGCCTGAAATGCGCCACCATTAATAGTATAAGTAAACCCTGAGCCACCTGTTGCAGAAGCTGTAATAGCTCCGTTTGTTCCGCCAACGGTTGTTGGGCTAGTGGTGGTTGCAGTTACAGCAACTGTAGCACCGCTACAAGGATTTGGCGGCGGAGGAGGAGTGTCACCACCTCCTTTACCACAGGAGCCGCTTATTAAAATAAATGAAAAGAAGATTGCAACAATTTGTGCAACTACCGCAAAAATTTTCATAAACAGTTTTTCTTTTCAATCGCTGAAAATCTTTTATGGGTTGCCTCTGCTGATAACTTGATTACTATTTTTCTTTAGTAGTCTTTTTAAATGGTTTAATAGACAACGTCATTAGCACACCTCCGCTATTCAATTTTACTTTACCATAGCCAACTCCGGATAACGGAAGTTTAATGTATGGCTCAAGCATCAACGAAACAGAGTTGCTTAATTTTCTTTGATACCCGCCTGACAAAGTAATTACAGAGAAAAGATGTTTATTCTCATCAAGTACAGTCCATTTTGCATTTAATGTAGGAGTATTAGGTGCATACTTATAGTAATAGTTATAAACTTCTTTCTTCATTAAATAAGAAGAAAGACCAGCAGAAGCAAACCAATTATGCCTGGTTGATTTACCAAAATTGTAGCTTAACGATACTGGTATTTCATACACTTTACAATCAGCTTCTACTTTTTCTAAGTAAGGATAATAAATCCAGAAATCAGCTGGTGGATTATATTCATCAGGTGAAGCAGCATATACTTTTCTTCCGCTATAAAAACCTGTCCGTATTGTCAATTTGTTATTAAAAGTATAACCAAGTACAAAGCCTGTCAATAATTTCGTTTTGCCCAACTTTTCCCCTCCTGCTGCACTTACATCTGGTCCGGCTGATAATGAGAAAAAGAATGAGTTTGATTTATCAGACTTCGATTTTGCCTTTTTAGTTTCATTTTGTTGAAGAATTGTGGCTTCTTTCGCAACAGGGTCAATTAATGGCGAAGTAGTTTTATTCTCAACTACTGGCACAGGAGTCTTAACTATATTATCTTTTTTAGCAACCGTGTTATTTGGACTGATAGCAACATCATCCTTCTTAGCTTCTACGATTGAGGTTTGTTGATTATTATTTTCAGGAAATCTTGCAGGATTATCAACAACATCTGTTTTATTCTTTTGATTGTCTTTTCTTTTTAGTGCAGGGGATGAAGTGATGTATTCAGAACTAGTTATTGCATTTGGTTTATCGTTTTTCTTTTGAGTAATGGTTTGAGTATTCCTGATTTTTTTAGATGCAACGACAGGTTGAGATAATGCACTCTGCGGAGAGTTTTCATTTTCCATTAGTATTTTGCTATTATGCGATGAGCTGTCATCTGAAGATGGGCTATTATTGGGAAATGTAGTTACATCGGGTGATAGAACTTGACCTGTCTGTATTTCATCGCTAGTTTTATCCTGCTCAGCAGTTGTATTTTTACTAGCAGTTTTTTCCTTTGCAGCTATTGAAGAAAGATTGCTCCATGGTTTTACAATAAGAAGCACAGCCCCACCCAGCAACAAGAAGAATAGTAAAAAGAAAATGAATCTTCTTCTATCTTCTTTTTCCGCTGGCATATGCTTCTCCAACAGACATTCCATTTTTCCCCAAGCTTTCTCATCGTAGGTGGGGTGGTGCTGGCCTGCTGCATCCCTTACTTTTTTATCAAAATCTTCATACGACATTTCTGGCAACTTGTATTTGATGATGTTTGAATAATACTTTTTGTAACTGTCTTCTTGCTTTTGAAAGATTTGATTTTGAAGTGCCTGTTGAAATTCCAAGATGTGTTGCAATTTCTTCGTGACTAAATCCTTCTATTACAAAAAGATTAAACACTGCTCTGTATCCGGGTGATAGTTGCTGTACAGAACGAATAATTTCATCGTAAGAAATTTTCTCCAGTGCGTTGTCAGTTACTCCCGCTACTTCGTATACAACCGTTTCGATTGAAGTAACCAGGTGGTGTTTATGATTTTTTCTGAAATGGTCAATAGCTGTGTACATCATGATCTTTCGCAGCCATCCTTTAAAAGAACTGACAACATCGGCGTAAACTGGTTTGTAATTATGTATTTCTTTGAACACCTTTAAAAATCCATCGTTTAAAATTTCGACAGCATTTTCCTGCTTATTGGTATAGCGATCGCAAATAGCCATAGCATACCCGTAGAAAGAGCTATAAATAATTTTTTGGCTCTCTCTCTTATTGGCCTCGCAGCCGTTTAAATGGTATGTTAGTTCATCTGGTGTCAGCAAAAGGTCCTGCTAAGATTCATTATATCGTATAAACTCTCTTTAAAGTTGCCTTTCAGTATTTTTAATAGTATTCTATTTTAAATTATCTTCTCCACAATGTAAACTGTCTAGAAATTGTGAATCCCCATCTGAACTGGCCTTTACCCCAACTTGAAATTGTTCTGGGTATAAATCTATTTTCCAGAATTTCTGTTGCATTAGTAAAATTTAGTCTAAATGAATGCCCTGATGTAAGAAATTCAAAACCAATGCCTAATGGGTCGTAAAATTTAATACTATTATTTACAAAAAAAGAGTCCTTACTGGCTTGATTCCTGAAGGGATGAAAATAATCTACCATTAAGTTTAGCTTATTTGCAATTACTGGCAACCTTATTGCACCCCCAAGAGCAAATATATTCTTCTGATCATAGGAAATGGAATACTGACGAGTAAGAAATGTAGGGTTTAATTGTATACTTACTTTCCCGATTTTCTTTGCAAGTATAAGTTGCAGCAAACTTGTAATCCGATCTGAAAATCCATCGTAACTATTGTCCTGATTTGGAACAGGACTTGCGTCATTGGTAGCTATTGATGAATTGGCAAAAAAAGCAATAGCTAAAGGGTGCGATGCATCACCTTCTATTTGGTCCAAAACCCTGAATTTCACACCCAGTTCAACTGAACGTTGTTGCGGTCCTGCACCTTTTGCCCGGGCAATTATCACATCAACATTTTCATCTAAACCAATTTGGAATCCTATTCTAACGTCGGTCGAATTATCAAGCCCGAAGAAATTCTTAATACCACCGGCACTTCCAGCTATGTCACCAAAGTTATGCGAGACCTTAAATGACATTTTCCCCATGCCCACCGTTTCCGGCGTATTTGCATTTATGGTTCTTTCAGAACTAAAAATCTGTACCGGTTTCTTTTGTTTTTTTTCTTCTGATTGAGCCGTACCAGATAGATATATAAGAATTAAAATAAACAGAAACCCTCCTTTTTCTTTCTTCATACTAAATAATTTTAATCAATGAATCACAAAGTAATCGGCTTCAATATTAAAATGGTTGCCTGCAAAAAGAAACCCTGTCAAAGAAAAATTCTACTATTTGAGAAGTTTATAGAACCGCTCTAACTCTCCTGTTTCAGTCGCTGAGAATAATTCATTACCATCATATTTTGCTTTTAGAAATAGAACTCCTTTATGTTCAGGGTATTTGGTAAGTATCGCTTTTATCATACTTTCATACTTTTCATCTTTCTCATAAAGTGACTTATTGGGAGGCAGGTCGGATCTATGCTTACTATGCTTTTTTAATATGATGGCTTCCAGCGTAGCCATTTTACCCGGCGGAATTGTTTTTACTTTCAGGGCTTTGTTGTACAGACCTTCCAGTTGCTTTTTACTAAGTCCCCCCCGTTCAATATACTGGTGGTTGAGACTATGTACAAACGTTGAATCCGGATATGCTTCCATTGATAGCTTCAATATATCGCTGATAATATCTACATCTGGTTTTTTTCGTTGCATCTGTTCAAGCTCTTTTTAAATTAAACACCTGTGTTGTTTGAGAAAAATAATAGGTAATTTTAGTAAAACCAACCATCATGAAAAGTAAATACCTGGTAACATTAATGTTCCTGACTATTACCAGCCTCGTAACAGGGCAGGTAAACTTACAAAACAAACCTCTTACAAAGGCCGATGCGCAAGTATTTTCCAAAGCAGAAACCGAATACCAGCAGGTGCAAAAGGAACTGCAACAACTGGAACTGCAGAAAAAACAATTACTTGCTATGATGGCAGCATATGATGAGAAACAGAAAAAGCTAATCGTACGGGTAGAAAAGCTGGAAACAAGTTATGACAACATTAATAATAAACAGGCTGCCGCAAATGGCAATTCCCAAAATCAGCTACTCAATGCTACCAAGCAAATGCAGGAAACACAAATGTCTTTTAATCTTCAATACTTACAATTACAAAGCCAGATGCAACATGAAAACCGGAGCTATACAGCTATCAGTAATATTATGAAGACAAAACATGACACGGTAAAAAACAGCATTTCTAACGTCAGGTAAAATATTGACAACTATTCCCGCTATACATCAAGCCTGAGCTACCTTTCGTCAAAGAAAGCCCCTACCGGATTTTTAAATTACTTTCTTTTGTGTTGACAATGAAGTTTAAACAACTTCTCTACTTGTAAACACAAAAAAGTATTTGTTATGAAATCAATTATCAGCAAAAGCCTGGTGCTTGCAATTACAAGCATCGCCTTTTTTTCTTTTACCAGCAGCCCTGGTGGTGAAGGTTTTGAAATTTACCTGAACAACAAAGTGGTGTTGCAACAGTTTGGAACCAATATGGATGATATCAAAAGCTTGAGAGTGAATGGAAGCTCTGCTAATGACCAGTTATCCATTAAATACCATCACTGTGGCCGTGCCGGAAAAAACAGAATGGTAACTGTTAAAGACAGTCAGAATAAAGTATTGAAAGAATGGAAATTTACAGACGTAAAAGATGCTTACGCTTCTATGAATTGTAACGTAAAAGATATCACAGCCTTGAAAAAACAAACTGGTGGGCCCTTAAAACTCTATTACTCTTCCAGCGAACTACCTAATGGACGATTGCTGGCTTTGATTGACGTTAATCGCAGTGTAACAACTGCTCCTTAATGAAAATATTAATAACCTCCGGATAATTGACTTTCGGAGGTTATTGATGATATATAGTATGATGAGACAACAATTGCCATCTATTATTTCTGAATATAAATAAACGGATGTAACTCCGATAAGGCACCGCCGTAGTTTCTCCCCCTGATTTTTGTACCAACATTTTCCCTTTCGCTATAGCTACATTAGTATGAAACTCTACTTTAACTGAATCATGCTGCCGAACACTATAGTTCGATTTTGCAACGGCTGTTAACCAGGCAGATTTTCTATCGGTTCGACTATCACCATGTTTTAGTACAAAACCCTCCGCATATAATTTCGCAAGAGAAGCTGTATCTCGTTTCAATACATAATTATCAATTTCCTGGTTTAATTGAATAATAAAACTGCTGTCAGTTTTATTATTTTGCTGGCCCATCAATACCGAATTGAAAAGAAATAAAATTGTTACAAATGAAATTATCAGCCTCATATTGCAAAAATATAGGAAAATAATTCGTAAAAATAGTTAGCATCAAATCAATTAATTTAGTGAGATGAAGACTTACCAATCACTTCTTTACATTTTATTGCTGCTTGCTTCATTAAATTGCTCCCCCTCAAAAAAGGCAAACAAAATACCAGATGTGGCAATTACACCCCGGTCTGGCTGGAATGCGGCTGAACCAAAACCCTATAAAACACATACACCTGTTCAAATCACTATTCACCACGAAGGAACCAAATTGGAAGTGACGGCAGATGCTGCCAGGAAGATAAAAAATATACAGACATGGGGAATGGGACCCGATCGCAAATGGGCTGATATCCCTTACCATTTTTTGATTGCACCCAACGGAACAATCTATGAAGGAAGGGCTGTTTCCACTGCCGGAGAAACTGCAACAGAATACGATCCAAGCGGACATTTATTAATTACCTGTCTTGGCAATTTGGAAGAACAGGAAGTGCCAGAGCAGCAGCTAGCGTCACTAATAAAATTGATTGCTTATTGCAGTAAAAAGTACAACCTGTCGTATGAAACTCTTGCTTCGCATAAAGACTATTCTAAACAAACAAACTGCCCCGGAAAAAATTTATACAAATACTTAGAGAATGGTTATATAAAAGCTGAAGTAAAAAAAATGCTTCAATAATTTTTTCAATAAAAAGACAGCCAAGAATGACTGTCTTAAAAATGATTTATGCCCTTAAGCTACATGGTATATGGTTCGCTTGGCTTTGTGCTAATAGCCTTATTACTTTTTCTCTTTTCAAAGAAAAGAAAATGACTATTGCTTAATATCAAAACTTTCTCCTGCCACATAGATGGATAACACAACAGACGAAGCTGCAAAAGCATTATCATTTCCTATGTGAATATTTGTTGGCTTTGAAAAAACAATTACCTGGCTCTCTCCAACTACTTTGGCTTTTCCATTATGAACAATTACAGCAGTTGATTCATCAATACCGAAACATTGATAATCAGGGAACTCCATTATAGCGGATAACATTCTGCTGTACCGGCTGCGAATGACAAAATGCTGGTCAATAATAACTGAATCAAGTAATCCCAGGCCTTTTACTATTTCAATATTTCCTTTCTGCAAAACTCTGAATGTAGATGCATAAGCTGTATCCCGTAAACCATGCCCTGTTACCATCTTATTGCTCATTACAGCAGCACCTGCACTCGAACCTCCAATAACTGCTCCATTATAATGTGCTTGCCTTAGGATTTGCTGCACATTTGTTCCTTCAATCAATTCCATAAAGCGACTCTGGCTTCCACCACCGAAATAAATGATCTTTGCTTTACTTAATGTGTCGAGTTTTTTTGGATCATGTACGGCAGCAGAATCAAACTTTATACATGTTTCGCCGGTCAATCTACCAAATGCTTTATTAGCATTTGCAAAACCTTCTTCGCTATAGGCTGTGGCTAGCGTAACAGCTACAATTATATCTCCCTTTTTCCAATTAGCGGCCCTTAGCAATTCCATTCGTAATGAATCACTAACGGATCCTCCTCCAACTATAAATAGTTTGCCCTTTGGCTTTACGGCCTGGCTATACGAAAAAGAAAAAACAGGCTGCAAAAAAATAATTGCGAGCAATACAATACTGTAGCGGGATATAATTCTCATGTGCAGCTTTTAAATTTAATTACAAACTTAAAAATATAACCTTAACTGTTCCCAAAAAAATATCCCGACTAAAGCCGGGACATTTAATACAGAGATAGAGATAAAAAATTAATTAGTTGTATAGGAATTCTTACTTATCATAGACCTGTGTAAAATTTAGCGGGTCAGTAATGTTATTATAAGACAATTTCGCCAACTCCAACCTGTTGGATTCTGCACTTACCATTTCTATTAATCGCTTGGCCTGCTCTACCGTAAAATAATTAGCTTCTTCATTAAATATTTTTGTTAGAGCACTCATTTTAGCTCCAATACCAAAAGTAAATTGCAAATTTCTTACAAGAGAATTATAGTCATTCTCAGACATGGGGGTTCTAACAACCACTGCTCCTCCATTATCCATATCTTCTGCAAACTTCGCCAGAGCATTCCGGTTAGCGGCTGTTGGGAATAAATCATACAGCTGGCTAAAATTATTTCTATCCACAATATTATCATACGAACTTTTCGCCATGTTGAACTTGTCATTCTCTCCATTAACTAATAAAAGTAACTGACGTACCTGGTAAACCGTGAAAAAATTAGTACCCGATTGAAATGCTTCACTAACTATCTTATTATACTCCACATCACTCATTACGATACCAGCACCCGTATCATAAATATTATCGAATGTAGAAACATAATTATTAAAATCATTTTTGCTGGCAGTTGAGTTCAGCAGATCGTTCAGCAATGTATAGTTTGCCCGATCCACCAATACCCTGTATGCAGCTTTTGAAAGGGTTAACCGGTAGCTTTCGCTACTTACCAATTGTATCAATTGCTTTGCCTGTAGTGCAGTAAAATAATTACCTGCAGTTGTTAAAGCCGTATTAACTGAATTATACCTGCCGTTAGTGCTATTCTGGTAAGATGCCGCCTGGTATATTTTATTAAATTCCGCAGCTGTCATCGCTGTTCTTACATTCGTATTGTTATAGGAATGTATATAAGCAAGTAAATCTGCCCGGTTAGAAGAATTACGTAAGAGCTGGTATACCTGGCTATAGTTTTCATGGTCAATTACACCTCTGTAAGCACTCTTTGCAAGATTAAAACGTTCCGTTTCTAAAGTAGTAAGCTGAATAAGCTGACTAACCTGTGCAGAAGTATAATAATTATAATCCTTGCCGAAAAAATTAATGAGGTAGTAATTTCTATCGTTGATTATGTTTTCTGCTCCCACTTCATTATAGATGGTTTTAAATCTTTCATTGGTAATAGGAACAATCCCTACAACTTCATCATCATCTCCATCTTCACTTTCATCATCTAATAATGCAGTATAATTATTTAATTCGGTTCTGTGTGAGGTGCTGTTTAAAAGAGATACCACTACTGAAAAATTCTGCTTGTCCGTAATATGCGTATACACTTGCTTTGCAAGTCTTAAACGCAAACTCTCTGTGTTCACCAATTGAATCAATTTACTGGCCTGGCTTGATGTATACATTTTATTTGTAGCGAATTCAGTTTCCAGATAACTGGTTCTGGAAGCAGATGTTGTTTTCGCCTTCGTTGCAGCATATACTTTATTATAAACAGCTGTAGTAACAGGTTTTTTAGTTGCGGTACCATTCTTAACAATCCGCTTTTCTGTTGAGCTCACACTTCCATTTTGGTTGATCGCTATAGTAAGATCATAACCTTCCCGTAAAGTAAAACTAGTTTTAGTAGTAGCCGTTCTGTTATTATTATTTAATCGTACAATTTCCAACGGATGTTGCGCATTTTCAAGGGTAGTGATAACAACTTGCTGCTTTTGATTTAGCAAAGTGTTATTAATTGTATAAGTCTGGTTATCTACTCTTATTTGCTTATTGCGATTACCAGCTACATTGATGGTAACGGTTCCTTTGGATTGAACTTGCGAAATGGCAAGATTGCTTAGCAGCAATATGGCTACTGCAGAAAATAAAACTTTCATTTTAAAATATATTTTTGGTGTGTTTAAGTGATAGAGGCAACTACTATACCAAGCAATATGAGCTTGATTGCAATTGGTTACGACGAAACATTAAAGCATTAAGTTGCTGAAATACTTAGGTGTAGAGAAATTACCCCAAATTACCCCAAATAAAAAAGGGTCTGCTTAAGCAAACCCTTGAATGAAATTTATAAATATGGAAACCTATTTTGCAAACTCTCTTCTGATCACATTCAATGCTCCTCCAGCTTTAAACCATTCTATTTGCTGCGCATTGTAACTATGATTAACGATAATTGTTTCACTACTTCCATCAGCATGGTTCAATACTAATTGCAATGGAGTACCAGGAGTGAAATTGGTTAATCCAATCACATCAATTGTATCGTCTTCCAAAATCTTGTTATAATCTTCTTTATCAGCGAAAGTAAGACCAAGCATTCCTTGTTTCTTCAAATTGGTTTCGTGGATACGGGCAAATGATTTTACCAAAACAACTCTTACACCCAAATGACGAGGTTCCATTGCCGCATGTTCTCTTGATGAACCTTCACCATAGTTCTCATCCCCTACTACAATTGTTCCAACGCCGGCAGCTTTATAAGCTCTTTGCGTATTTGGAACTGTTCCGTATTCATTCGTTAACTGATTTTTTACACTATCAGTTTTCTCATTGAAAAAATTCAATGCACCTATCAGCATGTTATTACTAATATTATCTAAATGACCACGGAATTTTAACCATGGACCTGCCATACTGATATGATCAGTAGTACATTTTCCTTTTGCTTTGATCAATAATTTCAATCCTTTCAAGTCAGTTCCTTCCCATGCAGGGAAAGGTGCTAGTAATTGTAAACGTTTACTATCTTCTTTTACATCCACCTGCACTTTGCTTCCATCTTCTGCCGGAGCCTGGTAGCCTGCATCCTCCACAGCAAAACCTCTTGTTGGCAATTCATCACCTGTAGGTGCATCCAACATTACTTGTTCACCTTTATCATTGGTTAATGTATCCGTTAATGGATTAAAATTCAGATCACCTGCAATGGCCAATGCGGTTACTAATTCTGGCGATGCAACAAAGGCCATTGTGTTAGGATTACCATCAGCTCTTTTTGCAAAGTTTCTGTTGAAAGAGTGAACGATGGTATTGCGTTCTGCTTTTTCTGCACCTACTCTATCCCACATGCCGATACAAGGGCCACAAGCATTGGCGAATACAGTAGCACCAATTTTTTCAAACACCCCTAAGAAACCATCTCTATCAATTGTATACCTTACTAACTCACTACCTGGTGTGATAGTGAATTCTGATTTCAATTTCAATCCTTTTTCAGAAACCTGTTTTGCTAAACTAACTGCACGGCTAATATCTTCATAAGAAGAGTTGGTACAGCTTCCTATTAAACCAAATTCTATTTTGGTAGGCCAGTTGTTAGCCGCTGCTGCGGCTTTCATTTGCGAAATGGGTGTAGCAAGGTCTGGAGTAAAAGGTCCATTCAAATGCGGCTCCAATTCACTCAGGTTAATTTCAATTACTTCGTCAAAATATTTCTCCGGATTTGCATATGCTTCAGCATCACCTGTTAAGTATTCTTTTATTTTATCTGCTTCAGCAGCTACTTCTGCACGGCCTGTTGCAGTAAGATAACGGCTCATGCTTTCATCATAACCAAATGTTGATGTGGTTGCACCTATCTCTGCACCCATGTTACAGATCGTTCCTTTACCTGTGCAACTCATTGCTACCGCACCTTCACCAAAATATTCAACTATGGCATTTGTTCCACCCTTTACAGTTAAAATGCCCGCAACTTTTAAAATAACATCTTTTGGTGCAGTCCATCCGCTCAATTTACCAGTCAGCTTTACACCGATTAATTTTGGCATCAACAACTCCCAACTCAATCCAGCCATCACATCACAAGCATCGGCACCTCCTACTCCGATGGCTACCATTCCAAGACCACCTGCATTCACGGTATGACTATCTGTTCCAATCATCATACCTCCGGGGAATGCATAATTTTCCAACACCACCTGGTGGATGATACCTGCACCGGGTTTCCAGAAACCAATACCATATTTATTGGAGATCGTAGATAAGAAATTGAATACTTCCTCATTATCCGTTTTTGCTTTTGCTAAGTCGGCTTTGCCTTCTACTTTAGCAACGATCAGGTGATCGCAATGCACTGTACTTGGTACAGCTACTTTTTTACGACCTGTTGTATCAAACTGCAATAAAGCCATCTGTGCAGTAGCATCCTGCATTGCAACTCTGTCCGGCGCAAAATCCACATAGGATTTACCACGGGGAAAATCTTTAATCTCCACTCCTTTCCAGAGATGGGAATACAAAATCTTTTCCGCCAATGTTAACGGACGGCCCAATACTTTGCGGGCAGCATCTACTTTGGCGGGCATTTCACTGTACAATTTCTTGATGAGGTCGAGGTCGAATACCATACGATTTGAAGATTTGGCGATTTTATAATGTGACAATGTGTTACCTGGCGCAATTACATTCGTTCCCGTTGGATGCCTCAGAAATATTCATTGGCAAATTGGCGAATTGCCTGATTAGCACATTGAAATGTGCTACGAAAGTACGAAAAAACAGCTGTCTGGATAACTCAATATTGTATTGTTGAGGCAAATTTTATAAATTAGCAATATGAACAAATTCAAAAGCTTTTTGGAATGGAATGCCTTTGGCGTTTGTTCAGCCATCGGCAACCGTATGGGAATTGCAACCAGCCGCATCCGGCAGTACTTTATGTACACTTCGTTGCTTACCCTCGGCTCTCCCATTATTATTTACATGGTACTTGCTTTTTGGCGCAACATGCGGAGATATGTAACAGCTGCCAAGCGGAATCCATGGTATTACCTGTAGTGAATCGTCAATAGTGAATTGTTACTCTATTGATGTTTAGTATAAAAAAGCCGGCTCATTTAAAACGAGCCGGCTTTTTAAATTACAATTATCTCCTAACACCCGTCATTTTTAACAACTGAAAACAGGAATGGCGTTTATGTTATAGGTTTTACTTTTTCTACCTTTTTTGTTTTAATAATGATAACACCGTTGCTACCTTTTTCACCATATAAAGCGACAGCAGAATTTCCTTTCAGTACATTAATGGATTCAATTGAATTAGGATTAATCTCGTCTAATTCCATGTTCTTTATTATAAGACCATCCACTATAATTAATGGATTACCCTGAATGGCAGGCAAAGAAACTTTGACAGGTACTTCAATAATATTAGCTCTCTCTACTGAAGCTTGAATTTTTATCTTCTCTATTACTGAAACAGCTACAGGTACTTCTCTAAGCTCCACTTTGGCGGGCGGTGGTGGTGGCGAAACAAATTCACCATATTTTATTTCAAATTTTTCTTTTTGTTCCGCATTGTTTAGATCATAATTTTCTTTACGTCCGTTCTTCAATGTAACAGTTGCTTTCTTATTACTGATATTTATTTTCTCAACACTTGCCGGCAACTTTACAGGTGCAGGTGCTGCAGGTGGTTGCGGTGGTGCCGGATAATAGGAATTGTCGGGTGCCAGAGGTGCTTCAATTGAAGATACCGGTGCAGGTGGCGGCGATGGTGTCGGATAATAAGAATTGTCGGGTGCCAGGGGTGCTTCAAATAAAGATACAGGTGCAGGTGGTGGGGGCGCAATAGCAATATTTCCATATTTTTTTTCGAAGGCCGCTTTCTGTGCAGGAATTTTAAAATCGTAGGTTTCTTTTTCACCATTTTCAACCCACACTTCTATCCAATCAACATTATTATCTATAGTCCTGGAAAATTTGGGAAAGGCTTTGGCAGGAGCAGGCGGTGGTGGCGGTGGAATTTCACCATAATTGGCCTCAAACTTTTCTGCATTGGCATTCCACTCAGATAATAATAACCGTTTTACTTCTTTACCGGCTTTGTCTTTAATTACCAGCAGGCATTCCCCTTTCTGGTCTTTTACATTAATGATGTAGCCTTTGCTGTTTGGCTTGGTTACTGCCGGAACAGTATCAGTAACTGCAACAGGGATTGGCGGCAACTGTTTTTGTTTTCCTGTCAGCGTATCACTTATCTCTTTTCTAAAAGACACAAGGATAACAGCAAGCACCGGCAACAGGAACAGGAACCTGAGCAGGTGCAGTTTGGCTGATTTGTTTTTGTTCATCATGGCTATTCTTTTTTTGAGTGACGAAAAATTGAACTTCTGGGCTATACTAAATTGATCGTTGCCGATTACTTTCAGCAACAGGTATTGATATTGTTTTTTGTTGATGCCGTTTTCCAGTACCTGGTTATCCGCAACAAACTCAAGGTTTTGACGGATTGCTGCTCTTATCATCCACGCAAAAGGATTATACCAGTTGAGCAGGCAAAGTATTTCGCTGAAAAGAATGTCAATACTGTGTCGTTGTTTTACATGCACAAATTCATGACGGATTATTTTTTCAAGTTCTTCAGTAGTATGCAGGTTAACATTGAAGAATACAGCATTACCAAAAGAAAATGGAATGATGGATTCATCCACCTGGTACAGGCTAACGTCATCTCCCGAAATTAATTTAGCTTTCTTCTTCATCCGGCGGAATGAAAATAATTGTATCACCAATCTTGCCAGCATTACCAGCATACCAGCAATTACAACCAGTGATACTATATTCCAGAAACTAAGCAGGTTGCTACCGGTTGATTGCTTATACAAAACAGGCACCCATTGTATCATGGTGGTATTGCTTAATTCATTCTCCTGCAAAGCAGGTGTTATGTCTATAAATGGAATAATGAAAGAAAGCAGTGTATAAGCCAGCAGGTAACAGCGGTTCCAGTTGTAAAATGTAAGGCGACGCAATACCAATTGATAAAACAAAAACACAACGCCGAGGCTTACAGAAAGTTTGAGTAAATAAATCAATGCTGCTGGCATACAAATTATTTAATTGATTAAAACAAAAACTATTTATTGTTTCCTTTCTCTATCAGGGTAATGATTTCTTTTAACTCTTTAGCTGTTAATTTTTTCTGCTCTACAAAAAAATTAACCAGTTCCTTATATGAGTTATCGAAATATTCTTTCACCACTCCGTTCATGAATTTTTTCTTGTATTCATCTTCACTAACTGCCGGTTTATATAAATACGCATTACCAACCAGGCGACTGCTGAGGTACCCTTTCTTCTCTAAATTTTTTATGATACTCGCCACCGTGGTGTAAGGAATTTCTTCATCGAGTTGTTCCATAAAGGCTTTTACATTGCCTTCGCCGGTGCGCCATACAGCTTGCATGGTTTCTTCTTCTACATGGGTTAACTTTTCCATTTCTACGAAATTTTCGTAAATCTACGAATTTTTCGTAATTAGGCAAATTTTATTTTGTTAAAAGGTAAAATCAAGGGAAGACCGGAAGACTAAAGGAAACAACCAATGAGGTTTGAGATTTCATTGCCTTTTCTGGTAATGGAGAAAAAATCCCCATAGAATGAAGGAAAGCGGACAGAACCATGAAATGTCATTCGGACTTCCCGACATTCCCAACTTCACTCACACCAACTCCTTCAACTTCGCTACTACCACATCTACTTCTTCCTTTGTATTGTATTTGCTGAAAGAAAAACGAACCGTCACTAAATTGGGATTGTTGTTGATGGCACGGATAACATGTGAGCCAACATCTGCACCACTACTGCATGCACTTCCGCCGGAGACACAAATCCCACTCATATCCAAATTGAAAAGGATCATCTCTGATTTTTCTGTTTTTGGAAATGCCGCACTTAATACCGTGTATAAGCATTTTCCATCCTGGTCGCCATTGAAATGAACCCCTTTGATATGTTTGGTCAACTGCTCCTTCATATATGTTTTCAGTGACTGAATATATTGACTATCTGCATCATGATTAGCCATCGCTAATTCCAACGCTTTTGCAAAACCAACAATACCATAGAGATTTTCTGTACCGGCCCGCATATTTCTTTCTTGTCCGCCGCCGTAGATAAAAGGTTTTATTTTGATATTATCATTGATATATAAAATACCAATGCCTTTAGGGCCATGAAATTTATGACCGGCACCAGAAATAAAATGAACTGGTGTTTTTCTGAGATCCAAATGATAGTGACCAACAGTTTGCACACAATCCGAATGAAAAATAGCATTGTACTTTTTGCAAAGATTTCCAACTGCATCTATATCAAGTATATTACCGATCTCATTATTAGCATGCATTAATGTTACAAGGCAACGGGTTTCTCCTTTCGCTGCTAATTGTTCTTCCAAGTCTTCTAAATCTACATGCCCTGTTGGAAATAATTTTACATGACTACTTGTTACTTCATCGCCACAATCGTAATGTTCTACGGTATGCAAAACTGCATGATGTTCGATGGGCGAAGTAATGATATGCTTACAACCTAAATCCCTGATGGCAGAAAGAATAGCTGTGTTGTTGCTTTCCGTACCGCCGCTGGTAAAGAAAATTTCACCGGGATGGGCATTCAATAATTTAGCAACTGATTTCCGTGAGCTTTCTATGGCCATTCTCGATTCTCTTCCATAAGAATAAATAGAGGATGGATTGCCAAAATTGGTAGTCATGTATGGCAGCATAGCATCCAACACTGCTGAATCTAGTGCGGTAGTGGCGGCATTATCAAAATATATTCTTTCCATTCCCGATGAGCTTGGTTATTAAGTGTCCGCAAAGATAAGTAAACGGCTTTTGCGCCAAATGTTCACACGAAAATCAACGCAAACGGTGGCTGAATTGAAATTACCGAAGCTATTATGCAATATTCATTTTTTTAAGAGTGGCCGAAGGTTTAAATTTAGTTTACATATTATTATTTTATGGATGCACCAAACAAAAACGAAGGCCGCAGAGA
>LNFJ01000070.1 GCA_001464625.1 Bacteroidia bacterium Ga0077558 | reverse complement strand
ATAAAATGAATCGCTTTTTTTATTTGTAGATTTGAAACAAAGGAATAAATACCAATGTCAACTGAAATAAAATGCCCCAACTGCGGAACTTTTTTTGAGCCCAACGAAGCAATTCGGGAAGAGGTTGAAAAAGAATTGAGAAATAAAGCTGCTGATTGGCAAAAGAAAAAAGCAGAAGAGTTTCAGCAACAATTACAGAAAAAAGAACTGGAACACCAGCAGCAGCTACAATCTGAAAAGCAAAAATTACAAACCCAGATTGAAGAAAGTCTAAGAAAAACAATTGCTGCTGACTTTGAGAATCAGCTCCGATTATTGCAAGAAAACAATAAAGACAACGAAGAAAAACTAAAATTAGCCCGACAAAAAGAAGCCGATTTTCTTCGTAAAGAACAAGACTTAAAAAACAAAGAAGCTGAAATAGAATTAAATGTTCAACGACAATTACAACAAGCCAGGGAAAAACTTACAGAAGAAATTCGCAAAATAGAAGAGCAAAAAGTAGCCGCCAAGGATACCGAATACCAGATGCGGTTGAAAGAATTGGAAAAACAACTCGACGACCAGAAAAAGCTGGCGGAAGAAATGCGCCGCAAAGCAGAACAAGGCTCTATGCAATTGCAAGGCGAAGTACAGGAATTGGCATTGGAAGAAATGTTAAGTGCTGCATTTCCATTTGATGTAATAAGCGAAGTAGGAAAAGGGGTTCGGGGTGCTGATTGCATACAAACCGTTCGCAATAACTTCGGACAAGAATGTGGCAAAATTATTTTCGAAAGCAAACGAACAAAAGACTTTGGCAACGACTGGATCGAAAAACTAAAAGCAGATATGCGCAGCCAGGGGGCGGATGTAGCAGTGATAGTTACACAAGCTTTGCCTAAAGAATTGGGCAGATTTGGAGAAAAAGATGGTGTGTGGATCTGCACATTTGCAGAAGTAAAACCAATCGTTCAAATGCTGCGTGATGGAATAATAAAAATTTCAACAGCATTAAAAAGCCAGGAGAATCGTGGCGATAAAATGCATTTGTTATATGATTATCTTACCAGCCGTGAATTTGCAGAACAGTGGGAAAGAGATGCTATGGAAAAACTTTGGAAGCAACGGGAAAAACAATTAGATAAAGTATTGCTAAGTGCAGCCCATGTTCGTGGTTCAATAGAAGGAATCTCTGGCAGCGATGTTGATTTGAATTTGCTGGAAGATGGAAGTGAGGAAGAATAAAATTTATCAAGCAGAGAAGATTTATAATTCTTCTCTGCTTGATACCATTACCTAATCTTTTGCACTATAAGGAAACTTCTTCGATGCATTTCTCATTAATGCATTCACAAGATTGGTAGCGGAAGAACCAACGGAACCCGAAGCCTGGTAATCGTATTTCCATAATAAATTCCCGGATTTGCCATCATGGATATTAATAGTAGTCTGCACATTATTGGTATTGCCCCATGCTCCAAATATGACTCCAACAGCAATAGCCGCACCATCAGACATTGGCTTCTCCATACTAGACCTGTTTTGAAGTACTGCATCTACACCTAATAGTTTGGCCAATTCCGTTCTGTCTTTTGCCGCCAGGTCATTATAAGAAATGCCAGCTTGTTTCAATAACGCATTGGTTCTTGTTACATCCTGGAAAGTAACAGTGTATGCAAACTTATCTGACCGGCGTAAAAACCAGCTATACATTTTATCCTGTATGGCGAAACCAGTTTTCTCATTGATGTCTTGCAATTGTTCTGCAGACACCTTCTTTGCTTCGTTGGGACGTAATGTTGTTGTTACATCAGCCGGAAGTATAGCCACTGTTTTATGCTTAGCTAATGCAGCATCAAATTCATTTGACTTGTAGATCTTGGGGCCACAGCCAGCCAGTGTGGCAATAATGAGCAGTGAAAAAATTATTTTCATGGTTTAAATATTTATACAAAGAAATTTCAAAAATCATTATGTAGAAATAAAATTTAGTTAACAATCCATGCTAATACTAATCCATCAAACAATTTGTAATGAATTGTTAGTGCCGTTTCATTTTTTGAAAAAAAACAATCAATAATACTTGTTTCTTCATTTTGCTTTTTTAGTTGAATTTCTCTGCGAAAATCCACTCCTCCATCGCCATACCATTTAAATACCGCTTCTTTTGCCGACCATAAAATAGTGGGCTCATTAAAACTCATTAAGGCAGTATTACTTCCTAAACCTTGCACCAGGTTAAATATTTGATGTTCGGTGCTGCTTAAAAATTTGTACATGATCTTTCCGATCTTTTCAACCGGAATTTCAATATCAATGCCTACCCGTTGATTTTTGCTGACTATAGCTGCCGCATAATCGCCGCAATGAGAGATGGAGAAATGGTATTGGGTATCCGGCAAAAAGGGTTTGCGGGTATCAGCAATTTCTATCAATTGATAGGGAAAATCAGGAAAAAGGAATTGCAGAAGGAACCTACCGGCCAAATGTTGCAGCCGTTTGTGCGGATGGGTCACTTCCCGGTGTAATGGCACATTGCCTTTAAAGAATTCTTCAGTCTCTTCTATAAAATCGGCATTAGTTACTGTTTCCTGTTTACTTTGGCAGTCCGTAAATGGCAAGTAAAGATATGCTGTAGAAGTGTCCAATGCAACGAAAGTTGATCCTTCGATAAACTCAGAACAGCCATGCAGCCGATTAAAAAAATAAATTATGATTTTATCTGATACAAGAATATTAGAAGAAATAGAGAAAGGCACTATTAAAGTGGTTCCGTATAGCAGGGAATGCCTGGGCAGTAATTCGTATGATGTGCATTTGGGAAAAACACTTGCCACTTATAAGGAACACATGATTGATGCAAAGAAGCATAACCAAATCGATTATTTTGAAATACCCGATGATGGTATTGTATTGTATCCCCATATTTTTTACTTGGGTGTAACTCAAGAATACACGGAGACCCATGCTCATGTTCCTTTTTTAGAAGGCAAATCATCTACGGGTCGTCTTGGAATTGATATTCATGCTACGGCTGCAACCGGTAAAAGTTTATAAAGGAATGCCGATTGGCCAATTAATCTATTTTCCGGTGGAAGGACCCATTGAAGTGTCGTATGATAAAAAGAAAAATTCTAAATACAGCAACCAGCCGGATAGGCCTGTTGAGAGTATGATGTGGAAGAATAAATTTTAACCACTGATTATAGGATTAAAATGATTACACTGAAACTGCTTTTTATAGGCAGTTTTTATTTATTTAAATGCCACAGTGTATAATTAAGAATTGTTGCAAAACTCACCCAACAGATATAAGGAACCAATAGCCATGCCGCCGTTTTGCTAACATTGGCAAAAGCAAAAATCGTAAGAAGAATAAAAACCCACATTACAATTATTTCTACCAATGCCCAACCCATTTCTTGCTGGTAAAAGAATATAAATGACCAGAAAAAGTTCAATATAAATTGAATAACAAATAAAGTTATAGCTGTTTTCTTTAGAATACTACTGGCTTCTGCTTTCCATACCAGGTACAATGCAATTCCCATCATCACATATAGTGTTGTCCACACCGGGCCAAATATCCAGCTGGGAGGATTCCAGGACGGTTTATTGATTGTTTGATACCAACCATCTATTGCTGATACATTAAAAAGTCCACTTACACCTCCTAATATTACAGGAACGCTGACTGAAATGACAAATTTCCAAACATTGCTCATAGCTCTTTAACAGTTTAAAAATAATTTGGTTTACAAAGCCCCTATTCCAAATTTCTTATAATAGGCAATAAGCCCGGCTACCACTTCATTATAGCTTCTCTTTCCTGCTGGTTGGTTGTTGGCTTTTAAAAAATGTCCATACCCCCACATTACAATCGGTTCAACAGGATTTCTATACCGGCGATAAAAATCTCTAAACTCCTGCTGATCTTTTTTTACCTGCGGATGTACTGTTACCTGGAATGACTTCGCTAATGTTGTATCTCTTCTATATACCTCTCCTACTGAATAATTATACATGTCGTAATACACGGAATAACGAAAGATAGCGGAGTTATAGGACTTACTAGCCAGGTATCCCACAAAATTGGCCTCATTCTCTTTTCCATACCCCAACTGGTGGGCAATTTCATGTGTAGTTACAAATGGTTCCAGAAATCTCGGAACTGTTGTATTAACCTGTCCTTCTCCTGAAAACGGATTGTAATATCCCTGGAAGCCTAAATAATTTCCGAGATAACTAAATAAAGATGGTTTGATTGATTTTGGATGATACTTCAAAAATGAATATTGCTTTGCTGCTTCATCATACGCTTCCACAGCATTATTAAACAAGGTCTTCTTTTTATCAAATGAATCCCGCTGCGCTTCGGTTACAAATGCAGCATAATAATTTACCCTCTCCTGCATGGCCTTTGTCAAAGTATCAAGGTCGGCAAGGGTATATTGCTTTACTTTCAAATCTAATTGGTAAGCAATGCCCTGCCGGTTATAATTTAAGCCCCATAAAAGATTAAAGAAGACGTAGAGAAAAAGCAAAATAAAAATGCCTTGTTGCATGGCCAATACAAAATACCGGCGGGTGAGTTTCTTT
>LNFJ01000069.1 GCA_001464625.1 Bacteroidia bacterium Ga0077558 | reverse complement strand
AATTTTGAAAAAGCTGCAAAGTATGATGGCAATAGTAAGGTTATTACTGCAGAGCTAGCTTCCGCCTATCTTGATCTTCGTCGTTATACACATGCAAGGGAATCGTATAAAAAATTAGTTGAATTGGGCGATGAGAGTGCGGTAAACTACAACCAACTGATGACTCTATCTTTCCAATTAAAGCAAAACGATGATGTGTTGCTCTATGCCGACAAACTAAAAAGAGTTGATCCTTCAGCAAAAGTTTATTTCTATGTTGGTAAAGTAAATTACGACATGGACAATTATGGCGAAGCCATTAAATTCTTAAATGAAGCGGCAAAAGAAAATCCTGAAAATGCAGAAGTGCCATACATGATTGCTCATAGCTACGCCGATATGATGAATTATAAATTGGCTATTCCATATTTTCAAAAAGCAATAGCACTTGACCCTTCCAAGAATTATTGGGTATACGAATTAGGTTTGATTTGCTATGCCATGCATGATGATAAAAATGCCTTAAAGACTACCTGGAAAATCTTGGTATTGCCTACTTGAACGTTGGCAACCTGGAACAGGGAGTTGCTATGCTGGTTGAAATTCTAAAAAGAAAACCAAGCGACCTGAACATTTTAAACATGGTTGCTGAAGCATATTATTATAAAGGTAAATATGCACAAGCTATTGAATATTGGGACCAGGTGTTAACGTATGATAAAACATCCGCTTCTTCTTTATTCATGATTGGTATGGCTTACCAAAAGAGTGGTCAAAAAGAGAAAGGCATTGCCCTTTGCGATAAAGCTATTGAAATGGATCCAGCACTGGCTGCTAATAAGCAGAAGAAACAAATGGCCGGTCTTTAATTTATTTAACCCTGAGCATGTAAAAAGCCTTCCAATTTATGTAAGGCTTTTTATTTTATGACGGTTTCCGTCTTACAATCATAAACTCATTTCAGCATTACATTCTCTCAGGAACTTTTATCCCCAGCAAACTCATTCCTGAGGCAATTACATTGGCTGTCATTTCAGATAATTGCAGACGCAGTTGTTTCTTTTCTTCTGATTCTGCATTGCTTACTGAGTGGGCCGTATAAAACGTATTAAATGCTTTAGCAAGGTTGAAAACATATATGGCAAGCACAGAAGGATTATGTTCTGCAACAGCCTGTTCTATCGCCACCGTATATTGTTCCAATAAAACAATAAGGTCTTTTTCAAGTTTTAGCAAACTTCCGAATGCTGAATCTTGATTTAAAGCTCCAGACTGCTTCCTCAATATTGATTTGATCCTTGCATGTGTATACTGCACAAAAGGCCCCGTAAACCCATGGAAATCGATAGACTCTTCCGGGTTAAATATCATTCGCTTTTTCGGGTCAACTCTTAATAAAAAGAACTTTAAAGCCCCCAGAGCAATGGTATCATATAATTCTGTCAGTTCTTCTGAGCTAAAGTCTTTTACTTTTCCAAGCTCTTCGGTTTTATTCTTTGCCACATTTACCATCTCTTCAATTAGCTCATCTGCATCCACTACGGTTCCTTCACGGCTTTTCATCCTACCACTTGGTAATTCCACCATGCCATAACTTAAATGATAGATTCCATCCGCATACGGCTTGCCTAGTTTTTGTAAGATCAACTTCAGAACTTTCATATGATAGTTCTGTTCATCTGCTATCACATAAATGCTTTCGTTGTATGTAAAGTCTTCGTATTTCTCTTCTGCCAAACCCAGATCTTGCGTAATGTAAACGGAAGTGCCATCCTTTCTCAAGACTAGTTTTTCATCAAGCCCTTCAGCAGTCAGATCGATCCACACACTTCCATCCTCTTTTTTAAAGAATACTCCTTGTTTCAACCCTTCTTCTACAAATTTTTTGCCCGGCAGGTACGTTTCGCTTTCATAATAAGTTTTTTGAAAATCGCTGCCTATTCTTTTATAGGTCACATCAAATCCTTCATATACCCAGCCATTCATTTTTTTCCAGAGCTCAATCACATCCGGCTTACCGTTTTCCCAATCTACCAGCATTTGCTGAGTACCTTTCATTATAGGTGCTTCTTTTTCAGCCGATTCTTTGGTCATTCCGCCGTCCACTAATTCTTCCACTTCTTTTTTATATTCATCGTTGAAGCGTACATAGTATTCACCCACAAAATGATCGCCTTTGGTATTGGTTGATTGTGGCGTAGCACCATTCGCAAATTTCTGCCAGGCGATCATACTTTTACAAATATGAATGCCCCGGTCATTCACAATACAACTTTTAATTACTTCGTAGCCACTTTCTTTTAATAGTTGCGCCACACTCCATCCCAAAAAATTATTACGCAAGTGTCCAAGATGTATTGGCTTGTTGGTGTTGGGAGAGGAGTACTCCACCATTACCTTCTGACCATTTGCTGTTTTAGCACCATACTTTTTATTGGCATAATTAGTTTGCAAAAAGTTGATCCAATAACTATCTGTAACGGTCAGGTTTAAAAATCCTTTGATCGTATTATGTGCTGAGAAAATTGTTGGATTCTCATTTACCAAAGCCTCACCAATTTCATTACCTAATTGCTCCGGTGATTTCTTTAATTGCTTTACAAAACCAAAAAGAACCAATGTATAATCGCCTTCAAATTCTGGTTTGGTGGCACTAATGGTCAACTCTGATTCTTTATACTCCTGGCCATACAAATTATTCAACACTTTTATTACGAGGGGCTTTATTTGGCTTACGATACTCATTCCTTTTTGCTGATTTTGTGCAAAATTAAGCACCTGCATCCATAAAGCCTCTTTAAGTACTTTTCTCTGCTGGCCTGCCAGCAGGTCTTTTTATTCTCCCAACTATTAACTTTGCGCACATTCATGCGAAGACATATACATAGTGCCCGGGATTTTATACTTCCCATTATTGATTTCTTTTATCCGCCCTTTCGCAGGCTGATGAACTTACAGACCTTTCGCTATGCAGCTTCAGGTGGTGGAAATACAGTGCTTGGTCTTCTTATTTACTTTGTCAGTTTCAAATACATCTTTTTTGAAAAGACCTTTCATTTTGGCATTTATGCCTTTAAAGGCCATATAGCCGCTTTGTTCATTTCTTTTTGCATCACTTTCCCTATCGGTTTCTTTATGTCCAAATATGTGGTGTTTAGCGATTCCAATATGAAGGGTAGGATACAACTGTTCCGTTACTTTATGATCTGCCTTTTCAACCTGGCCTTGAATTATATTCTGCTAAAAATATTTGTAGAGCAATTTCATATCTACCCGGTGCTGGCGCAGATACTAACTATTTCCATCGTTGTGCTTTTTAGCTATGTGGCACAAAGAAATTTTTCTTTTAAAGCCACAGCGGCAGAAGAAGATGCTACAAACTAATATTTACCGATTCAACTTTTACAGACAGATCGCCTGAACAATTGCTACGGATTACCAAATGCTGTTGCATTGGATAAATACCAATTAGTTTGATGTCTTTTATATTACCACTACTGCGGATGCCTTTTATCCATTCCTGGTTTAGCTGTTGATTGATGTTGATCTTAGCAGAATCAATATAATTGCCCAGTTCAAATTTGGCATTCTTGCCTATTCCCTTAGTTATTTTTTTATCAAACAACCAATCAGCCGACCCCAGCAAAACATTTTTCGATTTTATATCGAAGTCGATATCTGCCACTTCAATAGATCGTTTTTCATTATCATAAACCGGCTTACCTACCAGGTAAACAACACCACTATTGGTACCGGAGAAGGTGATTTTTATAATCAGCTTTTCAAATCCGCCACCATATATTTTACAATCGTCGATAATGAATTTCTTTTTAATAAAACCCTTTTTGAACGAAAACTCTTTGCCCTTCATTTCCGCATTCATGATAGTACTTAATGAATCATAGCTCAACACTGCATCAAGAAAAATGGAAAACCCTTGTTGTTTACTGAAAGCTCCAAGATTAGGGATAACCGAATTCTTTTCTTCCGGCTTTTCAAAACTGATAGAAGGTTTTGCCGAAAGCCCCATATAGATATTCAGCGAATCTTTATTGATGAAAAGATTATTGATGCGGATCTTTTGAGGATTAATTTTCAGCCAGCCCAAACCGTATAAGTTGTACACTTTGTTCATCTGGTTCCATATCTGTTGAAAACGGGGTTTAAGATCAACGGAGCCATAGGTTTTTTCCATGTCTTTTTTAGAAACATCTAACTCTGCGGTCAGGCCTTTTAGTACTTGTTTGGTTATGTCCTGCCCCCAAAAACAAACCTCACATTTATCCAATGCCTGTGGCTCATTTCTTTTTACGGCAAGTTTTACTTTAAAATCTGGCTGAACAGATAAGGAATTGGTAAACGAAACATTCACTCTTCGTTCCGGTTCACTAAAACCACAGCGGCAGGCGGGTGTCCACGGAGATATTACCGTTCCATTTACACAAACACGGGTAGAACCAACAATTTTATAATACCCCATAAAGCCAATGCTGAGTGAATTGCCCGCACCAGTCATTCGCAACGGACTTCTTCGAAAAGAATATTTAAATCTTGTATCGCAGCCATCCTGTACCCAACCATCCGGATAACCCGGAGAAGTAAAAATGGTATCAACACTTTTCTCCGCCATGGCATACATGGGCTTCAGGTTTATCTGAATGGGAATATTGATCTCTGAATTAGGCAGCGAATCCAGTTTGAAATTACCGGGTGAAAGATCAGGATTGGCAGGATTGATTTTCTGAGAATACGAATGAATAACACTGAGCAAGCAAACTAAAACAAGAATTCCTTTTCCTTTCATTTGATAAATTGATGATCAAAAATAGAGAAAGAATCCTAATGGAATTGTGAAGATTAGGCTAAGAGGTAATGAAGAAAATGAGATAAGGAGTTTATGCGAAGTAAAACTCCTTATCTCAGTCAAGATTTTTTATGATGTAAAAAAGTTTTAATCCAACACGCCAAACCTGTCTGCCGACAGGCAGGCTCAAACCCGGAACTCTGAACTGAGAACTATTTCGGTTGCGTCATACTAAACCAGTTACCGCAACCATCCTTTACCACACATTCTAACCCATAAAACTGTTCTTTGGGTTCTGTGATGGTAACTCCTTTTGACTTTAGCTCTTCGTAGGATGCCCTGCAATCGGTAGTGTACATTACACCTGCGCCTAATATTCCTTTTTCCATCAATAATTTAAAAGCATTGCGGGTCTCTTCATCAAAACCTTCCGGGCAACTATCGCTTTTTACCATGCTATCATGCAATACTGGCATTAATACTACTTCAAGGTCTGGCTGTTGCGAAGGATTAACCGTAAGCCAGCGGTAACCATTTTCCATCATTGCATCTGTATGTACTTTAAAACCCAATTTGTTTACATAAAAATCATAAGCCTTGTCCTGGTCGTTAACGAAAAGAGTAGTATGAGAGAGTTTTGTTATCATGATGTTTGATTTTAATACGCCGAAAATAAGTGCATATAATGGAAAGGAGTTCTTGAATCTTGCTTTTTACTCAGCACATCTTCAACTGCTCCACAAAACAATGTGGAATAAATTTCTTGGGCTGTTCCTTTTCTAATTTCTTTTTCAGCCAGGCGATATTGCGGTAGTACTGGGGCGAGTAGCCGTTTTGTTTGCGAAACAAGGAACTGAATGAACCAAGACTTTCAAAGCCGATGCTGTTACAAACATCTGTAATGCTGATACCTTCTTTGGCTAATAATACTTTAGCCGCATCTAATCTTTTTTGCGTTACATATTGATACGGTGTTTTCTTATATACATGAGTAAATAAGCGATGAAAATGAAAACGGGAGAGAAAAGCCTGTTTGGATATTTGCTCCAGGTCAATATCCTCTTGATAGTTCTCGTCAATAAAAATTTTGGCGGCTACAATGCGCTGATATATGTCAGTTGTTATTTGCAATGGAGTATTAAGATAATTCTTTTTTCAGGCAAATACTAGTTGCTTCCATTCCTATATACTGGCCATAGTTTGGGATTACTGAATAGCCTTGCTTTTTATATAGACGAATAGCTTCTGGCTGGTTATTCCCTAATTCCAGTACAGTAGTTTTTTGCCCAAGCTCTGCTGCCCAATTCTCTAATTCAGTAAGTATAGCTGCGCCAATTCCCTTTCCACGATGTTCGTTTGCAACAAACATTCTTTTTACTTCCACCGAACTTTCATCAAACTTTTTAAAACAACCGCAACCGGCTGGTTCATTCTCTATGTAAGCAATTACTACGGTGGGAATGTTCTCAACACTGTTGTATTGACCATAAAACTCCTGAAGCTTTCCGTATTGTTCAAAAAGATAGCTATCCAATTTTTCAATCAGCTTATGAAAATCTTTATCGCTGCTATTGGTTCTTTTTAAATGCAACATAGTTATTTTTTGATTTTTGAAATGGTTAGCCCGGTTGATACAGTTGGTTTGTCCATATCCTCAACTGCAAAAGCTGCCGCCGCTTTTACCAGGTCTTTTACTTTTTTATTTCTATAATCGGCCGGACTGGCAACGGGAATATGCCGTATCAAATTTCCTGTTCCGGTTAATAGTTTATGTGGATCTTTTATCAATGTGCCTTTATTAAACCCGAGGTTTAAATGATTGGTATAAATATTTATCATACAAAAAGCGTCGGATAGCTTTTCGGAAATAGAAAATACGGATGTTAATGCATGAGTATGATACAACATTTCATTAGCGTCGGGATATATTTCTAACACATACTCCCGTAAGTCTTTAAAAAGGTCAATAATGTTTTTCTCTTTCAATTCTAAAAGGGAGAGAAAATCAGGATGTATTTTGCGGGTTGCTGCCATTTAGTATTAATCCCGGTTCGCCGGGTTTTTCCATTGTTTGCCAAGCCGCTCAATCGTTCCGTTTATTCGTTCTGTTCTTGTTTCTTCTCTTTTCGCTGTTACGATCCATTCGATGTATTCTTTCTTATTAGTAAATGAAAGTGTATTAAAATAAGCAGCTTGCTTTTTATTCTTTTTCAATGCGGCTGCTACAACATCCGGCAATTTCACTTCTTTGGTTTCCGGGTTCACCCAATTAAATATTTCTCTTACTGTTTTTGGTTTGGCTTTTTTTTTTCTATCGGTATCTGTTTTGGCACGGAAACCAAATATGGACCAGGTGGCATCAAACGAAAAAAGGTTGATCCAGCTCAGCTTATCTTTTTCTTTCATCAGGCAATCCCAGCCAGTATCTCTGTTAATATCCGTTTGAATTTTGGATGTGCCTTTTGGATAATACACCCACACTGTTATATCAGGCTTTACCAGTTTCATTACCTTACTCATTTCCTTTTCCAATTGTGCCCTGTTCAGTACGAACCAATGTACCTGGTCGTACTCTTTTGTTGTGTCGCTGATCTTTACTCCGGCAGGTAAGGGTTGCAATTCTTTTTTAAAATTAGCAGGAGCATTAATGGTCAACAAGGAAAATTGGGTTTTGATCTTTAGTTTATCGGAAATGGAACTGGCCATTGCAACTGATTTTATGAAACGAAAATACTATTACTGGCGGATTAGTGCTTCTTGAAAATTGCCTTTTCTATTGTAGACCAAAAAGTCGAACTTTAAGTACCAAAACCTTTTGTATGAAAATTATACTACTTATCATCAGCACTGCATTTTATTGCATGCAGGGCTTTTCGCAAAAGCCGGATACAGCAGGTGCTGCTGCACTGTTTACACAAATGATGCGACAGATAAATCCAAAACACAGTACATGGGTAAAGAATACTGCCGCTACAGTACAGCAAAAAGGACAAACTGAAGCTGAAGTAAAAACACAAGCTACCAGCTGGGCTCAATTGGGCTCATTAAATAATGGAGATATTGAAGCCCTTTCCTTTCTTGTACTAATGCAGGCGTCTAAGTCTGCACAGGAAGATTTGAAAGCTATAATGGCAAAAGTAAAATCCATCAATGAGCAAAAAGCAAAACAACGGGAACTGTTGTCTTCAATGCAGAAGGGAAAAGCCATGTCTGCCATACAATTGGATTCATTTACGCTGCTGAGTAGCCGCACAAAAGCATTACAGAAAGGAAATAATCCTGATGCGATAAAGTTGGTTAGATCGGGGGCTGCTAACAAGACTATTTCAAAAGCAGAAGTTGATGCAATGGTGAAGCAAACGAAAAACGACCTCGACTCCATGAGTGAAATGGGAGAGATGGAATCCCTCCGGCTTCAAATGGCCATGGACAGAATGAGTAAAATGATGAGTACATTATCCAATCTCCTAAAAAAAATCAGCGATACCGCCCAATCAATAACTCAAAACCTAAAATAGTTCACACTTCTTAGTTCATAGTTCGGGGTTCAGAGTTTATAGAAAGAGGCTGAAAATGTCCGCCATCCTAAAGGATGGTATGGACGTTTAACGTCTTCGCTTTTACACATTAAAGGAACATTTGCCTGTCACAATCTAAGAACTCCGAACCCTGAACTATAAGAACCTGCCATTTTTGCATTTATCCCCTCACGGCACAATGATTGACTAATATTTGCGAATCCATTAAAATTTAAAGACATGGGAAAAATAATAGGAATTGA
>LNFJ01000068.1 GCA_001464625.1 Bacteroidia bacterium Ga0077558 | reverse complement strand
TATGCTTTTTCTACCGAAAATTGGGATAGGCCTGAGTATGAAGTAGTTGGATTGATGGAATTATTGGTCAGCACTATACGGAAAGAGGTAGAGAGCCTTAATAAAAATAATATTCGTCTTCATGTAATTGGTGATATGAGTATGCTGCCCGCCTATGCCAAAAATGAACTGGATGAGGCGTTGGCTATTACAAAAAATAATACAGGGCTAAATCTGGTAATGGCATTAAGCTATAGTGGCCGCTGGGAATTGCTAAATGCTGTTAAAAACATTGCTTACGAAGTAAAACAGGGAAAATTAGCTGTAGAAGCAATCGACCAGGACACATTACAGCGATTTTTATGCACCAGTGGTTTTCCTGATCCTGAGTTAATGATCAGAACTAGTGGGGAGTATCGAATCAGTAACTTTTTATTGTATCAGTTAGCTTATGCCGAGCTTTATTTTACGAATGTTCGCTGGCCGGATTTCAGAAAAGAAAACCTGTATGAAGCCATTTTAGACTACCAGGGAAGAGAGCGGAGATTTGGCAAAACCGGCGAACAATTACAAGAGAATCAGCCCCTTTCCTGATAATTACTTGTATTTGTGGTTTTGGCTCCTTTATTTTTTTTGGCTCGATTAGCCTATTTGCAGTTTTCTTTAACAAAGACTTCAAATATTTACCGTTATTTTGCCGCCTGATCCAAATGGCGGCTTATTTATAAATCGCAGATAACAAATTAATTAAGTCCCGAAAGTAGGGAAGACTACCAGAACAATTAATCATGCAACGATTTTTACTAAGACTTGGTATCACTTTGATTACTGCTGTGATGCTTGCAATCAGTGTGAATGCACAAGAAGATACTACCCGACCTACTTCCGTAGATCCTAAATTATTGGAATGGGAAAATGCCCGTATTCCCCGGGAATACATTGTGGCAAACGTTACAGTTACGGGTATCAAATATTTAGATACAGCTATTGTTTATTCTATCGCCAACATTCAACAGGGCGATAAATTCATGCATCCGGGTGCTGATATTTTTTCAAAATCAATTGCCAATTTATGGCGTCAAAAACTTTTTGCCAATATACAGATGTATGTTACAAAAGTGGATGATGATAAAGTATGGATTGAAATTAATGTACAGGAACGTCCCCGCTTAGGCAATTTTAAATTCATCGGCATTAAGAAAACAGAACAAGAAGAGATACAAGGTAAAATAAACCTGGCGAAGCAAACGATCATTACGGAAAATACAAGAAGAGATATAAAAGAGAAAATAAATAAGTTTTATGCAGAGAAAGGTTATCGTAATGTAAGTGTACGTATTGAAGAGCAACCTGATCCGGCTTTTGTTAACTCTAATTCAATGAACATTTATGTTGACAAAGGAAATAAAGTAAAAGTAGACAATGTTCGTTTCTATAGTAATGAAAGTATAGAAGATGGCAGATTGAAAAAGCAGATGAAGGGCACCAAAGAAATGAGCAAATTCACCCTTAAGGCAGATAATGAGCCAAGTCCTTATGGAGAAAGCAAACCTTTTTCATTTAAGCAATATGTAAATGACTGGGGCTTTCTTTCGCTCAGTAAAACAAAAAGATTATTAGATCCTTATTTCCGTTTCAAACTATTTAGTGGAGCTAAGTTTGATCAAACAAAATACGAAGAAGACAAAGAAAAAGTATTGGACTATTATAACTCCCAGGGTTATAGAGATGCAGTAATTGTCGCAGATACAGCAATTACATTAAAGAAAACCGGCAATCTGAATCTAGATCTCAAAGTGGACGAAGGAAGAAGATATTATTTCGGGAATATTGCGTGGAAAGGAAATTCAAAATATACTGACTCTGTTTTAAATCTGTTGCTGGGCATCAACAAAGGCGATGTGTACAATATTGCTTTGTTGAATAAAAGAATAGGTAAAGAACTTTCGCAAGAAGGCGGAGACATCAGCGGTTTGTACATGGATGATGGCTATCTTTTTTTCCGGATAGAACCGGTAGAGACTGCTGTATACAATGATACAATTGATCATGAAATTAGAATTACCGAAGGACCACAGGCAAGAATAAAGAATGTAACCATTGCCGGGAACGAAAAAACAAAAGACCATGTAATTCGCCGGGAGCTAAGAACTATTCCGGGAGAATTATTTAGCCGTTCAGAATTAATTCGTTCGCAAAGAGAGTTGGGCAACCTTCAATACTTTAACCAGGAAACAATTAACCCTGGTGTGGTGCCTGATGCCAGCGATGGAACCGTTGATATCAACTGGAAGCTGGAAGAAAAATCATCCGACCAGTTAGAGCTTTCTGCCGGTTGGGGTGGTGGTGTTGGACTTACAGGAACATTGGGTGTTACTTTCAACAACTTCTCTATAAAAAATATCTGGAAGAAACAGGCCTGGGATCCATTGCCTACTGGTGATGGTCAAAAACTAAGTCTGCGGGTTCAGTCAAATGGCAGAGCTTACCGTTCATACAGTTTCTCATTTACAGAACCCTGGTTAGGTGGTAAGAAAAGAAACTCACTCACCTTTGGCGTAAACAGCAGTAAATTTTCTAATGCATTTAATCAATTTGGACAAATAGACAATGCAAGATCAGATTCCAATTATTTAAAAACAAATGGCTTCTCCGTTTCGTTGGGCAAACAATTAAAATGGCCGGATGACTATTTTAGTTTAGTGTACACCTTAAATGTTACGCAATATAAACTTCGGAACTATCCAATATTTCAGGGCTTAAGTGATGGTACTTCAAGTAACATCAGTCTTAAAATTGGCTTACAACGGTCCTCTGTTTTCAATCCAATTTTCCCAACCAGCGGATCCAACTTTTTAGCAACTGTTCAGTTTACACCACCTTACTCTTTATTTAATAAGAATATAGCCACTTCAAAAAATCCTTATAAAACACCAGAGTATCACAAGTGGAGATTTAATGCAGAATGGTATGTGCCAATTGGTAAAGCAATGGGGGCAGAAAAAAATCGCCAGTTTGTAATGAAAATAGCTGCCAAGTATGGTTTTATGGGTCGCTACAACAACAAGCTTGATTATTCACCATTTGAACGTTTCCAGGTGGGTGATGCAGGCTTAACAAACAACTTTGGTTTATTGGGGTATGATATTATAGCACATAGAGGCTACCCGGTTTATGAAACCTCAGACCCATCATTGAACCCTGATCAGCAAAATGCGAGCAGATTCTTTACCATCTTTAATAAGTACACATTGGAAATGCGTTTTCCATTGGTAACTAATCCAAGCAGCACAATATATGCACTTACATTTTTTGAAGCTGCTAATGGATGGCATGATTATAAGGATTATAATCCATTCCGTTTACGCCGCAGTGTTGGTGTAGGTATGCGTTTCTTCCTGCCGATGTTTGGTTTGCTTGGATTTGATTATGGCGTTGGATTGGATCGTATTACGCCTGGTCAACAAGGTTTAAAAGGTGCAACGAGATTTACCTTTATGCTTGGCTTTGAACCGGAATAATAGTTGCTAATACAAACTTCAAAAAATTATCACATGAAAAAATTTTTGTTAGTAGCCCTTAGCTTGTGCCTGATAACCATTGTTGCAGAAGCACAGAAATATGCCATCATTGATACAAGGTATATATTGGATAAAATGCCCGACTACAAACAGGCTCAAACTCAAATTGATGATATTGCCGCTGGATGGCAAAGAGAAATTGATGGCAAGCAAACCGAGCTGGACAAAATGTACAAGGATTTTGAGGCGGAACAGGTAATGTTGAGCGATGATTTAAAGAAAAAAAGAGAAGATCAACTTTTTAATAAAGAAAAGGAGCTCCGGGATCTGCAGCGCAAACGCTTTGGTTTTGAAGGAGATTTGTTCAAAAAAAGGCAAGAATTGGTAAAACCCATACAGGACAAGGTTTACAACGCCGTTCAAAAAATGGCGGTTACCAGAGGCTACGATTTTGTACTCGATAAAAGTGAGGGAATTACCATTATATTTGCCGACCCAAAATTGGACAAGAGTGAAGATGTGCTGAAAGATTTGGGAGTCAGGAACTAAGCTCAACGAAGGAAGAGTTTGTTAAAAAATTCAAAAGGAAGTTTATACGACACTGCGCAGACAACTAAATTCCATTTTGCATAATCATAGTAAAGCAATAAAACGGCCTCATTAACTAGGTGAGGCGAAAAACAAAACAAAACAGATGAAAAATTTTTTTACAGTACTAACATTGGCCGCTGGCCTTTTATTCGCAGAGAGTGCTACTGCACAATCAAAATTTGGTTACATCAGTGTTGACAATGTAGTTGGACTAATGCCTGAAACCGGCAAGTTAGATTCATTGCTCGAACGTTACCAGGCAGATTCTATCAATCCTCAGTATGCACAAATTGTTTCTTTATACCAATATAAAGACAGCGTTTACAGAGATTCGGTAAAAACTCCTCCGGCTGTTCGTAAACAAATTGAACAGGAATTACCCACATTGATCTACCAGATTCAAAACTGGCAGCAAATAGTTAACCAGGCAATTGAAGCCAAGCAAAATGAGTTGTTAGCACCTATCTACAAAAAAGTGTATGATGCTATTAAATTAGTAGCAAAAGAAAAGGGGTATACTCATGTGCTTACTAAAGAGTCGTTGTTAGTAGCACCGGAAGCGGATGATATGATTCTATTGGTAGCAACTAAGCTTAAGATAAATGTGCCTAAGCCCGCAGGCAGATAATTAATATCAATAATTTTAGATAGCCCTTGCAATTAGCAAGGGCTTTTTTTTGATTGAGCCAGACCTTATCAACCCTATTTTTGCAGTATGCAAAAGCAAAGCCCAATTGGTGTTTTTGATTCAGGGTATGGTGGTCTTACTGTTTTAAAAGAAATAGTAAACAAGCTACCTGAGTATGATTATCTGTATTTGGGTGATAACGCAAGAGCTCCATACGGCAATCGTTCGTTTGAAACAGTTTATCATTATACATTACAGTGTGTTCAATGGTTTTTTGACCAGGGTTGTTCATTGGTAATTCTTGCCTGTAATACTGCCTCTGCAAAAGCATTACGAACAATTCAGCAAAACGATTTGCCAAAAATTGCTCCCGGTAAAAGAGTGTTGGGAGTGATACGGCCTACAGCAGAAGTAATTGGTACCTTCTCTGAAACAATGAATGTTGGAGTGTTGGCAACAAATGGAACAGTGGTTTCTGAATCTTACCCTCTGGAAATCGCCAAATTTTCTCCCAAACTAAAAGTTTACCAGGAAGCATGCCCGATGTGGGTGCCCTTGATAGAAAGTAATGAGCATACTAGTAATGGTGCCGACTACTTTGTAAAAAAGTATTTGCATAATATTTTTGAAAAGGGCCCAACAATAGATGTAATATTATTGGCCTGTACACATTATCCATTGCTTAAAGAAAAAATAATTGAGTATCTCCCGGTGGGAGTAAAATTGATTTCACAAGGAGAAATAGTAGCTGACAGTCTTGCTGATTATTTGCAACGGCATCCTGAAATGGAGGGTCAATGCAGTAAAAATGGCGATCGGAAATTCTATACAACTGATTCAACAGAAGATTTCGACAACCATGCCGGTACTTTTTATGGAGAAGCAGTAAGTTCCAAACATGTTGACTTAGGAGTATAATTCCGTTGATTATCAGCCTGTTTGAAGATCATTATTGCCAAAGCAAAATGAAAAATCAATAATTCTGCTTTGGTATAAATTTCATCCCTCTTAGCCTCTACTTCTGGCTTGCTTCCCTTACCTTTGCCGTCCTTTCACAAACAGCGGATGTGGTGATTTGCTGGTGAACCTGCCTAACGGCAGACAAGGTTTGAAACCTGAACTGTTCTCCCGGTTCGTATTTCATAAAAGTGAAAAAAGTATAAAACAATGAAACGTACATTCCAACCTCATCGTAAGCGTCGTAAAACTGTTCATGGTTTTCGTAAGCGTATGGCAACTGCCAATGGTCGTAAAGTATTGGCTAGTCGCCGTGCTAAAGGCCGTAAGAAGCTGACTGTTTCTGATGAGAGTAAACTGAAATAAGAAGTATTCCCCAAAGCCCCAAGGTGTGGTAAGGGAGGATTCGATAATTTTATAGCTCCAGTTTTGCTGGAGCTATTTTATTTCCAGCATGGCAAAACAATTTACATTAGGAAAGAATGAGCGGCTGAAAAGCACCATTTCGTATTTTTTTTATTACTAATACCACAGAAAGCACCTCGCATCAGTTTGGAGTGGGAGTAAGCAGTAAAATATTTAAAAGAGCAACGGATAGGAACAGGGTAAAACGATTAGTGAGAGAAGCCTGGCGTTTGCAAAAACAATTGTTACAATCAAAGTTGATCATCTTCTTTATTTATACCGGAAAAGAATTGCCCGAATACAAACAAGTGTTTGATGCAGTAGGTAAAGCGATAGACAAACTCAATCAACTATCATCAGTCAGCCAGTGAAAAAATTGTTGCAATTATTGAGCCTCCCTTTTATTGCAATGATAAAAATTTATCAATGGGTTATTTCGCCTATCCTTGGTCCTAAATGTCGATATACTCCCACCTGCTCTCATTATGCAGCAGAAGCATTAAAAAAGCATGGTGTATTTAAAGGAATGTGGCTGGCCATAAAGCGAATTTCCCGCTGTCATCCCTGGGGAGGAGGCGGATACGATCCTGTACCATAGTATAATCAAAACTTCATTACACCTAACTACATTTAGGGAGGCTTTTATTCTGTATATTAGTTTTTAAATTAAAGGCTTTGGTTAAGGTTTCAATTATTGAAGACGATAAGCATTATCGGGAGGGATTGGTAACGCTGATAAACAATTCAGATTACTTTATAATTCTTCATTGCAATTATCGATATTAAATTACCAGGTAAAAGTGGTGTTGATATAATTTCTGTTATCAAGCAACAAACCCCAGAAGTGTTATGTATGGTTTGTTCTTTTTATGATGATAATGAATTTGTGTTTAACGCATTAAAAAACGGAGCATCGGGGTATATTTTAAAAGATACAATGCCGCTGGAAATTATTGAATCACTAAAAGAATTACACAGTGGGGGTTCGCCAATGAGCCGTTACATTGCCCGTAAAGTAATTCAGGCCTTTCATCAAAATCAAAGTAGAACCAGCTTATCTGAATTAACAGAAAGAGAAAATGAAGTGTTGCAATTGGTAGCTACAGGAATCGGTTTTCAGGAAGTGGCCGACAAATTAATTTTAAGTAAGCATACAGTAAAGAAGCATCTAAAAAATATCTACGCAAAGCTTCATGTCAATAATAAAATGGAAGCGGTTAATAAATTAAACAACCCTGGTATAAATTAAAAAGACTGCCATTAAGCAGTCTCTTTAATTATTTTCCGTTGATAAAAATTATTTCGCAAATCTTTTTGCCACTTCATCCCAGTTTACCACATTCCAAAATGCAGCCAGGTAGTCAGCTCTTTTATTTTGATATTTTAAATAGTAGGCATGTTCCCACACATCACAACCTAATATTGGTGTTCCTTTTACTTCAGCAACATCCATTAATGGATTATCCTGGTTAGGCGTGGATGATACTTCAAGCTTATCATCTTTTATAATTAACCAGGCCCAACCACTACCAAATCTTGTCATACCAGCGGCTGCAAATTTTTCTTTAAACGCATCAAAAGAACCAAACGCTTCAGTAATTGCATCTGCTAATTTTCCTGAAGGCGTTCCGCCACCGTCTGCTGAAAGACTTTCCCAGAAAAAAGTATGATTCCAGTGACCGCCACCATTGTTGCGAACAGCAGGTGAAATAGAACCAGCGGCTGCTACTAATTCTTCTAATGATTTTTCCTCGTTAGGAGTGCCTGCAATAGCTTTATTAAGATTGTCAACATAAGCCTGGTGATGTTTGCCATGATGTATTTGCATGGTCTGTGTATCAATATGTGGTTCCAGCGCATCGTGTGCATAAGGAAGAGGAGCTAATGTAAATGCCATAAGATTAATGATTTAAATAGTGATTGATATAAAACTTAAGAATGCAAATTTACTGATGTATGCTTGAATGAAATGAAAACTGTGATTTAGTTCCTCTTTTCGACAACAGAATATTTTGTCGATATTAGATAATTAATTTCTACTTTACTTTTAAACAGAATATTAGAAGCAATTGATAATCATTGAACTACTGGGGAGAAATTTTTTTTAAGAATTGCTGTTTTATGCGTAATTTTTTGCGGCATTGTGCTGATTAGTGCGACATACTTCTGGGAATACCGATTTTACATATTTTAAAAACATACTCTTAACTAACTGCTTATGAAAAAAAACATGTTATTAGCATGGATGGTATTTTTCTTATCTATGCCATTACTTGTCTTTAGCCAAGGCCGGCAAGTATCAGGAATTGTAAAAAACCAAAAAGGCGAAGTAGTTCCTTCGGCCAGTGTTCAGCAAAAAGGCACCAGGAATGGTGTAATAGCTGACGATAACGGAAAATTTACCATTACTGTTACTGGAGCTAACCCAGTATTAGTTATTTCCTCTGCCGGATTTTCAGCTATGGAAGTTGCGGTTGGTTCATCCACATCTTATGATGTAGTACTGCAAGATGCAGGAGAGATGACGGGAGTGGTGGTAACGGCAATGGGTATTTCAAAAAACAGAAAAGCTCTTGGTTATGCTACACAAGAGGTGAAGTCGGAAGATCTCAACATTAATCGTCAGCCAAATCTTGTAAATGCATTGCAAGGAAAAGTAGCAGGTGCTACTATTTCAAGTGTAGGTGGTGGACCCGGTCAAGGTGCCAGCATTAGAATAAGAGGAATTAATTCTATCGATATTGGGCAATCCAATGAACCAATTTTTGTAATTGACGGTGTATTGTTAGATAATAGTACTTCTACATTAGGCTCTGGTTCTAATCATAATGTAAGATCCGTGGGTAACAGGGCATCAGATATTAATCCTGATGATATAGAAACAATAAATATTTTAAAAGGTGGTGCTGCTACTGCACTATATGGACTGCGTGGTGCTAACGGGGTAGTGGTAATTACTACAAAAAAGGGAAAGGGTGATGGTGTAAGAGTTAGCTTTAATAGTTCTTATGGGTTTGATAGGGTAAATAAATATCCGGCGGTACAAAATGTTTATACGGCTGGTATATTAGGCGTTTACACACCTATTGGCTTAGGACCAGCATGGGGCCCAACAATTGCCGAGGCAAAAGCAGGCACCGGCCCGGGAAATGTTGCACCCGATCCAACTCACCCCGATGTACTTTTTGATAATTATGAAAGGGCATACAAAACCGGAACTCAGTTTCGTAATACTATTAACCTCACAGGTGGAACTGAAGCCATAAAAATATTTTCTTCCTTATCTTATTTTAAGCAAACCGGTATGCTTGACTTTACTGATTATAAAAATATTTCTGCCCGTGTGAACACTGATATTAAAATCAGCAATAAATTAAAATCATCCATCAATTTAAGCTATGCTAATTCGGGAGGATATAAATATGATGCGGATCGTTTTGGAGAAAGCCTTGCTTATTTTTCTGGAAGATGGGATGTGAGAGATTATATAAATGAAGACGGCACTCAAAAATGGAGAGGAACAAATAATCCTATCTATGGAGCAGCAACTAATAAGTTAAAAGATAATGTAAATCGTTTTGTAGGTGGTCTTTCATTAAACTATAATCCTATTTCATGGTTAAATTTTAGCTACCGTATCGGTATAGATAACTACACAGATAATCGGTTACGTACAGCTCCAGGTCTTAGAGGAATTGTGGGAGAAAGAGCTTATGATAATGCAGAAGGTTTTGTAGGAGAATATAACACCAACTTCCGAGCTATTAACTCCACTTTTATGGCTGTTGCTTCTACCAAAGTGGGAAAGAATTTTAATACAACACTTCGTTTGGGACAGGATGTATATGATAGAAGAGTTAGCTCTAAAGGAGTGCTTGGGTCCAGGTTAAATGTGTTTGATTGGTTTAATCTGGGAAATGCTGCAGTGCTTCAGGCTACAGATAATTTATCTCAATACAGATTAATGGGTCTTTTTGGAGAAGCTACTTTGGATTTTAAAAATTACCTTTTTCTTTCCATTACTGGTAGAAATGATGTGACGTCTACGCTAAGAAAACCTAACAACTCTTTTTTCTATCCTTCAGTTAGTTTAAGTTATATTTTCTCTGAACAGTTTAAAATGCCCAATGCAATTACGAATGGTAAACTTCGTCTCTCGTACGCTAAAATTGGTAAAGACGCAGCTCCTTATAGCACATCGACTGGCTATGCAGCATACACAAGTTTACCAGCGGGTAGCACCGGCTTTACCAGGGGTTCAGTTTTAGGCGATCCGAACTTACGACCTGAGTTTACCAATACGTTTGAAGGCGGATTAGAAATGAGTTTTTTCAAAAACCGTTTAGGGTTTGATTTTACTTATTATCATTCCATCAGTGAAGACCAGATTATTAATGTAAATGTATCGTCAGCTACCGGTTATGTAAGAGCAGCAGTTAACTCAGGAAGTATGCGTAACAAAGGAGTTGAATTGGTGCTGAGAGCTACACCAATTAAGGCAGGTGATTTTCAATGGGATTTTAACCTGAACTATTCGGCCAATAAGAATAAAATTTTAAGTATCAGAGAAGGCCTTACTGAAATACCTTATGCAGTACACCCTGGTTATGGTAATGCCGCTGTTACGATGAAATTAATTCCTGGTGAAGCATATGGAAATTTATATGGAACTCATTATTTGCGTTATTATGGAACTGATACTCCCGACCCGCTAAGAACAGATAAAACTAGACCGATGGTAATAGGTGCAAATGGCTTCCCCGTATTAGCACCTGTCTCAAGTCAAAAATTGTTAGGTAACTCGCAACCAGATTGGGTAGGTGGTCTTTCCAATACATTTAGTTATCAACGATTCACAGTATCTGCTTTGTTTGATGCCCGTTGGGGTTTTGAAAAATATAATCGCTTAGAGAATTTCTTTTCAGCTTTTGGTATTGCTGATTATACACTGGACCGTAGAGATTTTAAAGTTTTTGATGGAGTACTGGCTGACGGGACAAAAAATACAAAATCAGTATGGCTTGGGCAGGCATTAGGCCCGGATGGGGTGAATTATGGTGAAGGATATTATCGTAATTATCACCGTACTATTTCAGAACCGTTTATACAAGATGCATCGTGGATACGTTTACGTTCATTAAGCCTTGCCTACGATTTGCCAGTTGCAAAATTGTTTAATGAAAAGTTTATCAGGAATGTTTCCCTTACACTAACGGGCAATAACCTTTGGCTTCATACTAACTATTTTGGTTTGGATCCGGAATCGGTTTCAGCAGACAGTGGTAGTAACGTAGATGGTTTTTCAGGATTTACTTATCCTGCAGCCAGAACATTTTTATTCACCCTCAATGTTGGATTCTAAAAACTTGTTATCATGAAAAAAAGCAATAAAAAATATTTACTAATTCTGGTAGCGGTGATTGTTTTTAGTTTTCAAAGTTGCCGAAAGGATTACTTTGATTTAAATGATAATCCCAACCAGGTTACTACACCTTCGTTGCCATCTTTATTAAGTACAGCAACTCATAAAACAGGTATAAATAGTTACAATGTAGCCAGCGTTGTTGCCCCGCTTGTACAATACCTTGCAAACCCCGGTGCAAGTGCATCAACAGATATTTACCAGATAGTAGATTATACGGGTACATGGGATGCGTTGTATTATGCAATGGCAGATATTTCTGATATGCGTAACCTTGCTATAAAACAAGGTTCCAGCGAATATTTGGGAGTGGCTAATGTATTACTGGCGTATCATATAAATCTTGTCTCCGATTTATGGGGTAATGCTCCTTATTCGGATGCTTTTAGCACCAGCACACTTACTCCGAAGTACGATACTCACCAGGATCTTTATAACTCAGCCCTTACTTTGCTGAATGAAGCAATTGTAGAGCTGGCCAAAACAAATGCAACTATTAAACTGGCTGTAGCAAGTGATCTTATTCATGCAGGTGTACTTGCCCGTTGGATCAAAACGGCACAAGCCTTAAAAGCAAGAATGTTGATCAAAGTAAGCAAATTGCCAAGCTATAATGCAGCATCAGTATTAACTGCAATTGATAATGCGTACACTTCCAACAGTGATGATGCAGGCATGGCTGCTTTTCAATTAAGAAATAGCTGGGCACAGGTAGCAAGAAATAATGCAAGCTTAACTTTATCCGGTTGGTTGTCTGAACAACTAGTCGATCATCTTAACGGTGTAACCTATGGCATATTTGATCCAAGAATTAGAAAAATTACTGACCCTAATCCGGTTACAACGCATGGTCTTTGGAAAGGCACAGTGAATGGAGCCGGTAACAGAGCACCTGGAAATAACACCGTGAAAGATGAAAATTATGTAGCTATTAGTTCGCCCTGGACAAGTGATGTAGCACCGCTGCTTATTGTTACATACGCCGAACTTAAGTTTATTGAAGCTGAAGCCGCATTTGGTACTAACCCCGGCAGAGCTTATACTGCATACCTGGCAGGTATTAATGCTAATATGGATAAATTACAAGTACCCGCAGGTGCAGAAAGAACTGACTATCTCGCTGCAGTATCAGTTGGTTCGGCCAATTTAACAAAGGATATGATTTTTAGAGAAAAATATGTAGCTACCTATTTAAATGCAGAAGCCTGGAATGATGCCCGTCGTCATAATTATGGCTATAAAGATTTTGGGCTTCCGGTAGGTGCGGTTCTTCCTACATTTATTCGCCGGTTAGAATATCCAACAGGCGAAAGAAGTAAGAACGGAGCTAATGTACCAAACGTAGCTTCTCTCGCCGATAAATTATGGTGGGATCAATAACTAAATAAACTATTAATATTTATAGAGGCTGTTTCAGGAAATCTGGGCAGCCTCTTTTATTAATTATCTTTTATTCTTAAAAAAATCTTTCATCAGCTTGGCGCAGTCATCTTTTAAAACACCACGTATCAATTCTGTTTTAGGATGAAATGGCCAATTAGAACCAGCCGTTTTTTTATAACCATTCTTTTCATCATCTGCACCATATACAATTTTGCCCAATTTGCTCCAGTAAATAGCTCCGGCACACATAAAGCAAGGCTCAACTGTTACATATAAAGTGGCCTCAGGTAAATATTTAGCACCTAAATTATTAAAGGCAGATGTTAAGGCAATCATTTCTGCATGAGCAGTGGGGTCGTTTAGCCTTTCAGTCATGTTATGGCCCCGTGCAATTATTTTTTCATTGATAACCACAACAGCACCAATGGGTATTTCATCATCTTCAAAAGCTCTTTTAGCTTCTTTTAGTGCCTGCATCATGTAATATTCATCAGTCATGGAGCGGAGAGTTTTAATTACCTTGGTATAAAATTAGAATTAATGCCAGACATTTCGAGCCTTCAAAAAATGAGGCAATATTTCAATAGCGGTGCCACAAGGTCGTACGACTTTAGAAAGGAGCAACTAAAAAAACTCAAAGCAGCTATCCTGAAACATGAACAGGATCTGTACGATGCTTTATATGCCGACTTAAAAAAAGCACCTGAGGAAACTTGGGTTACTGAAATTGGGATTGTAATTACAGAGCTCAACCTGGCTATTAAAAAACTAGCTCAATGGATGGAAGCCGAACCAGTTTCTACTAACCTGCTCAATATGCCGTCAGGCAGTAAGATTATTAGTGAACCACTGGGTGTAGTATTGGTAATTGGTCCCTGGAACTATCCTTTTCAATTACTGATAAACCCGATGGTTGGAGCAATATCAGCCGGCAATTGTGTGGTATTAAAACCCAGCGAATTTGCACCGGCCACGTCAGCAGTAATAAAGAAAATTATTGAAGAAACTTTTTCACCGGAATATATTTTATATGTTGAAGGTGAAGGCAGCATGGTAATTCCGCAAATGATGAACAATTTTATTTTTGACCATGTTTTTTTTACAGGCAGTACGGCAGTAGGAAAAATTATTTATAAAATGGCTGCGGAAAACTTAGTGCCTGTAACATTAGAACTAGGTGGTAAAAGCCCTTGTATTATTGAAAGCGATGCAAATATAAAAGTAGCTGCAAGAAGGATTGCCGTGGCAAAGTATTCGAATGCCGGACAAATGTGCATTGCGCCGGATTACATTTTAGTGCATGAGTCTCAAAAACTAGCTCTTATTGAGGCATTAAAAAATGCGATTCAACAATTTTTTACAACCAACCCGGCAGAGAGCTATAACTATTGTAAAATTATTAATACAAAACAGTTTGACAGGATAAGTAATTACCTGGCAGAAGGAACGATTTTACACGGCGGAAAAACAGATAAGGAGAGTTTATACATAGAGCCAACCATCATTACAGATCTCATACCGGGTAATAAATTAATGCGGGAAGAAATTTTTGGCCCCGTATTACCGATACTTTCTTTTACCACGATGGAAGATGCGATTGAAATAATTAAGCGTAATCCAAACCCATTATCATTTTATGTGTATACGGGCAGCAACAAAAAAGCCAATAGCTGGATAACAGCAGTACCTGCGGGTGGGGCCTGTATCAATAACTCAAGCTGGCATTTCACCAATCATCATCTGCCGTTTGGTGGAAGAGGTTTTAGTGGTATGGGTGTTTGTCATGGTAAATATTCTTTCGACACCTTCAGTCATAAAAAATCGGTGATGAAAACTCCCACCTGGTTCGATCCTCGTATTAAGTATCCTCCTTTTAAAGGGAAGCTGAAATTGTTTAAGTGGGTAATAAAGTAAAAGTCATTAGCAGTATTCTTTGCGCAAAAATATTTAATCTCCTCCTGCAATAATAAAAGAATAGCTTTGACAACTGTCGAAGCTGAATAATTCTACTAAGAATGGAGACAATGAAAAAACTAAAACGGTTTATAATTGTTCTATTGGTACTGCTTGCAGCATTTGCTGTGTATGTAGAAATCGTTAACCGTAATTCAAAAAACATGACGTATCGGCAAAAAATAATGAAAGCGGCGTATCCTGCTATTATGTGGCTTAATAAACTAACCGGCAGTAAATCAAAAAAAATGGAAAATACACAAGTAAAGGCTCCGGTAACTTCTTTCTATGATTTGAAAACAAAGTTGAGCGATGGCAGCGAATTTTCTTTTTCCTCATTGAAAGGGAAAAAGGTATTGCTGGTAAATACCGCCAGCGATTGCGGCTACACCAATCAATATGATGACTTGCAAAGATTATACAACGACAACAGTAGTAAACTGGTGGTAATTGCTTTTCCGGCAAATGATTTTAAAGAACAGGAGAAAGGAACGGATGCCGATATAGCTGCTTTTTGTAAAAAGAACTATGGTGTTAGCTTTCCGTTGGCTCAAAAATCAGTTGTTATACAATCAGCAGAACAGAACCCGGTTTTTCAATGGTTAACAGATAGTACAAAGAATGGGTGGTGCAATCAATTTCCTACCTGGAATTTTTCGAAATATCTCGTTAATGAAGAAGGAGTGTTGACGAATTACTTTGATCCGGGTGTTTCACCGGCAAATACCGAAATAAGAACAGCAATAAGAAAATAAGAAGCAAAGTTTTTAATGCGATACAACTTTCAACCCCACTATTGATGCAATCAATGTGGTGATAAAGAATAGTCTCCAAAAATCAGCAGGTTCTTTAAAAACAAAAATTCCTACTAGTACAGTTCCTACAGCACCAATACCTGTCCATACGGCATAGGCAGTGCCTATTGGTAAATTTTGTGTGGCCTTATAAAGAAGTATCATGCTAATGGTCAGGCATACAAAAAATCCTACCATCCACCAGGTTGATGTTGTACCCGAAGTTTCTTTTGCTTTTCCCAAACAGGAAGCAAAGCCTACTTCAAATAATCCAGCTATAACTAATAGAAACCAACTCATCGTTAATAATTATTCCACCGGGCATTTCTCGTGGTAGTTCACCAATTCGATCGGGGTTTTCTCAAACTCATAACAGCCGTATGTTTTAGCAATTTCATCAAACACCGCATTAATTTCTTCTTCGGTAGTTAGCGTTACCAGTTTATTGCGAAACTCTTTTATATTGGGTAATCCTTTTAAATAATTAGCATAGTGGCGGCGCATTTCATTAATACCTACCACCGGGTTTTTCCATTCAATGGATTTGTTCAAATGCTTGCGACAAACAAATAAACGATCTTCAATTGTTGGGGGTGGTAAATGCTCACTTGTTTTTATAAAATGTTTTATCTCGTTAAAGATCCAGGGGTAACCAATAGCGGCACGGCCAATCATAATCCCATCTACACCATAGCGGTTTTTATATTCCACCGCTTTTTCAGGAGAGTCTATATCGCCATTACCAAAAATGGGAATTTTAATACGGGGATTATTTTTCACTTTACCGATCAATGTCCAATCAGCTTCGCCTTTATACATCTGCGTTCTTGTTCTGCCATGTATAGCGAGAGCCTGTATGCCTACATCTTGCAAACGTTCGGCTACTTCTTCAATATTTCTTGTCTTATCATCCCAACCCAATCTTGTTTTTACTGTAACAGGTAATGAAGTGGCTTTTACAACAGCCGATGTAAGCCGCACCATCAGATCAATATCTTTTAATACACCGGCACCGGCACCTTTCAACGCTACTTTTTTAACGGGGCAACCGAAATTGATGTCCAGCAGATCCGGATTAGTAACTTCCACAATTTTTGCCGCCATTGCCAAACTATCTTCATCGCCACCAAATATCTGGATGCCAACAGGACGTTCATATTCGAAAATGTCCAGTTTTTTCCGGCTTTTGATCGCATCTCTTATCAGTCCTTCAGACGAAATAAATTCCGTGTACATAAGATCCGCCCCGTTATCCTTACATACAGCCCTAAACGGTGGATCGCTTACGTCTTCCATGGGTGCCAATAGAAGCGGAAAATCAGGAAGTTGTATGTTACCTATCTTTACCATTTTACAGCGTACACCAACGCTTTTGCGAAGGAGTACAAGCGGCAAATTTACAATCAAAAAACCAGAGTTTACTAATGCGAGGATTATTAAAGGCAAAATCTGCGGGCAATCAATTTCTGTTATTAATCAGTATTGCATTGGTAAGTTTTTTCTTGTTGGGGCTGTTGGGGACAGTATTACTTTCCGCCATTACGGGTATCAACATTACAGAAATGGGTGATTCGTCAAAATGGGATTATTCAAAACCCGGTATGATAACATTTATTCGTGGAATGCAGGTTATACAGTTTGTAAGTTTGTTTTTGGTACCCACTTTTATTTGTGCAAGACTTTTCAGCACCGATTCCAAAAAATATTTAGGCCTCAAAAAATCTTCCAATGGTTTTTATTTTTTGGCAGGTATTGCAATAATGATCGTTGCACTTCCTCTTGTAAATTGGCTGGGAGAGTTAAATAGAAATTTTCCATTTCCTTCAGACTGGCAAGATTGGATGAAAAGCGGTGAAGAAGAAGCCGCCAAAACGGTAAAAGCATTACTCTCCAAACGTACTGTGCAGGATTTGATTCTGAATATTATTTGCATTGCGGGTTTGGCAGCAGTAGGCGAAGAATTATTATTTCGGGGAGCCGCACAGCGATTATTAATTAAAATATTTAAAAAACATTGGGCAGGAATTATTGTAGCAGCATTTTTATTTTCTGCCATGCACATGCAGTTCTATGGTTTTCTGCCACGTTTTTTATTAGGCATATTGTTGGGGGCATTATATTGGTACAGCGGAAGTTTGTGGGTAGCCATTGCAGCACATTTTATTTATGATGCGGTGTTGATAGTGGCCACTTATTTTAACCCCGAAATGTTGAATGATGAGAATGTAGTACAAACCAATAATCTGGCATTAGCCGGTTCTATTAGTTTTATATTGGTAGTCTTATTATTTGAATGGGTAAGAAGAAAGTCAACTACTACGTATAGCGAAATATATGCAGAGGATGATGTACCTCTAAAAGATCACCCGTTTTAAAATATTTTATTCATGGCTTTCAATATTCAAACCTTCAAAACAAGAGCACTAACTGCAATCATCTTTGCAGCAGTGATGTTACTAGGGTTGTTATGGAACCATTGGAGCTTTTTCATTTTATTTTCCGTCATACATTTTGGCTGCTGGATCGAATACCAGAAACTAGTTGCTTTAATTGACCCTAGCTATAAAGAAATAACTCCTTTTCATAAGTATGGAGTTATGATAGCCGGCTGGTGTTTGATGCTCTGGTTCAGCAGCGATGCCTATTCTATTTTTGGAATGCGGCTGCATGAAATTGGCTGGTGGCTTGGGCTGATCATCGCCTTTATATTACCGATAACAGAATTGCTTTTTACCAAAAACATTCAATTAAAAAATATTGGGCATTCTGTTTTTGGGCTAATTTATATTTCATTGAGCTGGGGGTTGATGATGGATTTGCGAGCTGAGTATTTTATAGCGGAACCTAATATAAGTTATATCTATCCTCCGGATTGGCATTTTAAAGTTGTCCCATGTGCAATCGTCGCTTCAATATGGATAAACGATACCATGGCATACATTGTAGGTTCATTTATTGGTAGAACACCCCTCTCGAAAATTTCACCAAAAAAAACATTAGAAGGTACAATAGGAGGTATTATGCTGGCTATGGTAGTTACAGGGTTAATAGCATGGCAATTTAATTTTGTTGTTAAGGAGATTATTATCATCGCCGCCATCTCTTCAATCTTCGGCACCTTTGGCGACTTACTCGAATCCAAACTAAAAAGAATGGCCGGAGTAAAAGATAGTGGTTCACTAATGCCCGGTCATGGTGGTTTCTTAGACAGATTTGATTCTATGTTGATTGCCGTTCCTTTTGTATGGCTCTATTTAGTATTAAGTGGTATTTAGCCCACTATTCACTACCCACCATTTTCCTATATTTGCCCTTCAACCACGGCTCAATGACCATACATAAAGAAGGATATACCAGCATAGCTATCGCCACCATACTTTTCGGTATCATCAATGTGCTTTCTTTTTACTTTCTTAGTTCTTCTATTCCCGTTTTAAGCCTGTTGATCTTTATAGGCACTTTGGGACTGTTGTTATTTCTCATTTCCTTTTTCCGCATACCAAAAAGACAATTAACTATCCAGGAAAATGCAATCGTTGCGCCAGCCGATGGCAAAGTAGTAGTGATAGAAGAGGTTCAAGCCGATGAATATTTTACCGACCGCCGTATGCAGGTTTCTATTTTTATGAGTCCGTTGAATGTGCATGTAAACCGCAATCCGGTAAGTGGCGAAGTAGCCTATAGCCAGTATCACAAAGGAAAATATTTGGTAGCCTGGCATCCAAAATCATCTACAGAAAATGAACGTCATTCTGTTGTATATCGTAAAGACGGAAAAGAGATTTTGGTAAAACAAATAGCCGGAGCATTGGCAAAGCGTATTTGCAATTATCTTAAACCCGGACAACAAGTAAATCAAACCGATGAAATGGGCTTTATCAAATTGGGCTCAAGAGTTGATTTATTATTACCATTAGATGCAAAAATTTTGGTGAACATTGGTGATAAGCCAAAAGGTGGTGTGACGGTTATAGCTACATGGTAAAGGCTTTTCGCTTTTAGCGGCTCGCTAATCATCACTAATAACTCGCAGCTGTTTTAAAATATCCCTTCCAATTCTTTTAGCGAATAAACAGTATAAGTGGGTAGCTTTCCATTCGCCATTTCAGCTTTGTTGGTTAAGTGATTTACATGCACCTGGTCTATTCCTGAATTCATGGCACCTAAAATGTCAGCCTCAATACTATCACCTATCATAATGCTTTGATCTGGGTTTGCGTTTGTTCTTTGCAATGCGTAGTCAAAAATTTCTTTATGTGGTTTCAGGCTGTTACTGCCTTCTGAGGTAATAACTTCTTTAAAATAGGGAGCAAGACCTGCGTTTTTTAGTTTGCTGTGTTGTGTTTTTTCAAACCCGTTGGTAATTAAATGTAGTTCATATTTTTTTGCAACGAGGTAATCTAATATTTCAATAGTATAAGGAAATAACAATTTGCGGGTAGGTAGCAAATCAAGAAAAATATCTCCCATCTTTCTTGCCATAGGCTCATCGGCAATTTTAAAATCCAGCATTGTCAGCCACATTCTTTTCCACCGAAGCTCATCTACTTTAATATAGCCTTTGCGGTAGCGTTCCCAAAGTTTATCGTTATGAAGGAGATAGTTTTTATGAAACAGATCAAAATCATGAACACCTCTTTCCTGCAAGTTCATGGTATCGTACAGTTCACTTAATGTTAGTCGGCTATTGGCTTCAAAATCCCAAATGGTATGGTCAAGGTCGAAGAAAAGATGTTTGTACTGCATTCCTGCAAAATACGAATTTGATATTTTATCGCAGAAATGCGGGAATAAACTTTTCGATTCTTTCCATACTCCCGGTTCTTGCTAACTTCGTAGCTATGAATATTGTTATTACGGGTGCCTCAAAAGGAATTGGCAAAGCCATTGCTGAAGTCTTTGCAGCTAATAGCCATGATTTATTTCTTTGTTCAAGAGGAGAACTGGCATTGTATAAAACAGTAGAGGAATTAATGACAAGATTTCCTGCCGTTACAATCAAGGCCAAACCATTTGATCTAAGTAAAAAAGAAGAAGCCATTGCATTTGGTAATTGGTGCTTGTCTTTTGCTGAGCCTGATATACTCGTTAATAATGCAGGTTTGTTTGAGCCGGGTAGTGTCTATAATGAACCAGATGGCACATTGGAAAGCCAGTTAGCAACGAACTTAATGAGTGCCTATCATCTTTCAAGAACTGTTATTCCAAAAATGATGGAACGCCGCTCCGGTCATATTTTTAACATGTGCTCTATAGCTTCTCTTAATGCTTATACTAATGGTGGTGCATACAGTATCAGCAAATTTGCGATGCATGGGTTTAGCAAAAACCTGCGGGAAGAAATGAAGCCGCATGGAATAAAAGTTACATCCGTTCATCCTGGTGCAGTGCTGAGTGATTCCTGGGGTAATTATGATAACTCTGCCAAACGTATTATGGAAGCTGCCGATATAGCAAAAATGATTTTTGCAGCCTCTCAATTATCGATACAGGCTTGTGTGGAGGATATTGTTATTCGTCCGCAGTTGGGAGACCTTTAATCTATCCGCTAAAAGGCTGTATTGTCCGCTAACACATTTTAAGGTGGTTTTTAAGAAAGCAACACTATTTTAGTGTTGAATATGGTATGAAAAAAATCACCGCCATTATATTCTTCGTTTTGCTTACTGCTTTTGCAATAGCGCAGGTTTCCTTCAAAACCATTGTGCCAGTAACACCTATTGTGGTGGGAGAGGCCTTCCAGGTGCAATATGTGATAGATGATGGTGAGGCAGCTTCTGGTTTTATAACACCTATATTCAAGGGATTTAAAACAGTGGCTGGTCCATATATCTATTCTGGTAAAACCAGGCTTGCCAATAACGATAGGCTATCGAAGAACTATGTATTTACACTCGTGGCATTGAACCCCGGCAAACAGATAATTTCCGGCACTTTTATTTCGGTGGAAGGTAAGCAGGTAAGAAGTAATGACAATTATATTGAAGTTATTTCGAAAGAAGTGGCGATGAAGCGTTTTGAAAAAGAAATAACTACCAGTTCTGATTATTATTTGCGACCAGGTGAAGATGTGCAAGAAAAAATTCGGCAGAATCTTTTTATGAAAGTGCAGGTAGATAAGAAAACCAGTTTTTTAGGGGAGCCGGTTGTAGCAACATTTAAATTGTATTCAAGGCTGGAGTCAAAATCTGATATTGTAAAAAACCCCGGCTTTTATGGTTTTTCGGTATTGGATGTTATCAATCTTTCTGATCGGTTTGTTACAACCGAAGAAATAAATGGGAAAACATTTGATGTTCATACCATTCGAAAAGTGCAATTATATCCTTTGCAGGCAGGTCTATTTACAATTGATGCAATGGAAGTAAAAAACAAAGTAGAGTTCTCCCGCAGTATGGTGAAAAGAAAAACGGAGCAGGAAATTGTGGAAGGTGTATTAAAGAATGAACCCGAAGAAGCACCTGCCAATGCGGAAGTTTTTGAGAATGATATTAGCACGGAGCCAATCAACATAGTGGTGAAGCCGATACCTGAAAAAGGAAAAACAGCCGGTTTTAGCGGAGCTGTTGGAAATTTTTCTATTTCGGCGGCTATTATTGACCAGGAGATTTCTGCTAATGAGGAGGGGATGCTGGAAGTTACCATAGCTGGCAAAGGAAACTTTATACAATTGAATGCGCCGGTAATTAATTGGCCAGCAGGTGTTGAAGGGTTTGATCCGGAGATAAAAGATTCGCTGGATGTGTATGGCACACCGCTTAAAGGCAAACGGAAATTTCGCTATGCTTTTGTAGCAGCTGCGCCCGGCACTTATATTATTCCATCTATCAGTTTTACCTTTTTTGATATTGATACAGGTGTTTACAAAACCGTTGCTACAAAGCCACAACAGGTTGTGATTAGTGAAAAGAAAAAACAAACAATTTCAATAGTTGATAAGAAAGAGACAAGCGGTAATGGAAAATATTGGCTGGCAGCAGCAGGATTACTTGTTGTTTTAACCGGTTTTATTTTTTTGATGATGAAAGGAAGAAAAGTTTCGACAACTGAACAGGCAAATCTTACACCCGAGAAAACTACAGTAATAACAATTGATGATTTGCTTGAAACTGTACAATTAAATGAAACGGATAAAAATTTCTATACAACGCTTCATCAGGCTGTCTGGAGTTTCTTTGGCAATTATTATAAGCTGGCCGGCACGGAAATGAATAAGGAGAATTTATTTATCCGGATGAAGGAAAGTGGGATTGATAGATCATTGATACATGAAACAGCAACTTTATTGCAACAGTGCGAAACCGGAATGTTTACTAATGTGACTTTTACAGAAGACCGACAATTGATCTTCAATAATACAAAAAGACTGTTAGGAGAAATTGAGAAAGCTTTACTCTGAGTACTTATAACCAACACCTCTTACCGAATGAAAGTATTTTGGGTTGCGGCTATCTTCCTCAAAATATTTACGAAAGCTAAGAATGAAATTATCAATGGTTCTGGTAGTGGGGTAAACATTGTAGCCCCAAACGGATTGTAAAATCTTTTCTCTTGGCACTACTTCGTTTTTATTTTCAATCAGCAGTTTCAGCAACATTGTTTCTTTCTTGCTTAGTTGTATTTTTTCGCCGGTAGTTTTTGTGGCTTCCTGGGCTTTAAAATCTATGCTGTTGTTGCCAAAGTTGTAGGTGTCATCAATTGTTGATTTATCCTGAAGTTTTTTATTCTTATTGATCAGCTTATGAACTCTTAATAAGAGTTCTTCCAGGTTAAAGGGCTTGGTAAGATAATCATCTGCACCTTTCTTTAAACCTAATACTCTATCTGCACTACTGTTTTTTGCGCTAAGAATAAGAATCGGTACTTCGTTGTTGCTGATACGAACCGTTTCTGTAACGTTTATGCCATCCATCTCCGGCAACATCACATCCAGTATAATTAGGTCGAAATACTCCCCTTGCACCGCATTGAGTGCAGCAGCACCATCATAGGCAGAAGTTACCTCATATCCTTCCAGCTCTAAATTGAGTTTTAGTGCTTCATGAAGATTCACTTCATCTTCTACAAGTAATATCGACGATTTTTTTTCTGCTGTCATGGTTTGCATTCTTGAAGCCAAGTATTAGTCGGAACAAATTAATGAAGCTGTGTATCATAGTTCACTCCTCCTTTTCTCTTTCACCTCTTAGCTCTTAAAAACGACGACAAAATTACTGCCACTGGGTTCATTGTTTGTCACCGAAATGTCGGCATTATGTGCCTTTGCAATTTTGCGACAAAGATACAAGCCTAGACCGGTGCCTTGTGTTTTGCGGGTTCCCTCATTTCCAATACGGTAAAATTTGTTGAATATTTTTTCTTTTTCTGCATCTTCAATTCCAAGCCCCTCGTCAGCTACTTGAAGGCAAATGCCCGGATTTAATTTTTTTAGCAACGCAGTTATGGTGCTTTCTTTAGGCGAATATTTTATAGCATTTTCCAGCAGGTTATTAATCAGCATTTGTAATAATAACGGATCGCCCTGTACATCCGCATCATCCTGAATATGTTCTTTAAATAGTCTATCGGGAAATCGTTTCTTAAAATCTTGTATGCAATCTTTAAATAATGTAGATAAATCAAGTTCTTCTTTGGCAGACTTATATCGGTCGCCTTCCAGTTGTGCTGAAATAAGAATATTATTGGTTAACGAATTGAGCCGGGCTGTTTCGTCTAATGTGGTACGGATAATTTTCTTTTGTTTTTCCGGGTCAAGATTATACTTCTGTAAGGTTTCAAGATTTAGCTTCGTTACTGAAATAGGTGTTTTTAATTCATGCGTCACCGCCATCATAAAATTTTGCTGTTGTTGTTGCAGATTAAACTGCCGCCTCATAGAACGATATACAAAAACAGCCCCTACCAATATCAGTAATAGAAAAATAGCCCCTTCGCTGATGTATTTTGTTTTTTCCCGGCTATGTTCTTTATTGATCTTATTCAATTCTACCTGGTACAGGCCTGGTAATTGTTGTTTATTGATGGTTGCGTTGATCTGGTTGACTTTAAAATTCCGCATGGTGGCAACATGATTATTCAGCGAAATAAACCACCACACTAAAGCTGCAATAATATATGTAAGGAGCATCCAGTAAATGAAGGATGCACGGCGAAATCTTTTACGGCTTATGTCGGCCATAGTGTAAGAGGGGGTTATTGTTTCTTTTCAAGGCGGAGACCCACATTCAGTACATTCTTCAAGGGATTTTCCCGCATAATTTGCTCTACGGTAAAAGTATAGTCACCGGTTTTTTTAAAATAGAATTCCTGCCCGGTTGGGGTTAATGCAATACGATGTTCATATATATCATCCATTCCACTGGCCAGCCATCCGCTTTCATTTGTTGCAAGTTTAAGGTCGTATCTCGCTGTTTGTGCGGAGTCTAGACCGGGCTGCTTGGTGTGCAGGTTTAAATAGATATTATTGAAGTTGTACTTATCATTATGCCGCAGCACTAAAAAAACCTGGTAGGCCGATGCAGTATCTTTTATAGTAAATGTAAATGAAGGTTTATAACTATTCTGCCAGTCGTGGCCGGGAATAGCAACTGATTTTTCGTATAGGTCAATAGTGGCGCAGGAGAGAGCTGCAAGCCACAAGCCACAAGCTGCAAGCAAATACAGGCAGATTTTCCTAAAACTTTTCAAGGAATAATTTTTTACAAATGTAATTAAGAAGTTATGATTTAGAGAACTGCGAACTCACAACTCGCAACTTCCCTATAGCACATTCAACACCTGCTCCTTCGCTTTCTCCAATTCATCCTTCATCATCACTACTGCTTTTTGAATGGTAGAATCGTAAGCTTTGGAACCTGTTGTATTTATTTCTCTTCCTATTTCCTGCAGAATGAAGGAGAGTTTCTTTCCTTTTGCATCTTCCCCATCGGCTAATAGCGTATTGAAGTAGTGGCAATGGTTTTTCAACCGCACCTGCTCTTCAGTAATATCTATTTTCTCTATATAATATATAAGTTCCTGTTCCAGCCGGTTGCCATCGTAGTTTTCCTTGCCCACATTTTCTTCTAGTAGTCGGGTAATGCCTTCCCGTATCTTTTGCTGGCGAAGCGGCTCCAGTTTAATTACTTCATCCTGAAGGTTAGAAATATTGGCTATGCGAAGCATCAGGTCTTTTTCCATCATATTGCCTTCATTAAGGCGGTGGGTATTCAGGTTGTCGATGGCTTCCAATACTACCAATTGAAAATCCTGCCATTCGGCATCCGAAAGAGTATCGCTGCTCGGGGTAATTACTTCGGGCAATTTTACCAGAGTGCTTAAAATAGTAGAAGTATCAAGATTGAGGGCGGCAGCCAATTCCGAAAGAGGTTTATAATAAGCTTTTGCCAGGTCTGTATTAATAGTAACTGGGCGGGCATTACCGGTATCCTTCAGGCTGATATTACAATCTACACTACCACGGATCAATTTCTCAGAAAGTAACCGGCGAATATCAAATTCAAATGGCTTCAAAAGAGAGGGTATCCTTAATTGCAATTCAAACTGTTTTCCGTTGAGTGATTTTATATCCACGAGAAAAGTTTTATCACCCACATTTTTTTCGGCTCTTCCAAACCCTGTCATTGATTTCAGCATGCAATAATTTTTAGATTACTGTAAAGGTATTTTAAATACCATAAGCAGGGGTTTAATTTTATTAGCCCAACTAATTGCTACTAGCATCGTTCCTTGCGACCAAAGGTCTGTTAACTTATTTTCTTCCGGTGGAAGTGAATAAGTTAATCACTATTCATCATTCAGTTCATTACTTAGCATTTTGTAAGCTCACTCAAATTATCTAAAATCCTGCTAGTATAAGTTTTCAAAAAGCACTTTTTATCTTAAATCCAACTTGAACATTGAGCATTGAAAATTGATTACTTGAGCACTATAATTTGAATAAGAGATATATTTCAACAGCGATAAAAACTAAATGAATGGCATAAAAAAATCCCTCCGTAGTAAGCGAAGGGATAATATATGGATGGGTTAGTAAGTACGGGAAATAAATTTCCCTCCACAATATTATAAATTATTTCTTTTAACCAAAAAATATTTTGCAACTATTTTATTAACATTTTAAAACTGCCTGTGGATAAGCCAGCATAAAAAAGTACTCATTCATGTATTGTTGTTATGATCATAAAAATGTTTTTATAATATTTTTTATATCGCTATAAATTTGAAATATGCTGAAATGCTTGACAGTAAAGGGTTGTATCAAAATGAATTTTTATAATTTTCTATAAAAATTTTCTATGTTTTTTATTGCAGCATATAATTTATTGGTTGATGATGCTCAATAGACATCAAAAAATGCGCTAAAAATATTTTAAAAAAAGTATGCCCCAAACAGGGATAAAATACCCAAATCACAAATTTTATCTGTTATCTGCCATGCAATAGCGCATTACCTTTGGCAAAATTTGTACTATGCGTTTTGATAAACCTGTTCCTGTTACTACCATTGCACAACTTATTGGAGCCGAAATTTTCGGCGATGCAAATGGAATTGCAACCGGTATTAATGAAATACATAAAGTAGAAAAAGGGGATTTGGTTTTTGTAGACCATCCAAAGTACTATGATAAATGCATTAACTCTGCAGCAACATTCATCATTATAAATAAACAAACAAATTGCCCGGATGGTAAAGCATTGTTAGTAGTTGATGATCCTTTTGAGGCATATTTAAAGATTGTAAATTTCTATCGTCCTTTTTCACCATCTATGAAAATGTTGAGTGACTCATCTATAGTCGGTGAGGGAACAGTAATCATGCCCGGTGCTTATGTAGGCAATCATGTAGCAATTGGAAAGGAATGTATTATACATCCAAACGTTACAATACTCGATCATTGCATTATTGGCGATAATGTGGTTATACAAGCTGGTACGGTAATCGGCAGTGATGCTTTCTATTATAATAAGAAGACCAACCGGGATATTCATTATAAAAAAATGAACAGCAGTGGCCGGGTATTGATTGAGAATGACGTAGAAATAGGTGCTAATTGCACTATTGACAGAGGTGTAAGTCACGATACTATAATTGGAGCAGGTACAAAACTGGACAACCTGGTGCATATCGGCCATGATACGGTGATTGGTAAAAACTGTCTTTTTGCTGCCCAGGTTGGCATAGCTGGTGCTACAACTATTGAGGATAATGTAATTCTTTGGGGACAGGTAGGAGTTAGTAAAACACTAACCATCGGAAAAGATGCTATAGTGTATGCGCAAAGCGGCGTAAAAGATTCAATTGATGGGGGTAAAGTATATTTTGGCTCACCGGTAGAAGATGCCAGAGAAAAAATGAAAGAGTTCGTTTGGATAAAAAGAATTCCGCAGTTGTGGGAGAAGGTAATGGGAAAGTAAATCTGTCATTACTTATTGCAGACTTACTTTGCGCCTTTAATTAAATTCTTCCATGTAAAAATGTACATTAATTCGGCCAGTAATCATACGGCAACAGATCTGCTACATTTTTCCAGCTCCAGTAGCCCTGATTGATCCAACTGCGCTGCTCATAAAAATATCCGTTTTCTTTTATAGCGATTGGTCGCAATACATCCACATACGAAACCTGCACTCCTACATCCATTGGCAGGTTAAATTGTTTTAGATAAGTATTTTCGGGTACTGCCTTTATATAGGCCACACTTATTTTATCCGGAAACTGTATTCCCACTTCATCTAATGTGTCGGAAACAGAATAATATTTTGGCAGGTATGGTTTGGTCAACAAGCCGAATGTTTTTTTATCATCATTAATAAGAGAAATAGTAAAACCAGATTCTTTTAATGTGCTGTCGTAATACGAACGCATAAAATGCATGCGGGAACCGGCATAGGCTTTTTCTCTATTGGCTTTCCATTTCATAGCAGTACTTACTGTTCCCATTTTTTCGGAAAAGAAACAAGTACCTCTGTAAGAACTAATATCTGTTTTATAATAGTAAACGAAAGAATCTAATTGGTAACGCAGATCATACCCCAACGCTTCATTACTAATAACAAGCGGCTCGGTTACCAATACTTTTAATTTATCAGTTCGTTTGTAATAAAAAAAGCGAACGGCTTCTTTGTTTTGAATACTGCACTCACTTGCAAATGGTGTGTTGCCAATAAAATGACCCAGAAAAAAATCGCCATACTTCTCCCATCCATCTTTTACCTCGTTGCTGCTTTGTATCACCACTTCTCCCATAGATTTATCTTCTTTCACCAACAGAATTTCCAATCGCTCATTTTTGTTTTCGGTAATGCGTACTTCCTGGTTTTTATAACCGGTAAAACTAAATATCAATTCATACCCGCCAGACTTAAGGGAGATTGAGAATTCGCCATCTTTATTACTGGTGGTTCCTAATGTAGTGTTTTGAGCAAATACACTAGTGCCGGCCAATGGCTCACGGGTAGCAGAGTCAAGCACTACTCCGGAAATAACAACCTGCGACTGAGCAATTACTGAAGTAAAAAGGAAAATGAAAAGTGGGACAATGAACTTCATAGAATATATTTCTTGTATGGCTTAAAGATACAGTTCTTATTACTTGGGTTGCACGTCATGAATAGTGCCAAGGTAGTTTTTACAGGCCTTTTTTATTGTTTCTTCCAATGGGGTAAAGGAAAATCCCGGAAATGTCTTTAGTATTTTATCATTATCAAACCTGGTTTTGCTTTGGGCCACCCTTGCACTTTCTTTGGTGAGCATTGGTTTTTTGCCAGAGAAAAATGATTTTATTTTTTCCACCCGCCAGGCTACAGACAATATAAATGGAGTGGCATGTTTGGACGGTTTCTTCTTATTAAAATTTTCTGCAATAGTATCCTGCAGTTTTCTAAAGGTCCAGGTATCACCGCTTACTACAAATCGTTGTTCTGAAATATCACTTTCCATTAATAATAAAGTCGCTTTCGCTACGTCTTCCACATCTACAAATCCATTGATACCTGATGTGTACCATTTAAATCCATTATGTATATTTTTAAAAAGGCCTGCACTGCTGCTATGCCAATCGCCATAGCCAAGAATAGTACTCGGATTGAGAATCACTGCATTCAATCCTTCGCTCATTCCACGCCAAACTTGCAACTCCGATTTGAATTTACTAATGCCATAATGGGTGTTGGCTTTACTATCTTCCCATTTCTTTTCTTCATTTACATGGCCGCCGGTTGTTGTTCTTCCCAATGCTGCAACCGAACTGATATGTACAAACCGCTTAATACTTTTCTCTAATGCAATATTCACCACATTCGCTGTTCCTTCAATATTGGTATGATACATGGAGGCTCTGTCTTTCTTACTAAAAGAAACTGTAGCTGCCGAATGAATAACAGTATCAATGCCTTCCATAGCATCTTCTAATGATACTACATCAAGTATATCACCTTCCACCCATTCTACTTTCTCATTAATTTCTTTAGTGATCCAGAAAGGAGTTTTAGTGCCACGACGAATAGCTCGTACTTTATTTCCTTTTTCTATCAATAGTTTAATGATGTAGGAGCCCAAAAAGCCAGTACCGCCAGTTACTAATACCATGGTTAATTAAGTTAATAGCTATAATATCCTTCTCCTGATTTTTTCCCCAACTTCCCTTCTTTTACTTTTTGCTCTTGTATATAGGAAGGTTTTAAACGTTCCGGATTATTCATTTGCTCATATACAGAACAACTAACGGCATAGTTAATATCATTGCCGATCAGATCCATTAGTTTGAATGGCCCCATTTTAAATCCGCTGGCTTCTAACAAACGATCCGTTTGTTCAAAACTAACTTCTCCTTCTTCTGCTGTCCGCAATGATTCTATATAATATGGTCTTGCCACACGGTTTACAATAAAGCCAGGTGAATCTTTGCAGATAACAGGTGTTTTACCCATTTGTTTTGCTAACTCAATTATTGTGGTGGTTACATTCGGCGAAGTATATTCAGTATTGACTACTTCCACCAATTTCATGATAGTAGCCGGATTAAAAAAGTGCATACCAATTACCCGTTCCGGATTTTTTACCTGTGCGGCAATAGCTGTAATTGGCAGCGAAGAAGTATTGCTGCAAAAAATACATTCGCTATGATTTAACTCTGCCAATTGATTAAATAGTGAAATCTTTATGGGTAGTTTTTCTACTATTGCTTCAATAAAAATATCTGCCAGACAAACTTGAATATCGGAGGTAAAAAGAATTCGTTGAAAAATTTTATCTCCCTCTTCAACTGTAATTTTTTCTTTTTTTACTAATGATTGAAGGTTTGTTTGGATGCTGGTTTTTGCTTTCTCCAGTACAGCTGTATTTAATTCATACAAAATAGTATGAAAACCAGCCTGCGCTGCCGCTTGTGCAATACCCGAACCCATGGTGCCGGCTCCGCAAACGCAAATACTATTAATAATCATTGCTGGTAAATTTACGGGTGTAAAGATAGTTATGCAGGCTTTATGAACTCCCAATACCAGATACACTGATTTATGGCAAGTTTCTCTTACCTTAAAGAAAAATTTCTTGTATGGACCTTAACCAACCAACCACACCCCAAACATCTTCACCAGTTTATGCACCGGCTTCAGAAGCACCGGGTATGTTCGGCACCAAAATTCCTTCTACTGTTGCATTTGTAATAGGTGTTCTTTTATTCTTTATGCCATTTTCAGAAATAAAATGCAGCAACTCTGCTGTTATGAATAATTCGGGACTGCGCTTTGCATTAGGAAAGGATTGGCAACTTGCAGGTGGTTATGGAAAAGATATGATGGGAGATATGGGTTCTAAAGCAAATAGCAGTAAAGCAGTTAATGCTCAGTATTTTATTATTGCTGCATTAGGACTTGGCGCATTGGGTTTATTTCTTTCATTAACAGAAGCGAAAACCGGAATGAGAGTAGCGATGGTTTCCGGAATAGTGGCGGCAGGAGCATTAATCGCCTTCATGCTTGATATAAAAAAATGGTTTAATGACGGTATGGCTAAACAAGCAGCAGATAAAGTAAGTGAGGGTGCCGATTCATTGGGTATGGGAGATGCAAAATTCACTCTTGCATTTACAACGTGGTTTTACATTGCGGTCATTGCGTTTCTGGCAGCAGCTTTTTTTTGTTATAAGAGAATGTCAGCCTCAAAAACTTAACATTGCTTAATTCTCAATACATTTTTAACCATAAAACCAACACCAACATGAACCGAAAATTATTCACCATCATCCTGGCGGTGGTATTAATAGCCAGCTTTTTTCTTCCTATTGGTTCTTCTGGAAGTATGAGTGCATTTGATGCTGTACAATTACCATCATATGGCACGGGAATTGAAAATATGCTAATGAAATATTTATGGATTCTGATTCCTTTATCAGGGTTAATACTTCTTATTGGTGCGTTAAATAACAACAATTATATTTTGGGCAGGGGTTTATGGGCAATTCTTCCATTACTAGCACTATTATACCTGCTTATTCGACCTATGATAGATACGGATATTGATATCATGGAAAGGATAAAAGGATTTGGAGTTGGCATGTGGATGATGTTAGTAGGGTCTCTTATTCTTGCTATATATCACCCAAGGTCATAACTATTTAAATATATTTTTTTCAAAGGCTGTCTGCGGGCAGCCTTTGTTGTTTCAGCAAATAAGGATATTTTAGGTTTTTAATTACTGCAATGAAATTTTTTCTACCTGTTTTTCTATCCATTTTTCTTTTACAGGCAAATGCACAAACACAAGCCGAATGGGCCCAAACCGTAAACTGGGATGGTGTTTCTCATTGGTCGAAATATATGAAAGTACGAGCTGCATGGATGGGGCCCAATGCGTTGGCTGTTCCGTTTATTTCAAATGGCAGTATTGATAGCAATAGTACGGCCGGTATCACAGGCCAGTTTCATTTTAGGGAGGGTGATAAAACACAAAGCATTGCCTTGTATGGTAATCTTTGTTTGGTGAAAGATCTTATTTCGTTTGACATCTCCTATATTCCTTATGAGTTTTATACAATGAGCGATGCCTTGAAAAAAGAACGGCATGTGTATCACCAATTTTACAATGATAAAAAAGCAAGAGGCGATGTGTTGGTGAATACCAATATTCAAATCTTTAATCGCTGGAGAAAAGATATACAACTGGCACTCAGAGTTGGCTATCGCTTACCATCCTCATCCGGTTTTGGCGCAGCCAGATTTATTGATGGCATGGGTTACCATATTGATATATCAGCAGCAAAACCCTTTAATAATATTCCATTAAAATGGATCGCCATGGCTGGTTTTTATGTATGGCAAATTGAGCAGGATGATTTCAGGCAGAACGATGCTTTTTTGTTTGGTACTGGGTTAGAATGGACTCCGAAGAACTGGCTGATAAAATCTTATGTGGCCGGCTATCTTGGATATATTGAAAACAGTGGTGATAAGCCGGTTGTATTTAGAGCTGAAGCGCAACGGAGAATAAATAAAACTGGGTTGCTACTTCGTTTTCAACAAGGGTTGAATGATTTTGAATATAGTACGGTGGAAGTGGGAGGTAAATATTATTTTAAGAGTAAGAAATAAAATGCTCAATACGCAATGTTCATTTGTGGGAGATTTGCAAATTGTGTAGAGTATTTCATAATGCTCAGTAGCGATATATAGTACAAGTGTGCGACGCAATTGGGTTGATAGTAGCAATGCAGTTGGATACATAAATTTTCAACGACCCAACTCCGAACTTCTAACTAAAAACTCCGAAATCTCTCTTTATATCGCCGAGGTAAACTGCTTTAAAAACCGCACATCATTTTCGCTGAACAGACGGATATCATTGATACCGTATTTCAACATGGCAGGACGTTCGATACCCATGCCAAATGCAAAGCCGGTATATTTATTAGGATCGATGCCGCAGTTGGTCAATACATTCGGGTGCACCATGCCGCAACCTAAAATTTCAACCCAACCAGTTTTTTTACAAATATTGCAACCGCTGCCGCCGCAAATAAAACAACTTACATCCATCTCTGCACTGGGTTCAGTGAATGGAAAATAGGACGGACGGAAACGAACTTTTACATCTTTGCCATACATTTCTTTTACAAAAAAGTAAAGTGTTTGCTTTAAATCGGCGAAGGAAACATTTTCATCAATATACAATCCTTCTACCTGGTGAAAGAAGCAATGGCTTCTTGCACTCACTGTTTCATTTCTATATACACGACCGGGGATGACCACACGGATTGGCAATTTCCCTTTTTCCATTTCCCGTATCTGCACATTACTGGTGTGGGTACGTAATACCCAATCTGGATTTTGCTGTATATAAAATGTATCCTGCATATCTCTTGCAGGGTGATGCGCCGGTAAATTCAATGCGCCGAAATTATGCCAGTCGTCTTCTATCTCAGGTCCGTCTGCTACCGCAAAACCTAACCGCTGAAAAATAGAAACGATACGGTTTCTCATTAATACCACCGGATGTCTTGATCCGATTGGTAATGTATCGCCGGGTAAACTAAGGTCTATTGTATTGGCAGTTGACTCTTGCCCATTAACAGTCGACCCTTTAAGTTCTTCAAACTTTGTTTCCACAAAAACCTTGAACTCGTTGAGTAATTGCCCGGCTTCTTTTTTGTTTTCGGGGGCCACATTTTTCATTTCGCCCATGATGATTTTCACAAGCCCTTTGGTGCCGAGGTATTTGATGCGGAATTCTTCTACTGCGGTAGCATCTGTTGCAGAAAAAGCAGCTATCTCACTTTTATGACTCTCTATTTGTTTCAACAAATTTTCCATGGCGGCAAAGATAAGAAATGGAGAGTAGTGGCGAACTCTGCGTGAAACCACACTTTTTTCTCCTTTACCCTTAGCTTTGTAGATATGGATCATCTAAACATTTCGGACTTCCTTTCTCCCGTAAATCTCCACGAAATATCCCACGACGAAGGGTATAAGGATGGGCAATTGGGAAAAATAATCAGTGTGTACAGCGAAGAATTTCCTGACCTGGATGAAGCACAAATTGTAATTGTTGGATGTGGAGAGCAGCGGGGTAGTGGATTGATACATGGCCATAGTGAAGCACCAGATATTATTCGCCGACATTTTTACTCGTTGTTTTATTGGCACCAGGACATAAAAATTGCCGATGTAGGGAATATTAAAGTTGGATCTCTCTATACCGATTCATATGCGGCATTAAAAACAGTGGTGCAGGAATTAATGGGTGATGGAAAGACAGTTGTCATTCTCGGTGGCTCGCATGATCTGACACTTTCGCAATACAACGCCTATGCAGAAAACAAAAAATTAATTGAAGCAAGTTGCGTAGATGCATTGATCGATCTGAATCTTGAATCTCCATTTAAGCATGAAAATTTTTTAATGGAAATGCTGACGGGAGAGCCGAATTTTCTACGTCATTATAATCATATAGCTTTTCAAAGTTATTATGTGCATCCACGAATGCTGGAAACGATGGATAAGCTACGTTTTGATTGCTACCGGGTGGGAAGTGTAAAAGAAAATATTGATGAGATGGAGCCGGTAATTCGAAACAGCAATCTTTTTTCATTCGACATAACAGCTATTGCCAATTCTTATGCACCAGCCAATACGGTTTCACCCAATGGATTGAATGGGGAAGAAGCTTGTGTGCTGATGCAATATGCTGGCATGAGCCCCAATGTAAACAGCATCGGTATTTATGGTTATGATGTGCAGCATGATAAAGATGAACTGACGGCAAAACAGATCAGTAATATGCTTTGGTATGTGCTGGATGGCCGTAGCCGAAGCAGGAGAGAGGCAGCGTTGGATGAAAAAGATTCGTTCAATGAATATCACATGGCCTTTGCAGAAGTAGACACTATTTTTCTGCAAAGCAAAAAAACAGGACGCTGGTGGATGCAATTGCCCGATAAAAAATTTATTGCCTGCAGCTACAAAGATTATTTATTAGCCAGCAGCAACGAGATACCGGAGAGATGGTTGAGGGCACAGGAGAGAGGGTAGGATAGTTCGGAGCCTGCCTGTCCGGTAGGCAGGTCTTGAGTCAATTGTTATGTACCAAGCTTTAGTTTTTCATGGCATCTTCGTTTCGACCAAAGGTCTGTTAATTTATTTTCTTCCGGTGGAAGAGAATAAATTAATCACTCTTCATCTTTCTGTTCATTACTCAACATAAATACAGTATGTCCGAATCAAAAATCAAAACAGGTATTTGCTCTTATGGCATGAGCGGCAAACTTTTCCATGCACCATTTCTCGAAGCACATCCGGGATATGAATTAGCAGCAATTGTTGAACGAAACAATACTGATTCGAGAGAACGATACCCGAATTCAAAATTATATCGTTCGGTTGAAGAATTATGTGCCGATAAAGAGTTGGAATTGATAGCGGTGAATACGCCAACGCATTTGCATTTTGAACAAGCGAAGCTGGTATTGCAATCGGGTAAGAATATGGTGATTGAAAAGCCTTTTGCTATTACCGTAAAAGAAGCCGAAGAATTAACGGCTTTGGCAGAAAAAAATAATTTGTTCCTAAGTGTTTATCAAAATCGCCGGTATGATGGCGATTACCGTGCGGTAAAAAATGTAGTGGAGCAAAATCTTTTGGGAGAAATAAGAGAAGTAGAAATTCGCTACGACCGTTACCGGCCAGCATTTGGCGGCAAACAACATAAAGAAGGTGCCATGCCTGGTGCCGGTAATCTATTTGATCTGTCTCCACATTTGGTTGACCAGGCCATTCAATTATTTGGTTTTCCTAATGCATTATTTGCTGACTTAATAAAAATGAGAGACGATGTAGCCGTGCCGGATTATTTTGAAATGCTTTTTTATTACGATAGGTTAAGAGTACGGTTAAAAGCAACAGTGATTGCCAGAGAATCAACCTATGCCTATGTATTGCATGGCATGAAAGGAAGTTTTTTGCAGCAACGGTCAGATATGCAGGAGCAACAATTATTAGCAGGAGTAAAACCATCTTTAGAAAGCTGGTGTGCCGGTCCATCATCACCAGATGGATTATTGCATACAGAAATAAATGGCGAAGTGGTGCGTAAAGAAACAACATCAACTCCCGGGAATTACATGGGGTATTATGATGATGTATATAAAGCATTGACCGGAAAAGGCGAAAACCCTGTTCCAGCCGCCGATGGCATTAAGAATACAAGAATTATCGAAGCAGCGTTGGAGAGTATGAAGGAAGGAAGAATTGTTAAATTCAGTTAAGAATTAAAAGGTTAGAGTTATATGAAATCAAAAATTGTAAATTACGTTAGGCAACTCTTAATTCTAAACTCTGCACTCTTAACTCTATTTGCTTCTTGTTCCATAGAAAAGCAAATTGCTAAATCTGCAAAAGCCGATGTACTCGATGCAAAAGCATTACAAACGGCCCATGTCGGTATCAGCATTTTTGATCCTGCAACAAACAAATATTTATACAATTACCAGGGCGATAAATATTTTGTACCCGCCAGTAATACAAAAATCCCTACTTGTTATGCGGCGATGAAATATTTGGGGGATAGTTTGGTGGGGTTGAGATATGGCTATTCAACTTCATTTGCAAATGATAATGTTATTGTAATTCAACCTACTGGTGATCCAACCTTTTTGCATGAAGATTTTAAAGCACAACCTGCATTTGATTTTTTAAAAAACAATAAGCCTGCCATTTCGTGGGGATTTCTTGATACGATCTGGAGAGATGAAAAATGGGGTAGTGGTTGGACTTGGAATGATTATGAAGCAACATATATGGCTGAAAGAAGTAGCATGCCCATTTTTGGTAATGTTGTAAATATTAAGCTTAAAAAAGCTGCTGATCGATTTCTGGATAGTAGTTTAAGAAGGCCTAGGTATAATGTTTTTAAAACGCAGTCTCGCTTTTTTGATTCACTAATCAATAGTGACTTAAGCATTGAAGCAAATAGCTTTTATTTTAACGGAGAAACTGTTGCTTCAGAAAATTTATATGGGAGATTTGATAGACAGCTTGATAGAAATGAATTTAGTATTAAGGAATCGGCAAATATATTTTCACAAGTAAATATTCCATTTGTTGCAAATGGCAGTGAAACCGCTAAGTGGATAATTGCAGATAGTTTGAATATTAGTTTTAGACACCTGCAGCAGTCAAGAACAAAAAATCAGTTCAATGCAGGATTTCGGCAAGGTGTGAGAGTTGACGATTGGCACATAATTCATTCCCAACCTACCGACTCCCTCCTAAAACCAATGATGCACCGCAGCGATAATTTTTTTGCGGAGCAATCTTTATTGATGGTGAGTAATGAAAAACTGGGCGTAATGAACGATGCAAAAATTATTGACACCATTCTTAAAACAGATTTCAAAGACCTCCCCCAAAAACCAAGATGGGTAGATGGTTCCGGGCTTAGTCGCTATAATTTATTTACGCCGCAAGATTTTGTTGCTATCCTCAATAAAATGAAAAATGAATTTGGTATGGAACGTATCAAAGTTATTTTTCCAACCGGCGGCGAAGGAACGATCAGCAGTTACTATAAAACTGAAAGCGGATTTATTTTCGGCAAAACAGGAACACTCTCCGGTGTTGTCGCCTTCAGTGGTTTCTTATATACTAAAAAAGGTAAGCTGCTTATTTTTTCTACACTCGTTAATAACCACCAGGCATCTGCAACGGATGTAAGAAAGGCGATGGAGAAATTTTTAGTGGGGGTGAGAAACCGTTATTAACGGGGTCTTGTCACTCCGACGAAGGAGGAGTCTCAGAGATTATTGTAATTATTAACTTCCAAACTTTGAGATGCCTCGTTCCTCGGCATGACAACACTAAGCTCATCTATACTATTTCCCAAACATCTTCTCCAATTGCTCTTGCTTAAACTCCAGATAAGTTGGATTTCCATCCATTGTGGCATTGGATTGTTCGCAGGAAAAAAGATCATGCACTAATTGGCGCATTTCTCTTTCTGTTAATCGAACACCGGTTTTAATAGCTTGTTGCCTGGCGAGTGAACGAATCAATTTTTCCCGTTTAGAAAATTTTACTTCGTTGCTGAAATGTTTGTATTGTTCCAGTAAAATATCAATGATGTGTTTTTCATTGCCAGCTTCCACATCAGCCGGTGTGCCCTGGATAACAAAAGTATTTTTCCCAAAAGGTTCAATCGTATAACCCAGTTGTTGTAAATCACCAATGATTTCTTGCATTACCGCTGCATCAGCTGGTGTTAACTCCAACGTAGATGGAAACATACTTCGTTGTGTTGCCACCGGTTTGTCTTTGCTTGCTGTTTTCAATCGTTCATACAATACTCTTTCATGCGCCGCTTGTTGGTGAATGAGGAGAAAGCCGTTGGCAGATGGAAGGGTTATGTAAGTGTTGAGTAATTGGGTTAACTCCCCATCAGTCTGTAGTCGTGAGTCATGAGTCGGGAGTGTATCTCCGCTCTTTAGTGTTGACTCCTGACTCCCGACTCCTGTCTCCTTACTCTCGTAAAAATCCCTCCAATGTTTCAACTCATTCTTATCACTCTTCTCTATAAAATGTGCCTGATGTTTTTGTGTAAACCCTTTGAAGATTGAACCGGATGAGGCGGCTGATTTTCTTTCTTCTGTAAATGGTTGTTGTATGGATGATAATTGTTGTATCGATGCGTCCAGGTCAAAATCCAACGTGGGTGTTACACTAAATTGTGCCAACGCATGCTTCACTGCAGCTTGTACAAAAGCATAAATTATTTTTTCATCCTCAAATTTTATTTCTTGCTTGGTTGGATGAACATTTACATCCACTACTGCCGGGTCCAGATCGATGAAGAGTACATACATCGGAAAGCTATCGGAAGGAATCATTTCCTGGTAAGCACTCATCACTGCATGATTGAGATAAGGGCTTTTAATAAAACGGTTATTGACAAAAAAGTATTGATCGCCTCTTGTTTTTTTTGCTGTTTCTGGTTTGCCCACAAAACCATAGATGTTCATGTAATCGGTTTCTTCTTTAACCGTTACCAGTTTTGCATTGTAATTATTACCAAGCAACTGAACGATGCGTTGCTTTAAACTTCCAGCTTCTAAATGAAAAAGTTGTTGATTATTGGCCGTAAGTGTAAATAGAATTTCCGGGAACGACATCGCCACTCTGGTAAACTCATCTACAATATGCCGCATTTCAGCAGCATTGCTTTTCAAAAAATTTCGACGGGCAGGTACATTGAAAAATAAATTCTTCATCGCAATGCTGGTACCAACTGGTGCAGCAATGGGTTCCTGTTTTTTTACAGTACTGTTTTCTACTTCTATATAAACACCAGTTTCGTCTTCCGCTCTTTTTGTTTTTAATTCTACTTGCGCCACTGCCGCAATAGAGGCTAACGCCTCACCTCTGAAGCCCATCGTTCTTATATGAAATAAATCTTCAATACTTTTTATTTTGGAAGTGGCATGACGTTCAAAACTCATGCGGGCATCGGTTTCACTCATGCCGCTGCCATTATCAATAACCTGTATCAATGCTTTTCCGGCATCGTTTATAAGTAGTTTGATTTCTGTTGCTCCGGCATCAACCGCATTTTCCAGCAATTCTTTGATAGCACTGGCTGGCCGTTGAATAACTTCTCCGGCAGCGATCTGGTTAGCGATGTTATCAGGTAATAATGTAATCTTATCTGGCACTTTTCTGTTTTAGCCGCCAAAAATAACGATTTGATTTTTAAGCAACTCTTCGCAAAACCTTTGCATCAAAAGGGTTAATTTTAAAGCTTTAGTTAACATTACAATTTGCCGTATTATGAAGTTTATAAAAATGGCTCTTGCGATTGCTTTTTTTACGCCGCTTGTTTCTTCTGCACAGTATAAAAGTAGTTTGACAAAAGCTCAATGGGTAGATAGTGTATTCAATAGTCTTACAGAAGACCAGCGCATTGGCCAATTGATGGTGGTGAGAGCACATTCCAATCTCGGTGCGGATCATGTGGCCAAAGTGGTTAGTGATATTGAAAAATATAATGTCGGCGCCTTGTGTTTTTTCCAGGGAGGCCCAATACGGCAGGCAAACCTTACAAATTACTACCAGCGCATTGCAAAAACTCCCCTGATGGTTACTATTGATGGAGAATGGGGATTGGGTATGCGGTTGGACAGTGCTATCAAATTTCCTTTTCAATTGACGTTGGGATCATTGACCGATGAACATATCGTTTACAAAATGGGATTGGCTGTTGGTGAACAATGTAAACGAATTGGTGTGCATGTTAACTATGCACCAGTGGTTGATATCAATAATAATCCTAACAACCCTGTTATCGGTTATCGTTCATTTGGGGAAGACAAAGAAAAAGTTTCCCGATTTGGTGTAGCGTATATGAAAGGAATGCAAGATGCGGGCATTATGGCTTGTGCCAAACATTTTCCCGGTCATGGTGATGTGGATGTAGACTCGCATTATGATTTACCTGTAATTAGTAAAACAAGAAAGCAATTAGATTCCATGGAGTTGGTTCCATTCCGTGCATTGTTTGATGCAGGTGTGGGAAGTGTTATGATAGCACATTTGTCTATTCCTTCTATTGATAATACAGCTAACAGGGCGACATCTATTTCCAAAAAAAGCGTAACTGATCTGTTGAGAAATGATATGGGTTACCAGGGATTGACTTTTACCGATGCATTAGAAATGAAAGGGGTTACCAAATATTTTCCAGGCGGAACTATTTCTGTAGAATCGTTGATTGCAGGAAACGATATGTTGTGCCTGCCAGAAAATGTAGAAGCATCTATAGAAGCAATAAAAAAAGCCATTGCAGAAAATAGATTGACCCGGGAAGATGTAAATCAAAAAGTAAAAAAAGTGTTGATTGCTAAGTTCGACCTGGGATTAAATAAAACACAATGGGTTGATACCAATAACCTGCTGGCGGATATAAATGCAAATACCGATGCCATAAGAACTGAAGTAGCACAACATAGCATTACTATTCTTTCGCAAGGAGGTATGAAAGCTTCAAGAACTGATTACGCACAAGTACCATTGACTGACAAACAAAAGAAAGTGGCTTACATTGCGATTGGCACTAAAGACTTAAACGATTTTGGTAAAAGAATGAAGAGTGATTTTGGTGCTGATGTTTTTTATTTCTCTTATAATGAAGGAAAAGAGAAAGCAGATGAAATTGTAAAAGAAGTACAGAAGGATGGCAAGTATGATGCAGTTGTTATAGGAGTTCATAATTACTCACTTCGTCCTGCCAATAATTTTGGTCTTACTGCGGCCGTACTTAAGTTATATAAAGACCTGAATTTTATTAAAACAATCACTCTCACTTTTGGAAATGTATTAGCTACTAAAAACTTTTGCGATGCATATACACTAGTAGCCTGCTATCAGGATGATGCAATTACGCAACAAGCTGCTGCTGATCTATTGCAAGGAAAGATTAAAGCAAGAGGGATATTACCTGTTACGGTTTGCCAGTACAAATTTGGGGACGGTATTGTTTATGGTCCGGTAAAGCCAACAAAAGAAGAGATAAAAAAAAAATTAACGACAATTGACTCTATAGCATTGGATGGTATTACCAAGAAAGCTTTTCCGGGTTGTGTAGTATTAGCAGCCCATAAAGGCGAAATAATTTATCATAAAGCATTTGGCAATTATGAGTTCGATCCATCTTCTCCCATGATGAGTGCAGAAAGTATTTTTGATTTAGCCTCTGTTACTAAAATTTCTGCTACCACCGTTGCTATAATGAAGATGTATGAAGAAGGTTTAATTGAATTGGATAAAACCATTGGCGATTATCTCCCCTGGACAAAAGGAACAGATAAGGCTAAGCTTACTATTAACGATATTTTATTGCACCAGGCGGGACTTCATCCTTTTATTGTTTTTTATAAAGAAACAATTGATGTAGCTACTGGTATTCCAAAACCCGGATTTTATTCTGATAAACCGAAGCCAGGCTACACTGTAAAGGTGGCAGAAAATATGTATATGCGCAACGATTGGCAGGATACAATGTGGCAACGTATTTTGAAAAGTCCGTTGACCGCCAAAAATAAATATGTATACAGTGATAACGATTTTATTTTCTTAGGAAGAATAATACAGGAAGTTTCTGGTCTTACCCTGGATCAATATACAAAACGAAATTTCTATGATAAAATTGGAATGATGTCAACTGGCTTTAACCCCACTAAACGCTTTTCAATGGAATGTTTAGTGCCAACCGAAACGGAAAAACATTTTCGTCAGCAAACAGCAAGGGGATATGTGCATGATGAGGGAGCTTCAATGTTTGGCGGTGTATCAGGTCATGCCGGGTTATTTTCCAATGCATATGATTTATCGTTGTTGTATCAAATGTTATTGAATGGTGGTGTGCTAAATGGCGAACGATATTTAAAAGCAGAAACGGTAAAACTCTTCACTTCTTATAATAGTAAAATAAGCCGTCGTGGTTTAGGTTTTGATAAACCTGAAAAAGATAATACACTTCGCAAAGAGCCCTATCCTGCTTCCCTGGCATCTCCCGAAACCTATGGTCATACTGGTTTTACCGGCACCTGTGTGTGGGTAGATCCGAAACAGGACTTAGTGTATATCTTTTTATCAAATAGAGTTTTCCCTACAAGAAATAATAATAAACTTGGTCAGATGTTGATCAGGGGAAAGATACAGGATGCGATTTATACGGCGTTGGGAGTAGAGATGTAAGTATTTTTTCTCTATCTATTAGTAATAAAAAGCAGTTATTAGCTCCAAAGGTTCAATCGTTAGTTTATTGTAAGCATTTACAAAAGCCAGCTGAAAAAATAGCGGGTTTATGAAAAAATTGGTAAATGCGTACTCTCTGCTTTTTATAGCAGCTTGTTCAGTTGTGGCTTGTAAGTCAGAAAAGAATAAAACAGATGAAATGGCTTCGGCTATGTGCAACTGTTTTACAAAGCTCAATGATTCTATTCCCTCTGAGGCGATGGGTGTTTTTGTAAAGCTATCTACAGTCGAAAAAGTAAGCGATAGCTATACTACAGAAATCGGAAAGCTAGGCCCTGAAGTATTGGAAAAATTGAACCGGGCATTGATGTCAACTTCAACACCGGGCTCTCCTGTAAAAAACTGTCTTGAAGAAATGGATAAAAAATACAAAACTGTTGGTGGCCAGGAAGGAGAAATGAACCGTAAAATGGCAGATGCGTTAAAAGGAAAAGCCGGTTGTGAAATGATGGTGACGTTAATGCGGATGCAGGCAGAGAAACTGGGTAAGTAAATTAGTTTATAGGAGTAAAAATTAAAGCCGCTTGTAAAACTTACAAGCGGCTCTTATATTGTTTAGGGTACTTTTTATTTCTATAAAAATTTCCTCAACATCTTGTTTTTAAATCGGAATTTGCGGAATTTATTGCTTAATAATTCTGTATTTACCAAGCTATCATAAATGAGCATATAGTTTTTAAAGAGATATGTCTGTGCCTTTTTAAGGTAGTAACGAATAATTTTGGGTATTCATAACCAATAATGAAAGTTGTAGTGCTTATTTAAGATTTTCGCAAAGCATTTCTTTCTTTTCTGCCAATTTGAATCTGGATACATCAAATTTTCCTCCCAGATAATCCTGGAATAAATCTACTTTTATAATCCAGCACTTACCATCAGGAGCTTTAGTGCCAATAGCTGTTCCTATTTGCCGGTATTCCGGTAACCCGGATATTTCATTTTTCTTTATATACCAGTTAGCGCTGTAAAGTGCTTGCTTTACCAATGTATAGCCTGGATATTCTTTCAAAAGCCAACTTTTAAACCAGCCTTCCCACTCTGCATTCTGCGTTACCGCTTTGGGCATATATACATTCGACAGCTCTGCATTTTTATTTTCTTTTATAGAGGCCAGCATAGATTTATTATTGCCATACTTAGCAATACCTTCTTGTGAAATTTTTATTCCTTCATCTGCGCCTGGTGCACCTGGAAATAATTTATTCAGTTCTTCTAAATAGGCTAAGGTGCTTTTGAAATATTGCACACTACCTTTTGTTTTGCAAAGTAAATTTTCAATAGGTTCATTTGCATCTCCGGTGTAGGAGCCTTGCTTTTCTAAGTATTCCCATTGATATATTAATTCATCTTTTATTTTAGCAACACCATTTTTTTTGAAGTTATCTTCCGCCATTTTCATTTGCTTGGGATCTGATGGCATGGACTTAAACTGTTTTACAAACGCTTTAAACTGCTCTATTCTCGTATCAGACAATACCACGAAGTCATTGCAAGGTGATGATTGAAACTTGTCTCTCGCAAATTCCGGAGGAAGAAAATTTTTTAAAAACTTTGCTGTTCTTTTGCCCCTTGCGGTATCATCTAATATTTTTTCATACGGGTTAAAGTCAGGGTTGTACTTAGGGTTTTCACCTCTTGGCTGTGCGATAGTTACTGTTACGGTAAGCAAAAGCATACTGGCAGATAAACTGATTTTTTTCATACGTATAAGGGTTAAAATTATTTAGGCATGTTTTCGCAGGGAATAGTAATTGGTGGCGATGGCATTATCAGATACGGTTTGCCATATTTGCCGCCACCCTCATATACACTGTACATACGTCCGGTGGCCAATGCACAGGTGCCGTCGGCTTTTTTGATGGCAAAGTTTACTTCTAACTCTTTGCTTACAGGTATATCCAATACATTTTTCTCAATTGTCCAACCTGTTGTTATATGCACTTTAACAACAGAAACTTTATCAGCGGCCCAACTGGTCTCATAGTCCTTCTTAGCAATACCTTCTACGGCAGGGTCGCTCATTACGGCTTTTTTTATGCGCAAACTTTTTACATAGTCCAGTTGATTTTTCTCCATTTTAGCAATATAATCTTCTTTACTTCCGTGTAGATTTATCGCTTCCTCAACAGCTTCTAATTTTTCTTCCATAGAAATAGCCTCGGGATATACCTTTATTGCCACTCATTACCCTGTACTCATTTTTAGCAGATGCTGCCTTTTCAATTGCGTTTGATGAAGCATTCACCTCACTTACAATTAGATGATATTGACTTTTTATAACGGATGTAACCGGTTTTGATTTTACAAACTCGTCAACTTTTTGTTCGTACTCTTCAATTACCTTGTCGCTTTCCGCTATTGCTTCCAAAACAGCAGGTTTACTATCTACCTTTACATTTAATGTGCCTTTTGCAAAAAGGAATGATTCAGTAAAAAGAAGTTTCATGCTTTTGGAAGTTGCCTCCGCATTACCTCTGGCAGTAGTATACCCGGGCGGCTGGGCGTATAAATTGCTAACCATAAGAATGTAGAGGGCCGTTACTATTGTTTTCATACTGTATCATTATTTAATCCTGAAATTATAAATCGGCTGGATTTTTTTTATAGGAGTTGTATTAAATGGCCGTGATAACATATAGGTGCATTATTTTCTTTAATAAGTGATAGATAAAAAATTGTCGAATTAGATGATTGTCTGATGGCTAAAGTGGAAGAAATGACAGCCCGTTTTATCAACCAAACAGTCAGGAGCTTATTGCAGTTGTTAATTAAAGTGAGTCGTCTGTATAACAAGGTAAGTCCGATACATCTGGCAGGTTAATTTGTGCATCAGTAATAAAAATAAAATCAGTTTTAATAGTGTAAAATCTCTCGTAAGCGCCGGGCATTTGTTTTTACAAAAGCTCTCGTTTTTGTATGTTAAAGGTTTATTTTTTAAAACAAATCAGTTATTAATGTAGAAGCACATATTATATGTCTGCAGCTACAGATTATTAAACAGGCTTTTAAAAAGCTCATTTTGTAATATTTTTAAAGCAATATATTATATGCGATTTATTTGCCAGACAGCCCAACACTTTGCCTTAAAACTTTATGACGGTACCATAGCAGGTGAAATTTGCTATGAGGCAACACCTGCCATAGGTACCATTAAGGTAGAACAACTTTTATACATTGAACATGTTGGAGTTGGCAGCTGGAATACTTGTATAAATAAAGGGAAGCATAAGAAAACAGTAGCAGAAATTAAAATACGTCCGGGGGGGTTGATAGTACTTTATTATAGTCCGGGAAGAAAGAAATATAAATTAAAGTGCACCGGTATTTATAAAAACCGGTTTGTTTTATGTAATAACAGACAAGATGAAATTCTGTCTTTACTGCCTGCAATTAATTGGTTGGGTAGGGGACATGAATATGTGATACAGATTAATGAGGACTATAACACTGAGTGCAGCCCTTTGCTTATTTTACATGCTATTCATTGTGCCAATTGCTATCTGGGTATGCTAAACGGTGCTGTACCAGCTTTAATAAGTATTTAGGAAAATGCATCTAAATTTATATTATGATCAGGGTTTTCTTTCTTTTCCTTTTTTTACTGACCACTTTATTTGTCCGGGCACAGACTGACTGTACCTGCTCCCTGACAACAGAAAATAATAAAAACACCTTAGATCCGGCCAATTTACTTGCATCAGATGAAGCGGCTTGCAAAATTGAAGGCTACCGATTATTGGCCCGAACCCTCCTATTTAAAAGGGAACTTGACTCCTCAGAAATCTACATTAATAAAGCATTGAAAATACTGGCTTCTGCCAACTGCAGCCAGGAGTCTTATCTCATTTTTTATCAAATGCTGGATAACATCTATGCCAACAAAGCAGATTTTAAAAGTGCAATAGAAATGGAGCTTAAGATTATCTCCATTTTCGAAAATAAAAAAGATACCATTAATCTTACAAGGGGACTGCTTAATGTTTCCAATATTTTCAACGAAATGCAACAGCCTGATAAAGGAATAGATTATTGCCGGAAAGCGATTCCGATGGTGCAGCGAATGGTTCCTTCTCCAGAAAAAGCAGTGCTGCTGGCCCGAGCTGCACAACGATATTTTTATTATTACCTACAGTATAATGATACTAAATACCTCGACTCTACTGCATACTATGCTAATGCTGCTCAAAAAATAATACAGGTAGTTCCTTTTGATAAAGAAGCAACCATAACTGTAAATAACCGCCTTATCACTGTAGCAATTATAAAGAAACAATATTCACAGGCACTTGTATATATTGATCAGAATCTTTCCTTGTGCAACAGGCAGAAAGATTTTCCGGAGCTATCGATCAACTTCCGGGATAAAGCAGAAGTATATTTTAATACAAAGCTATTTGTACTTGCAAAGCAGTTTGCTGATTCATCGCTGGCCTATACGAAGCTGTTAAAATCGCCGCCCACCATGGCTGAAACTTATCAATTGATTTATAAGATAGCAGAGGCCTCCGGTAATAGTAGGGAAGCATTGGAAGCATATAAAGCTGAACGAATAATTACCGATAGTGTGGGGACCGCACAAAAGATGGCAGCTGTAACCGAGCTGGAAAAAAAATACAATCAGGCTAAAAATGAAAAAACAATAAAAGAGCTGGCGCAACAAAAGCAAATTTACTTATTGCTTGCTATTGCAGGTCTATTTGGCCTTATAGCTATCGGCTTTTTCCTGCGGCAACAATCGTTAAAACACAAAAAAAGTATTCTTGAAACAGAACAGCGGCTAAATAGAGCAAGAATGAACCCTCATTTTTTCTTTAACGCATTAGCTTCTTTGCAAAGCCTTGCTATGAAGGATAATAATGGGGAAGCCATGGCATCAAATCTTTCTAAGTTTAGCCATATTATGCGGGAAACATTGGAAAGTACTTATAAAGAATATGTGATATTAGAACAGGAAATTGATTTTTTGAATGAATACCTTGATTTGCAGAAAATGCGGTTTCCTGCAAAATTTGATTATCATATCACTACAGATAAAAATTTAGAAATAGATGAAATAATGCTCCCGGCCATGATTATACAGCCATTTACAGAAAATAGTATTGAGCATGGCTTTAGTAATATCGATTATACCGGGCAGCTCAGTATTCATTTTAGCAAAACGGAAAAAGATTTACAGGTACAAATTATTGACAATGGGAAAGGTCTGATAACTGATGTTAAGGATAGTAACGAGCATATCAGCCGTGCCAGCCAGATAATTAGAGACCGTATTTATTTGTTGAATATCAAACTGAAGAGTAAAGCAAGCTTTTCAATTGATAATAATAAAACCGGAAAAGGTGTGATTGTAAAAATTAATCTTCCGTTGATTTATTTGCAAGCACAAACTACTTAGTTTAAACTATGGATATAAAGCAGTCTATGAAAATACTTATAATAGATAATGAAGTGGCACTGCGTAGAGCAGTAAGAGAAATGATTACAAAATCTTTTTTGCAAACAGCAACTATTATGGAAGCAGAAGGCGTTGTTTCCGGACTTAAAAAAATCGAAGAGTTCTCTCCTGATATTGTGCTGCTAGATATAGAAATGGAAGATGGTACTGGCTTTGATTTGCTACAGCAAGTTTCAAACCCGACTTTTCAGCTCATTTTTACTACAGCGCATAATAAATATGCCATACAGGCTTTTAAATTCAGTGCATTGGATTATTTATTAAAACCGATTGATCCTGCAGAATTAAAATTAACGCTGGATCGGGCGATTAGTCAAATTAATAAATCAAGCCTGGCTGGTCAGTTGGCTGTAATGATGCAACAGCTCTATCCGAAAGCGGAAACTGAAAAAAAGATTGTATTGAATGATAAGCAATCTACTTACTACATAAAAATTAGCGATATAATATTTTGTGAAGCTGAAGGTCCCTATACTAAATTTTATATTTCCGCAGCTAACCCAATACTCATTTCTAAAAACCTGAAAGAATATGAGGAGCTACTTACACCGTATGGTTTCGTTCGAACGCACCATTCTTATATTGCCAACCCCAATAAGATAAAGCTATACGATAAAACAGACGGCGGTGCTTTGATACTGGAAGGCGGTTATAATATCCCTATCAGCCAGCGTAGAAAGGACCTGGTAATGGCGGCACTGTCGAAGAATAATATTTAATTTCCTTTACTCACTTCTAATTTCACATTGTGATATAGCCAAAAAAAAGACTTCACCCTTTGCAGGCGAAGTCTTTAAGCAATTAGAGTTGATTTTACTTGGCTACTATAATTTTTTTAGCAGCCAATTCTTTTCCGTTGCCACTAAGAACTTTTACAATATAAATTCCTGCTGGTTGATTGGCTATATTAACGTCCATACGACTGTAAGGTTCTCCGATTACATAATCCTTACTAAATATTAGTTGTCCGGCAGCATTAAGAACAATAACTTTTGCCGGCTCACCAAAGTTGTTATAATATCTTACCTGGAATATCCCATTGTTAGGATTTGGATATACCCATATATTTTCTGCAGGGGTACCACTGATGATAATATCAGGCGAGGTAGTAATGCAACCATTAAGGTCTGTATAAGTTGTATTATAGGTTCCGATATTATCAACCGTTAACGGCGAAAGTGTAGCACCGGTAACACCATTTACTATTCCACCATTTTTTCTCCATACAAAACTGCCCCCTGTAGGTGTAACTGTTGCTAGTATGCCGGTAGACTGAGCAGGTAATAAACTGTTACGGGTATTGGCAGCTATCAAAATAGTTGGTAACGGATTTACAAAAAGTGTAGCCGCATTAGAGTTTACTACCGTGCACAAACCGGTAAGCACAACCCGGTAGGTGTTTGTATTCATTGCTTGTGTAACGCTGTTGATTGTATACGAAGAGGCTGTTGCACCGGCAATATTATTCCATGCCAAGCCGCTCCACTGCTGCCACTGATAAGCAATAGGGCCACCTGTATTAGGGGCTGTAGCTGCCGTTACACTAAAAGTAACATTAGAACCTGCACATACTGTACGATTTACTGGCTGTGCTGAGATAACTGGCAACTGACCATCTAAAACAGTAACTGTGAATGAACAATTAGTTGAAAGATTTGTAGCTGCATCAATAGCTCTCCAGGTAACGGTAGTAGTACCGATTGGGAATGCTGAACCACTGGCGGGGCCTGATACTAATTGTGTAGAAACATCCGGGCAATTATCTGTTGCATTAACGGTATAAGCCACTTCTGCCACACATAAACCTGCCTGTGTAGTTACAGTAATATTTGCAGGGCAAATTACAACCGGTGCTTCCAGATCTCTTACTGTGACGGTGTACGAACAAGTAGCTGTATTACCGGCTGCATCACTTATAGTATAGGTAATAGCCGTAACTCCTTTGTTAAATAATCTTGTTCCCACATTATTAATACCAGTTGAGGGAGAAGAGCCGGTTGTGGCACCTGTCAGTGCCCAGGTTTGTACGGTTACACTACAATTATCCGCACTGGTTGGGTTAGGTGTTGCAACCGTGCTTGCACAAATACCCGCATCCGTATTCACCTGAATATTGGCAGGACATGTAATTGTTGGGTTCTCTGTATCTACAACTGTTACCCGGAATGAGCAGGATGTTGTACCACAAATATTCGTTGCGGTAACAGTAACCGTTGTTTCACCAACGTTCAATACAGAGCCGCTGCCATTACCTGCTCCGCTGCCAGTAGTAGCGCCGCTAAATGTATAACTAAGTGTTGGAGCAGGTGCGCCGGTAACTGTTATATTATAGTTAACGGTTGCTCCGCAAATACCAAGCGCATTATTAACAGAAAAGCTAAGTGGGCATGTAATGGAGGGTACTGCATTTACTAAAACGGTGGCAGTTATTGGTGCACCATCGCATCCATTAAATGTTGGGATGATCGTAAATGTAACGGTAACTGGTGATGTAGTAGTATTAAACAGTGTGCCACTGATAGTGCCAGTTCCACTTGCAGCGATACCCGTCACGGATGTTGTATTATTCCTTGTCCAGCTATAGGTTGTACCTGCGTAGTTAGATGAAGGAACTATTGGTGTAATATTTCCAGAGCAGATAGTTTGAGTATTTGGTGTAACACTTGCTACTGGCAAACTTCCTTTTACAATGACAGTAACCGTAAACGGTGTACCTACACAGCCACCTAAGCTTGGGGTAACGGTAAACGTAACCGTTACAGGTGCATTGGTGTTGTTTGTCAATGTGCCGCTTATACTTCCATTACCAACACTGGGTATGCCGGTTACAGTGGCCAGGTTATCTCTTATCCAATCGAAGGTGATACCCGGAACATTACCTGTAAATGCAATGGTGCTGATAGCTGACTCAGAGCATACGGTTTGTGATGCAGGAGTAGCGGTACCTGTTGGTACAGGGCTAACTGAAATAGTAAAGCTTTCAGGTGTGCCTGGGCAAGAAGAGTTAGGATCAACCGGTGTTACTGTAATGGTAGCAGTTTGTGTGGTGCTACCAGTATTAGTAGCAACAAACGAAGCAATATTACCTGTACCGCTTGCAGCTAAACCAATAGATGGATTGCTGTTGGTCCAGTTATAAATTGCCCCTGCTACATTACCTGTAAAGTTGATAGCGGCAGTGTTGCTACCTGTACAAACATTCTGGCCGCCTACAGGATTGACAACTGGCGAAGGATTAACTGTGATGCCAAATATTTCTGGAGAGCCTGTACAAGTAGCCACTAGGTTACAATTATTTGCAATATTTATTACTTCACCAGCAGAAAGAGCTCTATTATACAATCTAAATTCATCTAAAAGACCCCCTGCTGGCATAATCTTACCCTGAAGACTTGTTCCTAATTGCATTATTAGGTTGGTATTCCAAACGATTGGCGAAGTTAAAGAAACAGTATTAGTTAGTACACCATCTACATATGCTTTAATAGTTGATGAGGAAGCGTCGTAAACAAACGTATTAGTATGTGTATTCATTCCTCCTCCACCTGTTGCAATCAGGTCAGGGAAAGATGGACTAAGCATCGACCAGTTGTTCCCATTGCCTTCGAGCCTGATATTGCCAAACCTGCAAAATGCTCCATAAGTATTGGTAGTGTTAATACTGGAACTTTTCAATGATATTGTCCAAGAACCAGAAAGAGAAGGTGCCCAGTTAGTATTTACAATATCACTACTAGAAAATCCACCACCAATAAGCGTACCGTTACAAATACCTGAGCCACCTTGTGATAGATTACCACTTCCCAAAATTTCCGCATTTCCTGCAAAAGGCGGTGGATTACTTGCTAAGTTTGATACAATAGTACCTACACCATCAAATTTGTAATATAAAATTTCTGGAACGTCAATAGCTCCATATGATGGAGTAACTGTAATAGTACTGGTAACTGGTGAACCCGTTGCATTTATTGCTGTAAAAGATGGAATGTTTCCGCTTCCATTGGCTGGCAAGCCTATTGATGGGTCACTATTCGTCCAGGTATAATTTGTACCGGGTACTGTACCTGTTAAACTGATTGCAGTGGTTGCAGCATTGTTACACACAGTTTGATTAGCCACATTATTTACATCGGGTATGGGATTCACCGTTATAGTAAATGTTTGTGGTGATGCTACACATGCCGATCCACCAGAGAAAGAAGGCGTAACTGTAATGGTTGCAGTAACAGGAGTAGTTCCGCTAAATATTGGTGTAAATGATGGAATATTACCTGTGCCGCTTGCTGCTAATCCTATTGTTGGATTATTGTTTGTCCAGTTAAATATTGTGCCTGCCATAGGGCTGGTAAAGTTTACTGCCGTTGTTGAGGCTCCATTACATACTACTTGATTAGCTACTGCATCTACTATAGGAGTAGGTTGTACTATTATAGTTACAGTTATTGGATTTCCTGGGCAACCATTTGCCGTAGGTGTAATACTAAAGGTTACCATTACTGGAGCTGCTGTAGTGTTTGTTAATGTACCACTTATATTACCTGAACCACTAGCCGCTATTCCAGTTACTGAAACGGTGTTATCTCTTGTCCAGTTATATGTGGTACCATTTACTGTTCCCGATAAGGCTATCGTTGTTATTGCAGTTCCGCTACATCCTGTTTGATTGGATGGTGTAGCAACTGCTGTTGGGGTTGGATTAACAGTATAAGTGTAAGTAACAGGAGTGCCAGTACATGTAGTACCTGAATTAGAAATAAAATTACCAAATGCATAAGGAGTTGTTCCCACGGTTACTGTCGCCACTACAGCATTGGTAGCCGTATTAATAACTGATACACTATTGGAAGCCCCACTGTTAGCCACATATACACGGCTGCCATTGGGGCTTATTGATATACCATTCGGTGAGTTTCCCACAGCCACCGTTGCCTCTACAGCGTTGGTTCCCGTATTGATAACTGACACATTATTAGTAGAACCACTATTAGCCACATACACCCGGCTGCCATTTGGGCTTACAGTTAATCCGCTTGGAAATGCTCCCACTGTTACCGTTGCATCTACAGCATTAGTAGCACTATTGATAACTGATACACTGTTGGATGAAATATTAGTCACATATACCTTGCTGCCATCGGGACTCACAATTATTCCCCTAGGATTTGAACCCACTGTTACCGTTGTCACTACAGTATTGGTAGCAGTACTAATAACTGATACAGTGCTGGAATTAGTGTTCGTCACATATACCGTACTACCGTCGGGACTTACAGCTACTCCGTATGGACCTGACCCCACCGTTATATTTGTCACTAGAGTATTTGAAGCCGTGTTAATAATTGATACAACGTTGGAAAGAAAATTCGCCACATATACCTTACTGCCATCCGGACTAACAACTATTCCGTATGGACGAGTTCCCACTGATACCGTTGCCACTACAGTATTGGTAACTGTATTGATAACTGATACATTGTTGGAACCACTATTTGCCACATATACCCGACTGCCATCCGGACTTACAGATACTCCGTACGGACTTGACCCGACTGTCAACGTTGTCACTACAGCATTAGTAGCAGTATTAATAACTGAAACATTGTCGGTATTAAAATTGGGAATGTATGCAAAGATACCGCTGCTGCCCCCGGTGCCAGTGAAAGGAGTTACTGTTACTGTAGCTACAACCGGGGATGTGCCGGTATTAGTAGCTGTAAATGCTCCTATATTCCCTGTACCACTTGCTGCTAAGCCAATAGTGGTATTGTTATTTGTCCAACTATAACTAGTACCTGCAACACTACCAGTAAAGTTTACAGCCGTAGTAGTTGAATTTCTGCAAACAGATTGGTTGGCTACATTATTTACCGTTGGCGTTGGATTCACCGTTATAGTAAATGTTACAGGTGTACCATTGGTTACTCCATCCGAAGGGGTAACAGTAATGGTTGCCAATACCGGTGCTGTTGTTGCGTTGGTAGCAATAAAGGCAGCAATATTTCCATTGCCGCTTGCACTCAGTCCGATAGAAGTATTGTTGTTCGTCCAGCTGAAAGTAGTGCCCGGAAAATTGCTGGTAAAAACAATGGTGTTGGTTGTTGCGCCATTACATACCGTTACATCGGCCGGTTGAATTACATCGGAGGCAAAGAGCCGATGCCCGGCAATTTTCTTTTCATCAGTTGAAAAGCCAGCAGAAGCTACATAAGCAGCACTGACCATAAAGAGTAGTAGAAAGTAAATTTTTCTCATAGAGAATGGTGTTTAGGTTATAAAATGTATAGTGTTCAACCTGGTAATTCATACCGAAGGCTGGTTAAAAGAAATTAGTTGAGGTTGCCAGTTGTATAATGGAAATACAACTTTATAGAGCTTAAAATAAAAATAGCTACAGATAGTAGCTTATTAGGGAGAGATGAACAGGCGAAGAGAAGTTATTAATATCGTTACAAGAATGTTTAATAAGTGTAAACAGGAGAATTGTCTTATGTAATGGCATAACTATACCTGCCATATTATAGCAGGTAATATAAAAGACAAAAAATTATTGAAAAAGAAGAATGCTAC
>LNFJ01000067.1 GCA_001464625.1 Bacteroidia bacterium Ga0077558 | reverse complement strand
CTGCTTTGTGTATTGCTGTCTTTTATATCCGTTTCCTGTTTTTCTTCCAGCCAGGCAATGTATTTTTTTAATGCTTCTAAAATACAAGTAGAAAGTTCTTTTTGTCCCTCTTCGCTGTTCAGGTATTTTTCTTCTTCCGGGTTGGAGATAAATCCTGTTTCTACCAAAACACTCGGCATGGCAGTAGCTTGTAATACCCAAATACCAACCGGACGTTGTTTCACATCCCTGTCTACACGGCCCACTTTTACAAACTCATCTTGTACATAGCCAGCCAGCGTAGCGCTACGCTTAAAGTATTGCTTTGTTTTTAATAAACTGAGAGCAATAAACTCCGGTGAGGTAGGGTCAAGCTCACCATATTTTTCTTTGTAATTTTCTTCCGTAAGCATGGAAGCATTTTCCCGAACGGCGAGTTCTTTATCGTCTGTTTTACCAGCTCCCCATATATAGGTTTCTGTTCCTTTGGCAGTGCTGGGTAAATTGTAATAGCGATATTGGGGAACGTCTTTTGTTTTTTTCTTCCTGTTTTTACCCTTGCCAACATAATAGGTCACTTTTTTGGTGCCTATTTGTTCTGATACCCTTTTCATAGGTGCAGAGTTAACGTGGATGCAAAGAAAAAGATCTCCTTTGTTTTCATTAGCAAAATTGGCCCGGGCATGTAATGCAGGGTATGTATCTGTTTTGCGGGTATATAAAACTTTGATATCAGGGAACTGCTTTTCGATCATCGCCCCAACTTTTAGAGAAACATCAAGGCAAATATCTTTTTCGTAGGAGTATTGACCTTTTGCTCCGGCATCAGATCCCCCATGGCCGGGGTCAATTACTATTGTTCTGATAGCTTTTTGTTGTATCCTGTCAGGGCTTGTTTTATCGAACGAAAAAAAGCTCAGGCAAAATGCAGCTACCAGAAAGAAGAGAACGGTTCGTTTAATCATGGTTTTTCCTTTTTTAATGGGTTGCCGGAATATTCACAAATAGTTTTGCCACCTACCTGATGATGCAACTGTACAAATTTAGGCCAAAAATCTTCTTATACGGGATACTGACTGCACTGTTATTTTTCACATTGACGTGGAAAATAGCTGCTAACGGTATCAGTGGCCATGATTTTCGCAGTCTTTTAACAACTGCTTCAGATACTACCAAGCCGCTTCCTAAAAAAGATACGCTACGCCCCACACCCTTAACGAATGCAGATACTACAAAATTGCCACTACCTGATTCAAGCACCACGATTCAAAAAACCGACACTTTTAATTTAAAAATCTCGAAGGATTCGTTAGCCGCACCATTAAAATATGCTGCAGAAGATTCTGCCGTGGCATTGGTACAGGAAAAGAAAATCATCTTGTATGGAAAAACAAAAACGGAATACCAGGACATTACACTTACCGCTCCAAAAGTAGAAGTGGATCAGGCGACACAAATAGTAACAGCCGTAAATGCAAAAGACAGTACAGGAGCAATTAAGGAGGAAGCCCGATTTAAAAGTGGTGAAAGTGAATTTACCAGCGATACGATTCGCTACAATTTTAAATCACAGGTGGGGCTTACAAAGAATACCTATACTTCGCAGGGGGAATTTATAGTTTTTGGAGAGACTGCAAAAAAGGTGGATGCCAATACTACTTTTATTAAAAGAGCAAGGTTTAGCACTTGTAATCTCGATCACCCTCACTTTTCTATTGTAACGCCAAAAATGAAAGTGATCAATCAAAAACTGGCGGTATCCGGACCGGCACATCTTGAGTTTGAAGATGTACCTATTCCTATTTATCTGCCATTTGGTTTTTATCCGTTGAGCCAGGGCCGCCATTCCGGGTTATTACCGCCACGATTTGCCGTAAGTGAACAGTTTGGTTTGGGATTAGAAGGCTTAGGTTATTATAAAGTATTAAGTGAGTATTGGGATGCAAAAGTGTACGGAAATATATACTCATATGGTGGTTGGGCGTTAAATCTTAATCCAACGTATAGAAAACGATACCGGTACAGCGGTGCCTTTAATATCGGCCTATTAAATTCTAAACAAAATTTTAAAGGCGATCCGGATTTTCGCAAAAGCAATAATTTTTCTATTAACTGGAATCACTCGGTTGATAGTAAGGCAAGACCGGGAACCACTTTTACAGCGAATGTGCAGGCACAGTCAACCCGGTATAATGAACTAATCACCAATAATGCGCAACAGAATTTTCAAAATTTATTAGGTTCATCAATAGCGTATTCAAAAACATGGGCGGGTAAACCGTATAATCTTACGCTGAGTGCAAACCATAATCAGAATAATGCTTTGCGTTTAATAAGTGTAAGCTTACCGGATGCAGGTTTTACCGTAAGTACCTTATATCCGTTTGAAAGAAAAAATGGTGCAGGCACTCCAAAATGGTATGAAAAATTAGGTGTTGGTTACAACGGTAATTTCAGAAATCAATTTTCTTTTTACGACACCGCATTTTCATTTAAAAGATTGATCGATACTTTGCAATGGGGGGCACAACATAATTTCCCGATCACTTTATCATTGCCCCCAATATTGGGTGGTGCTATAATAGTTGCACCTTCTATTTCGTATTCAAGTGTTTGGATAGCGCAGAAGTTTCGTCGCAAATGGAATACGGCTACTCAAAAAGCAGATACTACTATTACCAAAGGATTTTATACCGATCACCAGGTTGGATTCTCCTTAGGTTTCAACACAGCTATTTTTGGAACCTATCAGTTTAAAAAATCAAGGATCATTGCATTGCGACATGTAATACGACCATCGCTTAGCTTTAATTATCGTCCTGATCTTTCTAAGGGCAATTACTTTACAGACACCGTTGCTCCTGGAGTTGCTTACCGTTTTTCTCAATATAGCGGGGCATTATATCCCGGTTATTCAGAGGGAAGAACAGGTGGTATCAGTTTTGGGGTGGATAACAATGTTGAAATGAAATGGCGATCTAAAAAAGATACTGGTGAAAATGCCATCAAGAAAATCAGGTTAATTGACGGTTATGGTTTCAATAGCGGCTATAATTTTTTGCAGGATTCAATGAGGCTATATCCGTTCAATTTATATATCCGCTCTACCTTATTTGAAAAAATAAATATCACAGCGCAAGGTATATTAACACCGTACCAGGTAAATGCAAATGGTATTGATATTAACAAGTTTGTTTGGCAGGATGGAAAATTCAATATAGGGCGGTTGTCATCAGCAAGTGTTTCTGTAAGTACCAGTTTTAAAAGTAAACCAAGAGATGCTGCCAAAGAAGAGCAGCGAAAAAAAGATGCCGAAGCCATGCTGGATGATCCGAACCTCGTGGCAGACCAACAACAATTGCTGAACTATATGCAGCAAAATCCTTCTGAGTTTGTTGACTTTAATGTACCCTGGTCCGTAACATTGGGCTATTCATTATTCTTCTCCAATCGTTTTGATCCGCAACTTGGAAGGTTTGATAAAGATTTAAGTTCTAACGTAAACTTCAGTGGCAGTTTTAGTTTAACGCCTAAATGGAATTTTACCATGAATGGTTATTACGATTTTGATACCCGCAAACTACAAACATTCCAAATGTCGATAAACAGGGAAATGCACTGCTGGCAAATGTCAATCAATGTTACACCAATTGGTTTGTATCGTTCCTTCAATTTTACGATCAGTCCTAAAGCATCGGTGCTACAGGATCTAAGAATCAACCGTACCCGTTTCTTCACCAACTTTTAAGGTTGATGTTGCAGATAGTAATTCTGCATAGTTGTAAATACAATTTCTTTTAATTGGTCGGAGTTTAAATTTCCTGTTTCAATGGGTCCAAGAAAATGTATCTCTAATTTATGTGGCAAAAAGTAGAACGGTTTATTTACCGGCAATGCTTTTTTGGTGTTAAAGATCACAGCAGGTATAACAGCATTGCCCGTAGTAGTGGCTAATTTAAAAGCTCCGTCATAGAATTTCTTTAATGGCTCTTTTGTTCTGTTGCGGGTGCCTTCGGGATAAATAGACATGTGCATACCCATTGCTAATACCTGTTTCATTTCCTCAAAACTTTTTCGCCTGCTTATTTCACTTTTTCTATCTACTAACACAGAGCCCTTTCTATAAAACCAACCAAACAAGGGCACTTTTGTAAATGATGTTTTAGCAATGGTTTTATTTGGCCCGGGAATAAAAGGGCAGGAAATAGGAATATCCAATAATGAATTATGATTACAGGTTACGATATAGGCTTTACCTGTAGCAAAATTTTCACGGCCTTTTACTGTCAACGGGCAGGCAACTAAGGTGAGCCAGACCCGCATCCATATTCTCGACATTTTAATAAAGATGTCGGAACCTTTTGGATCGGGTATCAGGTAAGTGCACATCGTTGGAATAAAAACAATAAGGAATGTACCAACAAAACTTAGTATGCCCCATACTGCCCAAATGCGTCCGAATATATTTTTTAGGATGGTCATAAATTTTTTATATCACTAAAAATAGTTTGTTTTAATTGCGGCCACTCATTTTTTAATACGCTGTAATAAATGGAAGTACGGCGGCGATTATTCCACATGGTCATATGGCTGCGCAAAATGCCTTCTTCATTGCCACCCACTTTCTCTAATCCTTTTCTGGCTCTTGCATTTTCTACATCTGTTTTAAATTCTACCCGTTCAAAGTTTAATTTTTCAAACGCATAGTTCATCATTAAAAATTTAGCATGGAGGTTGATGCCGCTGCTGCGATAGTCTTGGCCAAGCCAGCTCCAGCCGATTTCAAAACGCAGATCATGATAAGAGATATTGCCGATGCTGCTGCTACCGGCAATGTTGCCCGTAGCTTTTTCTATAATGGTAAATGGGCGACGGGTTTCTGCTTTCTTATCTGCAGAAGCCATCTCCATCCAGGTTTTTAATTGTGCTTCATCACCAAGGTGGTAGGAGAAATAATACCACATATCATAATCTTGTTTCGCTAATGCAAGAAAAGCTGCATAATCATTTTCTTCAATAGGCCGCAACAACACTTTGTCTGTTTCCAATATTAAATCATGGGGGATCAGCATAACATTTATTTAATTATAAAGACCAATCTATCGGGTCAATGCCCTTGCTTGATAAATACTCATTTGTTTTGGAGAAATGTTTGCATCCGAAAAATCCTCCGTAAGCTGAAAGGGGAGAGGGATGCACTGATCGTAATATCAAATGTTTCGATTCATCGATCAGCACTCTTTTCTCCTGCGCAAATTTCCCCCATAATAAAAACACCACATGCTTTTTTTGTGCAGAGATCGTTTTAATAACTGTATCGGTGAATTGTGCCCAGCCAATTTTTGCATGGCTCATGGGTTCACCTGCCCGTACAGTTAAGGATGCGTTTAAAAGAAACACTCCCTGCTCAGCCCAATGGGTAAGATTACCATGGTTGGGAATTTCAATCCCAATATCATCCTGCAATTCTTTAAAAATATTGAGCAGCGATGGAGGAGGCGGCACTCCATGTTGTACCGAAAAACAAAGTCCATGGGCCTGTCCTTTTCCATGGTAAGGGTCTTGCCCAAGAATTACCACTTTTACTTTGTCAAAAGGAGTTGTATTAAAGGCATTAAAGATCAAACTGCCTGGTGGATAGATCGTTTTCCCTTGTGATTTTTCTGTTTTGATATGCAACGGAATCTGCGGAAAATAAGGTTTGCTGAATTCGCTTTTTAGTACATTCTTCCAGCTTTCATCGATCTTAACGTCCATTGCCATTGAAATTTCGGTAAAAGTAAAAAAGCGAAGCCGTACCCAAACTTAGAAGGTTTGTGCTCTATTCAGCTGAGCTACCGGGCCTTTTAAGAGGCGGCAAAGATAGGGGATATATGCTTTTTGGCGAACTAAAAAACGACCTTTTTTGTCTTGCCTCCCGACTTCCGACTCTAAACTCCCGACTCTTCGCCTTACATTCCCGGCATCCTGAAACTGTCCAGATACACATTCACTTTTCCTTCGGGCAATTCTTTTTTACTGAACACATATAAAAAGCCGATGATCTTTCCATCCGTCCAGGCTTTTATTTTCCAGAAGTTTTTTTTCTTGTCTTCCCAATAGTCGATTATACCACGGGTGTTTTGATCATTATTTAAAAAATGACCACGGCCATAGCCGGTTGTTTTTATAATTTCAAAACCTTCTTTCAGGTAATCAGAATAGGAAATAAGCAAATCTTCCGCAGCAGCAAGATCAGTAAGGGGGTTTAATAATTTAACGCAGATAATGCCATAGGTAACTCCTTCGTTCACACATTCTCCTGTATATACAACCGATGAATCCTGGCTCTTCGCCATTTCAAATTTCATTTCGCAATAATTATAAAGCGAACAACCTGATTTGCTGATCGTATATTTTTTCAGGCTTTGATTATAAGCAGTAACACTACAGATTAGAAAAGAAAGAAGTAAGATCGTCTTATGCTTGAACATGCTGCAAAAATAGGATTCAGGTAAAAGGAAACAGAAAACAGTTGTTAAGATTATTAATTATTTCATTCCGGGGAAACGTAAACCTTCCAGAAACAGTTCTACTTTTTTCTCCGGTAACTCTTTGGCACTATGTACATATAGTACACCGATAAATTTTCCATTGGTCCAGGCCTTCACTTCCCATTTCTCTTTATCTACATCTTCCCATTTATCATATACACCCCTTGTCGTTCCATTATCCAATTTCATAAAATCGAGGTAGGTAATAACCGTATCTTCTGCTGCATCTAAATTGTTAACCGGCGCAACTAATTTTACCAGATAAATACCCCATGTAATTCCATCTTTAACGCAATCATCCGCATATACCGTAGCACCATCTTCCAGTTCATAGGCATCAAAACGGCCGGGAAAACAAAATACTTCCACCGTACAGCCTGTACCACTGATGGCGACTTTGGCGGCTTGCTTGTTGGCTTCTTTTTCTTCTTTAGCAGTTTCTTTGGCTGCTTTGTTTGATTCTTTAGCAGGGGATTGTGCAATACTGGTTATAGAGAAGTAACTAACCAGGAGCAGTAGTAAGAGTTGGCGCATCGTAATTTTTTTTCTTGGTTGTGGATTAGAGTGTAAAGATAAACGCTATCTCTATTTGGTTGCACCATTTATTATTATAAAGACAGTGCTTCAAATCTTTTAAATTGCAGCCTTTAACTGCCTGCTATGCCCTCAACTTTTAATTACGGAATTGATACCCTTACGGTTACTAAAGTGCTTGCAATTGCTGCGGGCAAATTAAAAGCTGTACTCAACGATAAAGCTATTCAAGCCATTAAAGCCAGCCAGCAATCGGTGCAGCAAATTGTGGATGAAGGCAGAACCGTTTATGGTGTAAACACCGGCTTCGGCATATTGGCCAATACAGCAATCTCAAAAGAAGATACCGCTACGCTGCAATATAAAATTTTACAAAGCCATAGTGTAGGAGTGGGTGATCCGATTCCGGTTGAAGTGGCCAAACTGATGCTCATAACCAAAGTGCATGCACTGGCACAAGGTTTTAGTGGCGTACAACTCTCAACACTGGAAAGAATTGTCTGGCATATTGAAAACGATGTAATTCCGGTGGTGCCAGAAAAGGGAAGTGTAGGAGCCAGTGGTGATCTGGCACCTTTATCACATTTATTCTTACCGCTTATTGGTTTAGGGGAAGTTTTTTATAAAGGCACAAGAAGCAAGGCACAAGATGTTCTTGAACAATTTGGTTTATCCTCCATCCAACTCGGCCCCAAAGAAGGATTAGCACTCATCAATGGTACGCAATTCATTTTATCCTTTGCCGTAAAAGCAGTGCAGCGAATGCACAATTGTTTGGAAGCAGCAGACATAATTGGTGCCATGAGTTTAGAAGCATTGACCGGTACCAAAGCTCCTTTTGATGAACGATTACATAACCTGCGGCCATTTACCGGAAACAAATTAGTAGCACAACGATTAAGATTGTTATTACAAGATTCCGCCATCATGCAAAGTCATATGGATTGTGGGAGAGTACAAGACCCTTACAGCCTTCGTTGCATGCCGCAAGTGCATGGTGCAAGCCGCAATGCCTGGCTACATTTAAAAGAACTGACAGAAATAGAATTGAACGCCGTTACCGATAACCCGATCATTTTTGATGCACAGGATACCATCAGTGGTGGCAATTTCCACGGGCAACCAATGGCATTACCATTAGACTATTGCTGTTTTGCTGCCGCAGAAATAGGTAACATCAGCGACCGTCGTTGTTATTTATTACTCGAAGGAAAATGGGGCTTACCAATGTTATTAATGAAAGATGTTGGATTGAACAGCGGCTTTATGATTCCGCAATACACCACCGCTGCACTCGTTACAGAAAATAAAACTTTATGCTTCCCTGCCAGTGCGGATAGTATTCCCACTTCGTTAGGACAGGAAGACCATGTAAGTATGGGCAGCATCAGCGGCAGAAAATTAAATCGGGTATTAGATAATTTGGAGTACATCATGGCCATTGAATTATTATCGGCCTGCCAGGCCATAGAATTCCGCAGCCCGTTAAAAAGTTCGGCGTTATTAGAATTTGCGCATGATTATGTTCGGCAGTTCGTAGGCTTCGCCAGCGAAGACAGAATTTTTGCCGACGACATCAACAAAGTATCCGGCATCATCAAAGATTTTTCGTTTGTAGAGAAGGTGAATGAATTTGCAGCAAGCAAAGGAATATCGTTGAACAGCGGATTTGAAGGATTTTCTGATCATTAGGGTTTCTTGTCATAACAATGACTCCGAAAGTAAAACGACTTTTTTGTCATACGAGCAAAGCGAGGTATCTCAAAGACCATAACCTTGAGAAAATTATGGTATTCATCTACAAACAGCACCATTATTACATCTACATTGTAACTAATCCCGAACGAACAGTTCTATACACTGGTGTTACCAATAATCTTCCTCAACGTTTAATAGAGCATTGGGCAAATAGAGGGCAGCCTCAAACATTCGCAGGAAAATATTATTGTTACAATCTTATTTACTTTGAATACTTTCCATACATCAACAATGCTATTGCAAGAGAAAAAGAAATAAAAGGTTGGAGAAGACAAAAGAAACTAGATTTAATTAATACAACCAATCCAGACTGGACATTTCTTAATCCTTCTGTTTGTGGTGGTTGGCCTCCTGAAGAAGTGATTAAAAGAGAATGAGTGTAAGTGACTCTTGTCATACCGACGCAGGAGGTATCTCAAACGTTTTGTTTACAGTGGATTTAATCTCTGAGATGCCTCGTTCCTCGGCATGACAAAGACTCCGAATGAAGAATGACTCTTGTCATACCGACGAAGGAGGTATCTCAAATGTTTTGTTTACAATGGATTTAATCTCTGAGATGCCTCGTTCCTCGGCATGACAAAGACACTGAATGAAGAACGAATCTTGTCATTCCGACGAAGGAGGTATCTCAATAGTAATAGATTGCAGGAAACATTTTTAATACAGTAAGCACTCAGGCTTAAATCTCCGAGATGCCTCGTTCCTCGGCATGACAAAGACTCCGAATAAAGAACGACTCTTGTCATACCGACGAAGGAGGTATCTCAAACGTTTTGTTTACAGTGGATTTAATCTCTGAGATGCCTCGTTCCTCGGCATGACAAAGACTCCGAATGAATAACGACTCTTGTCATACCGACGAAGGAGGTATCTCAAACGTTTTGTTTACAATGGATTTAATCTCCGAGATGCCTCGTTCCTCGGCATGACAAAGACTCCGAATGAAGAACGACTCTTGTCATACCGACGAAGGAGGTATCTCAAGAATAATAAATTATAGGTAAAATTTTAAAACAGTAGCAATCAGTTTAAATCTCTGAGATGCCTCGTTCCTCGGCATGACAAAGACTCCGAAAATTACAGTCTTCCCGCACTCTCCAACGCCAACTCCATCATCGGCAACAACGCCTTTTCTCTCTCCTCCGACGAAATCTGTTCATGCGTAGGAATAATATCCGACACCGTTAATAAAGTAGCTGCCGACTTTTTCAAATACTTCGCATTCGCAAATAATGCAAAGGCCTCCATTTCCACCGCCACACAATTATTGATAGCAGCAATTTCCGGGGTGACTTGTTCGGCCCGGTAAAAAACATCGCTGCTATGAATTGCAGCTGCCTGCACTTTCATCCCCAATTGTTCAGCCGTATCATTAATAACAGCATAAGCTTTTCCTTCATGGTATAAATGATCGTTGTTATAACCAAATGCATGCAATGCATACGTAGATTCGCTATAAGCCCTGTCCACATTGATCAGGTCAAATAATTTAAGATCGGTCGTATAAGCACCGCAGGTACCAATGCGGATGATCGTTTCCACATCATACTCATTAAACAATTCAAACGAATAGATACCGATAGATGGGCAGCCCATACCACTGGCACCGATGGTAATGGCCTTGCCTTTATACGTTCCCGTATAGTAAAAGATGTTGCGGGTCTGGCTTACCAATTTTGCATCCTGTAAAAAGTTGCCGGCAATGTATTTTGCCCGAAGCGGATCACCCGGCATTAATACGATGGGTGCAATTTCTCCTTTTTTTGCACTAATGTGAATACTCATAGCAGTTGGTTTAATATTTTAAGTTAACTTTTTTATCGGATAATAACGACTTTTGTAGCACTAATGCTAAATGTTGCATGTTGTATTTTAAACAATTGTTTAATACAGTTTTATTCAGCATTCAACATTCAAAATTCAACATATAAATATGAGTACACTCACAAGGCGCTACGACGCCATCAAGTATAAAACCCCCACCGGCTCAACCATTAGTTGCAAAGGCTGGATACAGGAAGCTGCATTAAGAATGTTACTCAACAACCTCGATCCTGAAGTTGCCGAACGTCCGGATGATTTAATAGTATATGGAGGCCGTGGCAAAGCTGCCCGCAATTTTGAAGCACTCGATAATATTATCGCTGCACTCAAAATAGTAGAGAATGATGAATCACTCCTCATTCAATCCGGCAAACCCGTAGGCATATTAAAAACACATAAAGATGCCCCACGGGTACTCATCAGCAATTCGCAACTGGTACCCAACTGGGCCAACTGGGAGCATTTTGATGAGTTGGAAAAAAAAGGATTGATGATGTACGGCCAAATGACGGCTGGTAGTTGGATATACATCGGCAGCCAGGGAATTGTACAAGGCACTTACGAAACATACGCCGCCGTAGCCGCCAAACATTTCTCCACCAAACCAACGGAGAAAAAATATGATGCCAATGACGACGAGATTATTGAAACCGCCGCCTATGATGGAACATTGAAAGGAACACTCAATGTAACCGCCGGCCTCGGTGGCATGGGTGGCGCACAGCCATTGGCTATTACCATGAACGAAGGCGTAGCACTCATTGCAGAAGTAGAAGAGTGGCGTATCGACAAACGCATCGAAACAAAATATCTCGATGAAAAATATACCAACATTGATGAAGCCATCAATGCTGCCGTAAAATATAAAGCAGAAGGCAAAGCCGTAAGCATCGGTGTGCTTTGTAATGCAGTGGAATTATTACAACGCCTTATCAAAAGAGAAGTAGTACCGGATACTCTCAGCGACCAGACCTCAGCACATGATCCGCTGTATGGATATATTCCCAACACATTGACCAATGAAGCGGCAAATATATTAAGAGAAAAAAATCCAACCGAATACCTCGAACGCAGTTACGAAAGCATTTACTATCATGTATCGCTGATGGAAGACCTGCAGGATATGGGTGCCATCGTTTTTGATTATGGAAACAACATCCGTGCAAGAGCAAGAGAGCATGAAATGCGAATGTCTCCCGACTCCAGCCTAAAGACTACCGACTCATTCTCTTTTCCTGGTTTCGTCCCCGCCTATATCCGTCCCTTATTTTGCGAAGGCAAAGGCCCTTTCCGTTGGGCAGCCCTCAGTGGCGATCCTAATGATATTGCAGTTACCGACGAACTCATCATGAATATGTTTCCCGAAAACAAAGGCATGCTCCGTTGGATGAAGATGGCCAAAGAAAAAATTGCCTTCCAGGGATTACCGGCCCGCATCTGCTGGCTCGGGCAGGGCGAAAGAGAAAAAGCCGGTCTTGCATTTAATGAACTTGTTCGTACCGGAAAAGTAAAAGCACCCATCGTAATTGGGCGGGATCATTTAGACACCGGCTCCGTAGCCAGTCCCAACCGGGAAACAGAATCCATGCTGGATGGTAGCGATGCCGTAGCCGACTGGCCTATTTTAAATGCATTGGTAAATACAGCAGGCGGCGCCAGTTGGGTAAGCCTGCACCATGGCGGTGGGGTAGGCATGGGTTATAGCATACATGCTGGAATGGTAATTGTTGCCGATGGTACGGATGATGCCGAAGCAAGATTGCGCCGTGTATTAAGAAACGATCCCGGTATGGGAGTGATCAGGCATGCGGATGCTGGCTATGATCTCGCCAATGAAACTGCAAAAGCCCATAACTTAAATTTAGCTGATAGATTGATGAAGTAGCTTCCCTCTCTGAAGGAGAGGGACGGGAGGGTGAGGCCGCAGAAGAAAGATTACAGGCAAACGATTTAGATTTTAAGAAGAAGTTGAAGTAGAGAGATATTATTATTCTGAAACTTGAAATTTTGGAAATAATAGCTGGTTAAGGATTTTCAGTAATAAACAAAGTAGCTTTTAAAATCTTTGCATCGCCGGGATAAGAAAATGGTTGAAGTTCGAAAGAAGTAGAAGTGACTTTTGTTACGAGATAATCAGCACCATCATTTGAAACTACTAAAATAAATGGGGGCTTCTTAAAAACTGGGAGCTTGTCTCCAGAAATTGTTGTTAGACTTGTAAAAAAAACTTTTTTAGTGTAAGTGTCTTGATCTACTTCTGTTGGAGAGTATGAAATGTTATCAACTATATAAATATTTTGTTGAATAATGTTTTTAGAATTGATTTCAGCAATCCTTCCTTTAAAATCATTTAATTCTTTATCGGATATTGAAATAGATTTTTTTACTGTTTCTGTTCTATTAGATAGCCCTAACAACATATTTTGATATGTATTCAGTAAAGAATCTGTGTTAGCAATTTTTGAATCGAAAAATAATTTTGATTTTTTTATTTGGCTATCAATTAAAGCCATATTGGTTTGAGTAGAATCTAGTTTTGATTGGAATTCCATTCTTACAGATTCCTTGGCGTTATCTATTGTATTATAACCTAAATAAGCAGCTATAGCAATTAAAACAGAAAATACAGTTACCATGTACTGCATTTTATATTTTAATTCCCAATAATTTTTATCATTAAGTTGGTCATTTCTTAAAGGACGATTAATTAATCTTTTAAGTGTAACTGCATTCCAAATATTAAATCCTATTAGAGCAATTAAAAACAGCAGTATTATGGTTGAAGTAGTGGTCATTATAAAATGAATTAGGAAACTACATTACCTTGATTTTCTTTTTCTTTCTGTGCCAATCCAGCAGGTTCTTCATATTTTCCTGATGCTGTCATAAATGAACCTTTTGGATGGTATTTACCATCAACTCCCATAAAACTTCCTTCAAGATGATACTTTCCATCTATTCCTTGAAACGAACCTTTAAAATGATAGTTTCCATCTAATCCTTGAAACGACCCTTTGGGGTGATATTTACCATCAAGTCCTTGAAACGACCCTTGTTCATGGTATTTCCCATCTAAGCCTTGAAATGAACCCTTAGGATGATATTTACCATCTAAGCCTTGAAAAGATCCTTCACCATGATATAAACCATCCAACCCTTGAAAAGATTTGCCGGGATGGTATTTTCCATCTAAGCCTTGAAACCAACCTCTAGGATAATACCTCCCATCAAGTCCTTGAAATGATCCTTTGGGATGGTATTTACCATCAAGACCAAGGAAGCTACCTTCTTCATGATAATTTCCATCTAACCCTAAAAATTTTCCCATAATAAGTTGTTTAGTGTGGATATTGTAAAATTTATGCCAATAGATTTTTTCTGTCACTTTGTCTTATTTCCTTACTTTGCGATTAGCAGAACAAGCCATTATAAATTTAAAATGATGCAGGAAGAAGTACAAAAGGATGTAGGAGCGAAAATTATTCAAGGAAAGAGTAATAGTATTCCAAGCAGCCCTTATTCAAATCTAAAAAGAGAAATTACTGAAGAGGATTTAAAATCTCCTGCAGTTCAGCGTATTTTATTGGGAGAAGTTGATAAACTAGAAAATAGGTCATTATTATTAGAAGATATGCTACAGCAAAAAGATACTAAATATGATGATTTGAATACCATTTATCAAACACGAGATAAAGAGAAAGCTATTTTGGACGAAAAATTAAAAAAATCAAAGTCACAAGAAATTTTATATTCATTTTGCCTAGCAGCAGGTTCTGTAATAATAGGCTTTGCAAAAGCTGTTTGGGACAAAGGTTTAGGTGAAATCTTTTTAGGTATCGGTATGTTTTTAATTATTGGGGGAATTATAACAAAAGCAGTGCAATGGAAATAATATTATCAAGTATAGGAGACAAAGGGGATATTAATAATGAACGTATTGGATTTAAAGTTCTCAAAGATTGTGAACTTAAATACTTTTTGGTTTTTAGGACAGAAAAAACTGCTAATGGTTTTGCACATATAAGTGAAGACGCCTACTGGTTTACTCCACAAGAAGTAAAAGTTAACGATAGAATTGTATTGTATACCAAAAATGGGAATGAATCAGAAGCTAAAAATAGTGATGGCGGAACAACATATTTTTTTTACTGGGGACTATCTAAAGCTATTTTTAAGAAAGATAGTGATAGAATTGTTTTAGCCTCATTAAATACGTGGAAACTTCTCCCATAAAAATGCTTCGCCTTTGTTCGTGGCCGATTTCTTCCCCGCCGAGTCTACACCCACAAAAGCTTCTAAGCCGAAGTCTGGGTCAGGAGTATCATTGAATAAAAAGAATTTCTCGACCCGGCTCGGAGCCAATACAAAAACACTTCACTTCCTTTACTTCCGCCTTGGCAGGTGTTCTATAAAGGCAACACGCCTCGGTTGGTGTTTTCTTCCGCCTTGGCGGGTGTTCGATAAAAGTAACACGCCTCGGTTGGTGTTTTCTTCACCAACCGATTATGATAAGTTAATTAAAAATCTTCTGTCTGATTTGCAGTTCAAAATCCCCTCTTTTTTATAGTTTTAGTTATTAAACGAATGGTGAATGTGTAACTTCTATGGTCATAAAGTAAGCCGCATTGAGTTTATACGGCTCAAACCAATAGAAAAAGAATTTGGAACTATTGCTGCCCTTAATGAATTACAGGTTTTGCGTAGTGGTTTTGAGTATGGCAATGCTCCTGTACTCCGCAAATCAGCTCACAATGATTTTGAAATAGTGTCTATGCATTGGGAGTTTATTCCTACCTGGGTTACTTCCGTTAAACAATTAGAAGAAGCAAGAAAACAAGGCATTCCCTGGCTCAATGCAAGAAGTGAAACTATTCTTTCCAGCAGAATGTTCCGGGATGCTGCATTGAATAGAAGATGTTTGGTTTTAGCTTCTCACTTTTACGAATGGAGAGCCTATAAACCAGAAGGCGCAAAAAAAGAAAACAAATATCCTTATGCTATTGAAGTGGCAGATGCTGAATATTTCTATATGGCCGGTATATACAATACTTATGTTAATGAAGATACCGGGGTGGTGTTAGAAAGTTTTGCAATAGTAACTACTGCTGCCAATGATCTGATGGCGGAAGTGCATAACCATAAAAAGAGAATGCCTACCATATTGCCCGACGATCTGGCCTGGCGTTGGATAATGGAAGAGCTGACAGAGCCAGAAATAAAAGAACTGGCTTCCTATCAATTTCCATCGGAGTTTATGAATGCTTATACGATCAGGAAAGATTTTAAAACTGCACCCGATCCGTTAGAGCCTTTTGAGTATGAAGATTTACCACCTTTAGATATTGCATTGTGATGGAATGGGATTTACATTTAGCGTATAATAAAACGAAGTTTATACAAAAAGCGAAAGTGGAGTATAAAAGCAAGCAGATACTTAGAATAAGTGTGCAAGGTTCTAAAAGTGCCTTGTTATTGCAGAACGATTACCCTGGTATTAGGTTCACCAATTCAAAACGGGGAGTTCGTTGGAAAGTTTTAGAACCAAAAGCTATCCCTTTAGATAAAGGATTTCCGGTTTTGCTCAATAGCATCTTTTCGCAATTAGAATTTCTAATTAAAAGGGATTTTGATAAAATTTATCCGCAGGAACTTTTTTAAAGCCTTCGCTTTGGTTCGTGTCCGTAAAAAAAATTGCCCCGATGTGTTGTATCCACGCATCGGAATATGAAATCCACAACAGTTTACAATAATAAGAAGTGAGTAGAAGTTTGAGATACCACCTTAGTCGGTATAACAAGATACCGGATAGTAAGAAGTACAGGAAAACACAAAGCTCCCGGAAATCATTCATTAACCACGGCGTATAGAATTCATTCCTACCTTTAACAAACAAAACCTTCCGCATGAAATGCCTGCTAATTATTTTACTGCTGGTACAAACAACCGCCTTTGCCCAGCGAAAATTAAAATATGATATTATTAAAGAAAGCGGCGACACGGTGTTTTATACCAGTGAAGAACGGCTCTTTATTTCAGCCGGTGATACCTATGGTTCAGGGCGGGATAAAAGAAGCACCGTAGGCGATTACCTGAAAAGCACCATATTAAAATATACCACCGGTTTTGCCTTGGAGTTTGCAATACAAACCGGGCGCAGTAATAGTTTTTCAATTTATAAAGGGCAGGTGGCCAAATTAATAATGGGTGACGGATCAGCAATCAGTTTGACAAGCCGTGCTGATTATAATTCAAAAAAATCTTCAATGGGGTATGGCTGCTGGCTTTTTGCTTTTTATACCTTACCGGCTAATGCTATCGAAACAATAAAGAACGGAACCATTGCTGAGATACGCATTGAATCTTCCATGGGGTCATTTGATTATCCGCTTAAAGAAAAAGGAAGAACAATTATTGCAGAGCAGTTAAAAAAGTTTTGAGGATGTGGTACGAGTTCCTCAATATCTTCTTCTTTGTTTTTCATACTGCGTTTACATTGTTTAATGTTGTGGGCTGGGCTTTTCCAAAAACAAGGAAGCTGCATTTGATAACGATACTGCTTACTGCTTTCTCCTGGTTTGTATTGGGCATTTGGTATGGCTGGGGCTATTGTGCCTGCACCGACTGGCACTGGCAGGTAAGAGATGCGTTGGGTTATCATGACCGGTCTGATTCTTATATTCATTTTCTGTTGTTGCAACTTACGGGCATCAATTTTACTAAGCAATTGGTAGATACAGTTACGCTGAGCATCTTTTTGCTTACGGCTTTATTAAGTGTGGGTCTCAACATCCGGGATTGGAGGAGGAAAAGTAGAGGCTAATCTTATGAGAAGCTCAGTCGCCTAGATTAATAATGGGAGGCATAACAGTTGTAGCGGTTAAATTACGCCATTCTATTAATTTCTTGAGTTCGATTATATCTAAATTACTTTGTATAACCTGCTTTGTTAAGTTAAGATGAGCATCGGTATGCTTTGCCAGCATAGTTACAAGATCTTCGGTAAGTAAGGTTTGTAGATTTATCATTGCCTTTGTAAGGTATATCTATTTGTTTACATATTATACTTCTTTTTCAGCATTGCTGAATTAGAAGGAAGCCTATATAGTCCGTTAAAAATGTAATTGTGCTGAGTAAACTACTCAGCACAATTATAAAGTTTGGTTTTTCATTCATTATTTACTTCTTCAATAAAAAATAATTTTTCGCCGGCCGGCATCATCCAGTTGACGGTGACACCAGCACAAAAACCAATAAGGGCAGTTCCTAATGGCGACAGCACCGATATTTTCTTTTCCTTCCAGTTCGCCTCGTCTGGAGTTACGATCATTAAATCCATGAGGGCATTAGTTGCTTTGTCTCTCACTTTTAACCGGCTGCCCAGCCGCACCATTCCAGGCGGCAACTGGTTCTCCTCCATCAACCGGGCTCTTTTCAATTCTTGTTGTAGAGCATTGGCTGATTGACGGTCTGCTGCATTGTGGACTGGATGATTACGCAGGTGATACAATATTGCAGAATGGTCTTGCTTTGAAAGCAGGACCGGTTGTTTTGTAGTATTCATTTTTATTTTTTAAGAATTAATGAAGTATCAGCAGGAGTTTTTTCTGCCGGTATTTTTTTCTTTTTAACCTTGTATAGGGCAATGGCCAATAAAGGCAATGTTACCCAGAGTGCTTTATACCAGTCTGCATTTTTTACAACAGCGGTTTCAAGTATTACGGCATTTATCAACAGTAGTGCTACTGTAAGCATTCCACTTATAGAAACAGTTTGATTGTTCATACTAGTCAATTAAAAAAATTAAAGTAATAGGTTTACCAGAAATGGAAACCCGTTAACACTGCCTGGGTAAAACATGAAGGTTATAGTCAATGGAATGCATTATAACATGCATAGACCATTAACCCGCCTGCGATACCGCAGCAGACAACATTCTCCCCGGTCTGTATTAAGAGGCCGGGTGTAGCTGCTTAAAGTCTTTGTAATTGGAAAAATAAAAAAGATGATTACAGAAGGGCATGAACTCTGTAAAAGAACAAGTATAAGAATCCGTGAGGTCGGTAATTACCGCCCCGGGAAACAATGAAGTTGTATATTTTGAAAACCTGTTCATGAAGCTTGAAGATACTCAATTTTATTGACCGGGAGATTGGCTGCTGTGTTTTTTAACATACACACAAGTTGAGAAAAATGATAGTGATTTTATGAGATTAACCACATCAAAATGGAGTAGATCTATTGACAAGTATATCCACCATCTACTGCAAATAGGCTGCCTGTAGTAAAGGAGCTATCATCTGATAATAGAAACCGAACGGCTTTTGCAATTTCTTCCGGCTGGCCTATTCTGCCTATAGGCTGTGCTTTATCCAGAGAGGTAAATACTGCTTCGGTAGCATCGCCGCTTTTTGCTACAAATTGCTGCACGGCTCGATCCAGCAAAGGAGATTGAATAGTGCCGGGGCAAATACAATTAACCCGGATATTAAAGGGTGCATAATCAATAGCTGTACTTTTTGTGAGCTGGCCGATTGCTCCTTTGGTCATGCCATATACGGAGCTGCTGCCTTTACCAACCAATGCCTGGTCGGAACCCATTAGTACAATACTTCCTTTTTGTTGTTGCTTCATTATTGGTATTACAGCTTGTAATAAATAAAAAGGGCCGAGCAGGTTTGTAGCTACCAAAGTTTCTACTTGTTCATCGCTTGTTTCCTCCAACGTTGCAAACAAGTGCATACCTGCATTGGCAAAAACAAAGTCAATTCGTTTTTCTTTTTCATGTATAGTGCGGATGGCATTGGTAATTTCTATTTTGTTTCCAGCATCGCAAAGAATAAAATAAGGATCAGGCTCAGTAGGTTGCTGCTTGTCGAGATTGTAAACAATACTTCCTTCGGCTCTTAATAAATCAAGCGTTGCTTTTCCAATTCCTGAACTGGCACCGGTAATAACGGTGATCGTTTTTTGCCACTGCATAGTTGGTTGGTTTAATGGGTTAAGATAAGAACAAATTGATGAGAAAAAATGGAGGTGGGATTTCAATTTGAAAAAAGTTGTTCGGTAATTTTAGGTAATGTGGTTTATTCCGTATGATAGAAATCTGAAGGAATTTTCCCGGCAATTGAGAAACAATTCTACTGCCGGCGAAATTGCTCTGTGGAAAAAACTCAGGGCCGGGAGTATACGGGGTTATACATTCAATCGTCAAAAACCATTGGATCGTTATATTGTAGATTTTTACTGCAAGCCATTAAACCTGGTTATAGAAATAGATGGAGGTTATCATTTTGAACCGGAACAAATAATTAAGGATAAAGAACGGCAGGCTATACTACAGTTAAAGGGATTGCATTTTCTTCGGTTTACGGAGGAGCAGGTAATAAGCGATATTGAAACTGTTTTAAAGGAGATTGAAGATTTTATTATTGGGATTGATGGGAGAGGTAAGTAAATCCCCCTTTGAATAATTTCTTTATGGAGCCAGCTACTTACATTCCCCCTTGCAAGGGGGAAGGCGGAGGGTCTGAGTATTGTGAAATCTACAAGGGGGGTGTGCAATTGTTTGCAAACTCTTTACAAGGGGAGGGCGGAGACTCCGAATATTGTGAAAATAATAAGAGGGATTTGTGTGAGCTGCAAACTCTTCGCTTATATTTAGATACTAATTCTACTTAAATGTTTCGCTCCAAACTTTTCAAATCATCAATTACATTCCTTCTTTCAATTAGCTTCTTGCTACAAAGTTCAGCACAATCATCAAAAGCTGAAGACTGCATCAACAACATCATGCAGCAATCGGCAGTAGCCGGGCTTTCGGTAGCAGTAGTGAAAAACAATAAAACAATCTATACTCATTCATTCGGCAGCAAGAATATAGAAACGAACACCCTACTAAGTGATAATGATCTGTTTCGTATCGCTTCAATCTCCAAATCATTTTCTGCTACTTCCATTATGCAATTAGTGGAAGCAAAGAAGCTATCCCTTGAAGATGATATCAGTTCACTCGTTGGCTTTAAAATTAGAAACCCAAAATTTCCTGAAACGGTTATCACACTTAGAATGGTAATGTCGCACCGTAGTTCTATCAACGACCGGCAAGGGTATTTTACGCTTGATGCAATTAACCCGGATAAAAATAAAGATTGGGCAAAATGCTATAATGATTATGAACCCGGCACCGGTTACCAATATTGCAATCTCAATTATAATATGATCGGCACCATCATTGAAAAAATATCCGGCGAACGGTTTGACCAATATGTAAAACATCATATTCTGGACCCTTTGAAATTGTATGGCGGCTATTGTGTGGACTCATTAGACAAAACCCGTTTCGCTACAATTTATGAATACAATGATTCGCTGAAAAAATTTATTGCTGCACCTGCAGCCTATGCACCCCGCAGCGAAGAAATAAATAATTACACCATGGGCTACAGTACGCCTATATTTTCTCCTACCGGCGGTATGAAAATTTCTGCATCCGATCTTGCTGCCTACATGATCATGCACATGAACCAGGGCAAGCATAAAGGCAAAAGAATAATTTCAAAAGCAAGTGCTGAGCAAATGCAAACAAAATTATCTGACAAAGAAGGGTATGGGCTAGCCATCATGACAACAGAAAAACTTATTGCCGGAAAAACAATGAAAGGGCATACCGGTTCGGCCTATGGACTATTTAGTGCAATGTTCTTTCACCCGGAAGAGAAATTTGGAATCGTTGTAATCTCCAATGGCTGTCACCCATCGTATTCAGATGGATTTAATGCAGTGATAAAGAAAACAGTGAATTGTTTGTATGAGAGCTTTATAGAAAATAAGAAATGAGAAATTAAATAAGCTAGCATCATCCCAAAAACTACAAACTTTTATTTTTCCTGAGCATATACAAATAAAGGCTTTCCACTTTCTTTCTTGCCCAATCTGTTTTGCGTAAGAAGGTAAGACTTGATTTTACACTAGGGTTGCTTTTAAAACAATTGATATTGATTTTTTGGTACAGTTCTTCCCAGCCATAATTTTCCTGCAATTCGGTTACGATTGCCTCTAATGTTTTGCCGTGCAATGGATCTTTAGATGGGAGCATTGGTTATTTCTTTTTCTTAGCACCTCTTTTAATTGGCTTGCCATATTTCTGCATCATTCTATCCTTATGCCTGACAATTACATTTACTTTACTATTCTTCGCTGATTTTTCATGAAAGGCCGGACCTGCTTCTTCTTTCTTTTTTGGTTTTATAGCATCGGTCTTCATAAATATTTTTGGCTTTTCATCTTCTGTTAGCTCATCAGAAATAGTAAGATCAGCCGGTAAATCAGCAACCGGTATTTCGTATTTCATCAACGTTTCAATAGCAGCCAACGAGGGTTTTTCTTTTTCAGTAATAAAGGTGATCGCAATACCTTTTTTATCGGCTCTGCCGGTACGGCCAATACGGTGGATATAATTTTCAGGTACTTCCGGCACATCAAAATTGATGACATGGCTCACTTCTGCCACATCAATTCCTCTTGCAACAATATCTGTTGCTATGATAAGCCGGAAATTTCCCTCTTTAAATTGTTTAACCGTATTAAAACGATAGTTCTGTTCTTTATTGGAATGTATTACTCCAACAGTGCCGGGAAATGTAGCTTCTAACTTTTCATACAACTGGTCGGCTAATTGTTTGGTAGCAGCGAACACCAATACTTTGGTCATGGTTTCATCTTCAGCCAATAATAATTCCAACAGGTTTACTTTGGTATTAAAGTTTGGAAGCTGGTAACCGACTTGTGAAATATTTTCCAAAGGTGTACCGGTTGGTGCTGCTTCTACCCGAACAGGATCATTAAAATAAGTATCTATTAGAGCTTCTACATCTTCCGTCATGGTGGCGGAGAATAAAAGGTTCTGCCTCTTTGGTGGCAAATAATCCAGAATATTTTTTATTTGGGTACGAAATCCGAGATTGAGCATTTCATCTACTTCATCAATAACCAGTTTCTTGATGGTTTTGGTTTTAAAAGCACCATTCATGGCCAGGTCGTAAAAACGGCCCGGTGTTGCTACTAATACATCTACCCCTTTCATCACTTCAATCTGCTGTGTATTGATATTTACACCACCATATACACCCATTGCGATAACACTCATATATGGGGTTAATGTTTTTATGGTGTCGACAATTTGTGTTACCAGTTCTCTGGTTGGTACAAGGATGAGTATTTGCGGCGCTTTATCCTTGCTAAATTTCCATTGACGCAGGCAAGGAAGTAAATAAGCTAATGTTTTGCCGGTTCCGGTTTGTGCAATACCACATACATCCCGTCCCGACATTACGGTGGAGAAAACCCGGTGCTGAATAGGAGTGGGAGTGATGTATCCTAACTCATTCAGTGCATTGAGGAGGGGGGTGTTTAAGTTCAGTTCGTCAAATGTCATACTGGTAATTAATAAGCAGCAAAAGTAGTTTTTAATTGCCAGCCAGAATCATCTGTTCCGTTGTGTGGATTTTCCCGATTATATAAAAATTCTCTCCGTTTTGCGATACCTATTTGATTGTGTAAACATTCTCTTTGCCATCTAAAAAAATCAATTAATGGCAAGCAAAGCAACTATGAGCAACCAAATGAGAATTTGGCATCGATACCTGGGTTTTTTTCTGGCCGGCATTATGGCTGTGTATGCGATCAGTGGTGTGGTGCTTATTTTTCGTAATACCGATTTTTTGAAATATGATAAAATAACGGAAAAGAAACTAGAGGTGAATCTGCCGATTGACGAAGTGGGTAAAGCGATTAAGTTGCGTGACTTGAAAACAAGTTCTGAAAATGGCGATACGATATTCTTTGCACAGGGCTTTTATGATAAACTTACCGGCCATGCTAAATATACCGTGAAGGCATTGCCTATTGTAATGGAAAAACTAACTCATTTGCATAAAGCCAATACTACCCATCCGTTGTATTACCTGAACATTTTCTTTGGCTTATCATTACTATTCTTTGTGCTCTCCTCTTTCTGGATGTTTTTGCCCAAAACCAGTATTTTTAAAAAAGGGTTGTACTATGCTATTGCCGGGTTTCTTCTAACTATTGTTCTTCTGTTTATAAAATAAATCCTGTTATACTGTTTATTCATGAAATATATTATTTGAAGGGTTCTCATATCACTTATTGACTTTTATCATATTTAAGGCTCGGTTATTGAACTACATTGCTAACTAAATTATATTAATATGAGTCAGCAAAAACAGTTTGGGGTATGGATGGATACAGAGCATGCCACGATAGTAGGAAAAGAAAATTCCGAAGATGGCGCAATCGTAATAGTTGCTCATGTAAAAGGAGAGGGTGTTGTAAATAACAGCAACGAAAAGAGTCAAAATAACGAAAAGCGGACTTTGCAGGCAAAATACTTTAAAGAAATTGCCACACACCTTCAGAACGCCACTCACTTACATGTTACAGGCACAGGACAGGTGCAGGAACAGTTTATTCATTACCTGGCAGACACTCCCCAATTTAAAAATGTAAAAACCAAGGAGTGTACTTCCAATAAAATGAGTGATGAAAAACTGCTGACCTTTTTTACTGAAAAATTAAATTAAAGGTAAATTGTAGCACAGTTTGCTTTAAGTAATAAAAATTTTTCCGCAAAGTTTTAACTACTGGTTAAACTTTGCGGGATTTTTTATTTAAGTGTTCTTATCTTTTTTTTCATCTGCTTCCTCTTTAGATTCAGTATCATTTTCTTCAACTGTCTCTTTTACACTTTGCACAACCGATGATAATGGCCCTTTCATATTATCCTGCGGATCAGTTTTGTTTAGTGTTTCCGGATCAGGTTTCAGGGCATTGTCCTTGTCGGTATTTTTCTTTTTGTCGTCTGTGTTATTAGCCATGATATTTAAAATTTAGTATTTAGTTGAAAATTCAAATTTCAGGCCGCTATTTATTTCTGGTAGGTTTTCAAGTGACTGTATTTGGCACAGTTTTGTCTTTTTCTTTACCGGTAATTAATTATTAATCTAAATTATTATTTATGGACAAGATGGAAATAAAAGGTAAATGGAATGAATGGAAAGGAAAACTAAAACAGGAATACGCTGATCTTACTGATGATGACGTGACGTATGAGGAAGGTAAAGAAGATGAATTATGGGGGAGGATACAGCAGAAAACTGGTAAGGTGAAAGATGACCTGGTGAAGTGGTTGAAAGGACTCGGATAATTTCTATTTACTGAATCTCGCTTAAATTTAATTACCCGTATTAATTATTTAGAATAATTGTATGGGTAATTTTTTTCTCATTTTTACACAACTTTTAGCTCAATTACTCAGTTCTTTTAAAAATTTTTTCCAGCAATGTATATAAATCCGGATGTTTATCTTTTAAGAGCTTCGGTCGTTCAAAAAAATATTCTGATACTACTGCAAAAAATTCGGCTTCGTTGGTAGCACCATAAATATCAATATCTGATTTTTCTTCTTTCATCAATTTTATTTTCTGATGCATTAACTGCAGCCATGGCTGTATATAATGCTGCTCCATTATAAAAGCAGGTACGCCGTCTATAGCACCATCTGTTTTATCAACCAAGTGTACAAATTCATGGATGGCAACATTATCCTTCCCGGTTTTATTGATGAAGTCTTGCCGTAATTCATGCTGGGATAAGATCATTACTCCATTCATAGCACCGTTCCCTACCATACCCAATACACTGCGATTGTTGCCTTCTTGTTCAAAGTCATGATTAAAGTTGTCTGGGTACAGGAGTACTTCATTCAGTTGCACATATTCCCACCCAGGGAAATTGAAAATGGGTATGATGGCACTGGCTGCTACTAGTATTTTATCAATATCTTCTACAACAGTTTTTACTCCTGTAATTTTTACCTGGCCCAAAAACTGTTGCACCCTGTTTTCAAATTCCCTTTTTTTAGAATCACCCAGTTGTTGATAGAAAATTACATGTTGTGTGAGCAATTGCTTATCTGCTTCCGGCATCGGTACAATGACAGATAGTTTACTTTTTTGGTTGAACAATAATGAAAGAAAAAGTATTACTGCTGCAATTATAATGAGGGTGATAAGTAACACATCCATAGCAAATGAAATTAATAAATAGTTTCTTTATTTATCATTTTCGTAGCTGCTGGAAGTTGTATTAGCTTACTGACGGATAAAATTCATTTCATCTAATACTTCGTTTATGATCTGCGCATTTACTGGTTTTCGTAGAAAATAGTCTACACCTTCATCGGAGGCTTTTTGCTCAATCCATGGAGAATTATCACCAGTAAGCATAATAATCTTAATATCCTTATCCGCTGATTTAATGACCTGTATGAAGTTTATACCTAGTCCTTCCGGAAAACTATTATCAAGAAAAATAACAGTAGGCTTAAGTTTCTGAAGGTATTCTCTAGCTTCAGAAAGAGTTTGTACCGTTAAGCAATAAATCTTACGAATTTTTAGCAGGGACGTCATTAAAATTCCTATGTCTTCATCATCGTCGATGATCATTGCTGTTACCACTTTTGCCATGTATGGCAAAAGGCAATTAGTATGCCTTATTATTTTTAATTTATCAATAACCTCTGCGCATTTTTTTTTATTAATAAAATATAACAGTACTGTTACATTTTAAACGAATTAGTTTATTTGTCAAATAGAACAATTACGAAGAAATTTTTCGGTCACTTCAAAAAACGTTGTTATATCTTTTACGATAACAATAAAAAAGGGCATCACAATGATGCCCTTTAAGGTATAAGAAAGTCTTAGCTTATTTCAAATGCTTAGATAAAACTTTAGCTACATCAAACATTGATACTTGAGCTTTACCACCAAATACAACTTTTAATTTAGCATCGTTGTTGATCATACGGCGATTCTTAGAATCTTGCAATTTGTTTGCTTTAATGTGCTGCCATATTTTTTTAACTGCTTCCGTACGAGCTAATGGTTTACTACCAACTACTGCTGCTAAATCTGCACTTGGAGTAAGTGCTTTCATGAATGCTGCATTAGGCTTGCGGGTTGATTTTTTCTTAGCTGCTTTTTTTGGAGCCGCTTTCTTAGCTGCTTTTTTTGGAGCTGCTTTCTTTACTGCTTTCTTAGCTGCTTTTTTTGGAGCTGCTTTCTTTGCCGCTTTTTTGGCTGCTTTTTTCTTTGTTGCCATGTTGTTTTTAATTTAGAATGTTAATGGGTATAAGTATTACCAAATCAAATATAGGGTACTTTCTTATACAAAAAACTGATTTTCCCTATGAAAAATGAGTTTTAAACACTTGTTAATAACTAGTTCAATTCCGGTACACAGCTATGGAAGAGGTTCGGTCGTTCCATCCGGATATACTAAACCCTGTTTTTGATTCTGTAATTGTATAACTTTTCCCTCCGAAATTTTCATTTTCATACAATACAACCCTGAATCCTGCTGGTAATTGTAATGAACTAAGTGCTTTATTGGGGAAGCCTCCGGCTTCTGTCATAGTACGATAAGTGCCCGGTAACAATGATGCTGCTTGTCCCTTGTAATTGCCGTCTGTGTATATGATTACCATATCTCCAGTACCCCCACCTGGTTGTGTGTAGCCTGGGTTATTACCCCATTTTTCCTCAATGATAATGGAGCCAATCCGGTTGCGCATATTGCTGTTCATGCAACTTATATCGGTATTTATTGGGTAGGAGGAACCTGATACATATTCATTGTCGAGGTACACCCTGGCTCTAAGGTTGCTTCCTAAATTGATAGACGAAATATTGTATTTCATCAATCCTAACTGATTTCCCTGGTAGGTACCAGGCATTAGCCGGATTGCATTTCCATTATAATTGCATTCGGAGTAAAGAGTTGCATAGAAGTCACTGTTGTAATTACCACCTCCGGGATTAGTGGGGTAGGTGGGTGTAGTTGATTTGTATTCGATAGCCAGCGATCCAATTCTATCGTTGTAAGTACTGCCAAAGCAGGTCTGGCTGGTTTCAAAGGTTGCAGATGCGCCGGCAGCATTTTCATTATTAAGATAAACCCTGAGGCGGAGATTACCTGTAATGGTAAATGAGGAAATGGCGTACTTCAGAGCTCCTAATTGATTGCCACTATAAGTACCGGGCCGTAAACTTTGTGAATATCCCTTGGAATAACAATCTGCAAAAAAGGTGATGTATTCATTACCATATCCGCCACCTCCGGGTTGCTGATAACCATAAGGGCCTTCTACAACAATAGAAGAAGCAGCACTACGCCACTCAGGCCCAAGACAGTTTTCGCTGGCATAAAAAGTTTTTGACTTGCCTTTGTAATCATCATTTTCATAAAGAGTGATCTTAAAACCGGAAGGAACCTGGAAGGAATTGAGTTTATCATTCCCAATCTTCATTTGGTATGCTTTGTAATTGCCTGGTTCTAATGTGTATTGCCTGCCGGAATAATTACACTGTTCATGTAAGGTTACATAATTCTGTGCTGCAGAAAAAAGCTGCATTGATAATAGCAGCATTACAGATAATAATTTTGGGTGCATAAGGTTTATGTTTAATGGTTGTGGGATAAGAAAGTTAAGAAACATTTACCTGCACGGAAACTTTATTTACTATCAAATCCAATACATTCCTTTAATTCTTTTTCGGTGTAGGCTAATTTGTATTGCTGCAATACATCTGCTGGCACACCGTTCCATTCATTAGGTTTGTTACCAGCGTAGCCAATATCTTTTACCCCAATTTCAGAGGTGTAAAATCCTGTAGCCGTAAGATTACGCATCAAACTAAAAAATGCGGCTCCTTGTTTTAAGTGGGATTTGTCTTTTACTCTACCGGGATAAGCAATCACATCAATCAATTCCATTTGTTGCTGCTGATTGCAATCTTTAAATGACTTTTCATACTTCTTCAGGCAATGCATATCTAACCAACGTAATCCACCACGCATCGGCACCTGGTGTGCCGGCATATCTTTTACAATAAACTCAATAAATTCCGGCACTTTAGCTTCGCTGGCACTACCACTTACTTCATCTTTTGGAATAATGATATCGGCTAATATGGTAATAGTTGCCATTTCATGTTCGGTAAAGAATTTTTCTTTGGCAAGAATTTCTTTCTCATACTTTAACTCATCTGGATTGCGATCGAGATTGAATTTAGCTTCTTCGATACTGGAGCCGGTTGTTTTTTTATCGTCTGTTTTACAACTGGCAATAGCGAGGGGAGTAGCAACTGCACCGGTAACGATTAGTTTGAGTGATTTACGTCTGTCCATATAAAATGCTATGAGCTTTTAGCTACGAGCTATCAGCTAGTTATAAATTTTGTTTTTTCATTTCATCAATAATATATTCGCTGGCTCTCATACTTAATGCAAGTATCGTCCAGGTGATATTTTTATCAGCCTGCGAAACAAACTGCCCGCCATCTACACAAAATAAATTTTTACAATCATGCGCCTGACTCATTTTATTCAAGGCCGATTTTTTGGCGTCATTACCCATTCTTACGGTACCAGCTTCATGAATTATTTCGCCGGGCTTAGCTAAGCCCCATTGATTTTTTTCATTGTCATCACCGCCCCAGGTAATAACTGCACCCATATTATGCATTACTTCTTTAAACGTTTCTTTCATGTGTTTGGCCTGGTTTATTTCATGCTCACTCCATTTTACATTAAACTTTAAAACGGGTATACCAAACTTATCAACGGTATTTGAATCAATTTCGCAATAATTACTTTCCAGTGGAATAGCTTCACCACGGCCCGCCATACCCACTCCACAACCATAGAAATAACGATAATCTTCTTTTAATGAAGCACCGTAACCACCGCCTTCTTTCTGTTTTCCATTCACAACATATTTTCCATTCAGGTTTTCAATTCCCCAACTAAAGCCATAGGAGGGTTGGCTCATGCCACCCCAATATTCAATATGATAGCCTCTTGGGAAATCTAATTTTTTATTATCTAACCACCAGGGAGAATAGATATGCATACCTCCAACCCCGTCTTCATTGTATCTTTTCCTATCGAATAATTCCGGAAGTACACCACCCAAAGCAGCACCCGTAGAATCATGTAAATATTTACCAACCACATTGCTGCTATTTGCTAATCCATTTGGATGGCGGTCAGATTTTGAATTGAGTAATAATCTTGCACTTTCACAGGCACTGGCTGCAACAATCACCACTTTGCCTTCTACCTGGTATTCCATCATATCATCCTTATTGATATAGGAAACACCGGTTGCTAATCCATCTTTATTTGTCAACACTTCTCTGGCCATTGCATTCGCAATAATATCAAGATTACCCGTTTTTAATGCTGGCTTAATTAATACATTGGGAGAAGAGAAGTCGGCTTTTGCCATACTACAGTTACGACTACACTGTCCGCAGAAAAAGCATTTACCTCTTTCATCATTTAATTTTTCTGTAAGAATGGAAAGACGGGAAGGAATAACTTTTACGCCTGCCTGAGTGGCTGCATTTTTTATAAACAGTTCATGCAATCTTGGTTTGGGAGGTTTTAAGAAAAAACCATCGGGATCGTTTTCCAAACCTTCATTGGTGCCAAAAATACCAATGAGTTTATCTACTCTATCGTAAAAGGGTTTTACATCCTCATAGCCAATAGGCCAGTCATCGCCTAATCCATCAATACTTTTTCTTTTAAAATCTTTTGGGCCGAAGCGCAATGATATTCTTCCCCAGTGATTGGTTCTTCCTCCCAACATTCTTGCCCGCCACCAACTCCAGTCGGTACCACTTTCTTTGGTAAATGGTTCACCTTCCAATGACCAACCGCCGTAGCAGGCATCAAAATCTCCAAAGGGACGAAGTTTGGTACTTGCGCCACGACGGGGAGAGTCCCACGGATTTTTTAATTGGGTAATGTTTTTATCGGGATCATAATAGAAGCCAGCTTCTACGATACAAACTTTTAATCCTGCTTTGGCCAGTATATATGCTGCCATACCACCACCGGCACCAGAGCCTACTATTACTGCATCATACTTTTTTGCTTGTTTCTTAACCTGGAGAGTTCCCATATTTCCAATAGCCGTTTTGGTAATAAAGCAACAATTTACAGGATTGAAGTTGTGCTACCGAAATTTTTAGCAGGAATTTCCTCACACTTTCATTTCAGTATCTTTAATAAAATATCTGTAATTAATGAAGAGTTACCTTATGCTGCTGAGTTTTATAACACAACTATTTTCAGTGAAGGCACAGCTAAGTGATTTTAATAAGTATCCTGTTTATGCAGGTAATGATTTAGGTCTTACTTATACAAAAGAAAAATCTACGTTTCGTATATGGGCACCTTCTGCCCAGGAGGTTCATTTAAAGCTATACAGTAATGCCGATCATAAGCTTTTTACTGAGCTACACACTATGAAAAAAGATAAGAACGGTACCTGGGTAACAAGTTTAACGGGTGACAAAAAGGGTCTGTTATATACATTTACCACTATTATTAAAGGAAAGGAATCAGATGAAGTACCTGATCCTTATGCAAAAGCTGTTGGTGTTAATGGCAAAAGAGCAATGGTTGTTGATTTGAAAGAAACCAATCCAACAGGATGGGAAAAAGACAAAAGTCCTGCATTTAAAAATAAAACAGATGCTATCATTTATGAATTGCATGTAAGAGATGTCAGTATATCACCAACATCAGGTATAAAGAATAAAGGAAAATTTTTAGGACTGACAGAGAGAGGAACAAAAAATGCAGCCGGTCAATCAACAGGGCTTGATCATATTAAAGAGCTAGGCATTACTCATGTACACTTACTGCCTTTCTATGATTTTAATTCTATAGATGAAACAAAACCTGACGGTAAATACAACTGGGGATATGATCCGCTGAACTACAATGTGCCGGAAGGATCTTATTCCACCAATCCTTATGATGGGGTAACAAGGATTAAAGAATTCAAACAACTGGTAAAAGCATTTCATGAAGATGGATTACGGGTTGTAATGGATGTGGTGTATAATCATACGGCATTGACAGAAACTTCCAATTTCAATCAATTAGTGCCGGGCTATTATTACCGGCAAACAAAAGATGGTAAATTCTCCGACGCTACGGCTTGTGGTAATGAAACGGCCAGTGAAAGACCCATGTTCCGGAAATTTATGCTGGAATCGATGAAGTATTGGGTGCAGGAATATCATGTAGATGGTTTTCGGGTTGACCTGATGGGAGTGCATGATATTGAAACAATGAATCTGATTTCAAGAGAACTGCATAAGATAAAACCGGATATACTTATTTATGGAGAAGGATGGACAGCTGGTACATCGCCATTGCCGGATTCATTACGGGCATTAAAAGCAAATGCACATAAACTCGACCGCATTGCTGTTTTTAGTGATGATATAAGAGATGGAATTAAAGGTTCTGTGTTCGATCATAAGGACAAAGGCTTTGCCAGTGGTAAGCGAGGAATGGAAGAAAGTATACAATTTGGAATTGTAGCTTCTGTAAAACATCCTCAGATTGATTATAGTAAAGTTAATTATTCCAAAGCACCATATTCCAAGGAACCGTTTCAAACTGTTACTTATGCTGAGTGCCATGATAATCATGTGCTGTGGGACAAACTGAAAATTTCTGCTACTGATGCAACAGAAGAGGAGAGAGTCAATATGCATAAACTAGCATTATCAATTGTATTGACATCACAAGGCATTTCATTTTTACATGCGGGAACAGAATTTTTGCGGAGTAAGAAGGGAGTAGAAAATTCATATAACTCACCTGATAGTATCAATGCAATTAACTGGGATTTGAAAACGATAAACAAGGAAGTGTTTGATTACACCAAAGCATTAATAAAACTGAGAAAAGATCATCCGGCGTTTAGAATGACGAATACAAAAGATATTGCGGCCAATATTAAATTTCTTGAAATATCCGCTAGTGCCCATATTTACTACTCAATACACGGGAAGGCTGTTGGCGATAATTGGAATAATATAATGGTTATGATTAATGGGAGCAATATGTCCACTTTAGTAGAGATGGGAAAAACTTTTAAACCTGTCATATTGAATAATACATTAGTTGATGGTATAATGAAACTGGACAATAAATTAACATTGAATCCTTATAGTTGTATGATTTTTTCAAGTGAATAATAAATGATTTCTACAAAAAAATGCAACAGCTTAGCAAATGGGGAGTAGAATTACCGAACGATGAAGTGTGCGACGCAACGAAGATGCTTGTAGCAATTCAGCTGGTTACATAAAATTTCCCATCGCAACTCTTTATAACAAAGCATTTTACTATTAATACTTTCATTTTCCATTTTAGTTCCTATATTTGCACTCTTGTATGTTATTTCTCACTCAGTTTGTATGTCTCCGTACTACTCAAATGCCGTGATGGCTTAACGTAAGGCAGGTAAAGTATCAGATTCGGAATTGATAGCCTTACCACATTTTTAATTTAATATTTTATTCAATTGTCATTTAACAATTTACAGCTCATTGAGCCTGTGCTCAAGGCGTTAGTCCATGAGGGCTACACTACGCCTACACCTATTCAGCAGCAAGCAATTCCTGCAATTTTAGAACAAAAAGACCTGCTGGGCTGTGCCCAAACAGGCACTGGTAAAACAGCAGCATTTGCAATTCCTATTTTGCAACTGATGCACCAGCAGCAACAACAATCACCCAATGGAAGACGTAATATCAAAGCGTTGATATTAACTCCAACCCGTGAACTTGCCATTCAAATTGAAGAAAGCTTCAATGCTTATGGAAAGTATCTCGATTTAAAACACCTGGTAATTTTTGGTGGTGTTAATCAATTTAGCCAGGTAAATGCATTGCGCCGTGGTATTGATATTTTAGTAGCTACTCCCGGTCGTTTATTAGACCTGATGAATCAAGGTCATATCTCCTTGCGTGATATTAACTTCTTCGTACTCGATGAAGCAGACAGAATGCTGGATATGGGATTTGTGCATGATGTAAAAAGAGTGATCGCAAAGTTGCCTGCAAAAAGACAAACGTTGTTTTTCTCTGCTACCATGCCACCGGAAATTCAACAACTGGCGAATGTATTATTAACCAACCCGGTTAAAGTAGCCGTAACACCTGTTTCTTCAACGGTAGAAATCATACAGCAGTCGATTTATTTTGTTGACAAACAAAATAAGAATGCACTACTAAAAGACATTTTAGCTGATGCAGATATTAAAACGGTATTGGTATTTGCGAGAACCAAACATGGTGCTGATAAAGTTGCAAAAGAATTAAATCGCAATAGCATCCGTGCAGAAGCTATACATGGAAATAAATCTCAAAATGCAAGACAGTCTGCTTTGCATAATTTCAAAACCCGTCAAACTAGAGTGTTGGTAGCAACTGATATTGCGGCCCGTGGTATTGATATTGATGAGTTGACCCATGTAGTGAATTATGATCTGCCCAATATTCCTGAAACTTATGTACACCGCATTGGCCGTACAGGCAGGGCAGGTGCAAGCGGTATTGCCATTTCATTCTGCGATCATGAAGAAAAAGCATACCTGAAGGATATTCAAAAGGTCATCAGCAAAACAATTCCGGTTATTGAAGAGCATCCGTATGTAATGGCGAATAACAATCAACAGTCACAACGACCTGCTCAACGGGCATCGCAACGTCCTTCATTTCAGAAGAGACCAAACAGCAACGGTAACGGAAACGGTAATCGTAGTGGGAGCAGAAATGGTAATAGCCAGAATGCAAATGGTTTTAGAGGGGAGAGAAGAAGAAGTTTTAGTAACTCGTATTAATTTTTGATACCAACTTATATTTCAAAGTCATTCTCCGGAATGACTTTTTTTATTTCTCTTCATAACTCTCCATACCATCCACCAAATGCCCATAGTTAACAAGTAGCTCTTGCCCCACAGCAATATCAACAATAGCTTCAAACTCTTCGCCATCATTAATTGAAATAATATTAGGGGTAGCAGAATGATTAAGATAAATAACAGGATCGATCATTTTAAATCCATATTCCGGAACAAAATAATTTTCCTCGTCAAACAGGCAATAGGTTTCAATTAATGACCGTGAATGCTCTGGCAAGGCTTCTACTTCACTGATAGGTACTTTTATCCATTCACCCATTCCTTTGGAAAATATATTACGGCTACCCTTTGGAATAGGCTGTATGGCAAATACACCAATCCCATGGATAGGTGAACCTTTCAGTGCAACATAGGTTTCGGTTCGTAACTGTTGCAATAATTTTTTGTACGGCATGTAACGTATAAATTAAGAAAGGCAAAAGTACAGGGAAGACTGTTACGATTTTATTTTAAAAAGCCACCGCAAGGCTTAATCCACCCCAACTATGATCAAGCCCTTTTTTAAATTCTTTTGACAGGTAAGATTGTGAATAGCTGAGGTAAATTTTTTTGATATTGAGCATGATGCCCATATCAGCCCGGAAAACAACTCTTTCAAATTCGTTTGCCAAAATTTTATGAACACTTTTTCGGTTAAATAAGCCGCCTTGCATTGTGGCATCATAGCCTACGAATGTAATAAGTCCCTGTCCGTATAAATAAAAATTGAGTTTCTTTTTTGCAGGCGAAAATGAATATGGGTCAGTAAAACTTCCCGCTATAAAATTTATCCCGCTGCTAAGTTTATTGTGTAGGGTGCCTGCTTTGGCTTCAGCAATACCATTTACAAGCAAATTGCTACCTGCTCTTACAATAGCTTTTTCATAATTGAGCTGGTAGTTCAAAATAATATCATTCTTAATTTGATGTTGCCAGCCTTTTGGAATTGCATCACCTGTTTGTTTATGAATAACTGTTTGAATTTCTTTACCGAGAGCTGCAGGACCCATTATGCCAACACTGACTGATGAGGCTATTCGTTGTTTTTTGATACTATCTATATTCAATACAAATGATTTTGACAACATATTTGCCTGGAAAGGCCTGTCGTTGAGCAATACTTCATCACTTTCTATTGTGGTAGGCGTGTAGCCAAAAATATTGAAGCTGATCCCATATTTACTTTTATCATGCTGCGAGAATAGCAGCAGTTTATTAATAGGATTTTTCTTTAAGACGGGATTTGCATATTCAATAGTTATTCCCTGCGAATAATAATAATCTGTGCCAGTAAAAAAATCATTCTCGTAATTGAAGCGTAGGTAGTTTGTTGCCGAAACATTCTTTAATGAAGAACTATTGTCTATTAATTGGGCTGAACTAACAGCACAACTAATAGATAAGGAAAAAGACACTATAATTTTAAGGATATGCAGGTTCACTGCACATATACGAATAGCAAAGCTCCATAGATTTTACTGATGGAGCTTTGCAGAAAAATATTGAGGGGAATTAATAACGATTTCGGTCTCTGTTGTAGCCACCGCCACCTCCGCTGTTTCCACCACCACCACGGTAGCCACCGCCTCCGCCACTTCCACCACGATAACCACCACCACCGCCACGGTTTCCACCGCCGCCGCCACCAGGTCTGTCTTCAGCTTGTTTTACCACTAAAGGTTTTTTGCCGAGAGATATATCATTGAGGTGTTCAATTGCTTCTTTGCCTTCGGCATCATTTTCCATTTCCACAAAACCAAAACCACGGCTTTTGCCCGTTTCTTTATCCATGGCAACTTTTGCAGAAACTACTTTTCCAAACTTCTCGAAAATTTCTTCTAATTCAGCATCATCGAGATCATAGGGGAGACCAGCTACAAACAAATTCATGAGTCCTTAATTTGTACAAATGTACAGAACTTCTTTGTTTAAAATGAATATACAGGTAACTACTTACTTAGCAGGAAGTTTGCCGGGATTATTGAGATAGGTTGTAATGATTTCTTCCATATCAATATTCATAATATTGGCCATGGTAAGCAGCCACATCAGCACATCAGCAAACTCTTCTTTGGCATTTTCAATATTGCCACTGGCAATGGCTGATGATAGTTCGCCTACTTCTTCATGAAACCATAAGGCGGTATGATAGATGCCTCGTTTGGAATCATTTTCAAAATACCTGTCCCGAACTATTTTTTGTAGAGCAGAGATTTCCATGGTGCTGTAATGTATTAGTTATCGGTTAGGAATTTATTTCAACTGTTTTTGTTTTGCTACCACTGTATAACTCATATTCCAGTAAGCGGCAATCAATAGTGCTGGTATAAAATTCAATTCTTCGATTAGCTTTCAGTCCAATCTTTTTAGCTAAGTCCATATTGCCGGTAAATATATATCCGAAGTAGCCTTTGCATTTTTGTTTCATGAAATCACCAATACGGGCATAGGTTTCTTCCAATTCTTTAATGTCTCCTAAACGTTCCCCGTATTCAGGGTTGACATAAAAAATCCCCGACACATTTTCGGGTACTTCAGTTTTTGCAAAATCACAAACGGCAAAATCAATCAAATTTAAAACGCCGGCAGCTATAGCATTCTTTTTTGCATTTTCAACAGCCCTGTTATCATAGTCAGTCGCAATTATTTTTAGTTGGGGAACATCGATGATCTGTTCTTCCAATAAAGCATCTTCTTGCAGATAAATAGTTTCATCATATCCCTGCAAATGCATAAAAGCATAATTGGTTCTGAACAAACCCGGTCTTCTGTTCGTAGCAATCATGGCAGCTTCAATAGCAACTGTTCCGGAGCCACACATCGGATTTACAAAGGGTGATTTTCTGTCCCAGCGGGTTGCATAAATGGTAGCGGCGGCTAATGATTCCAGCATAGGAGCAAGTCCGGGAATTTTCCGATAGCCATGACGGGCTAATGAATCACCTGTTGTATCAATGAAAATTTCAGCATCCTCATTCTTCCAGAACAAATGAATGACAGCACCTTTTAATTCTGCACCTGTTGATGGACGATTGCCCCGAATGTCACGCAGCCGGTCTATAATGCCATCTTTTACCCGGAGGTTAGCAAACATGCTATTGTTGATCGTATCATTATGAACATTACTGGTAATAGAAAAATAACCATCGTCAGTTAATACATTTTCCCACGGAAAACCAATTGCATGGTTGTAAACATCATCTGCGTTGCGGGCTTCAAATTTCTTTAAACTATATAATACCTGGCTGGCGCAACGAAGGTTCAGATTCAGTTTTATACAATCGTTGATGGAGGCTTTAATCCGAACTCCGGTAATAAATGATTCTTCAATTATGAAACCAAGGTCTTTTACTTCCTGTTCAAGATACGGTGCAATGCGTTTATGACATGTGATGGTAACCGGCGCCACAGTAGTGTAGTAACTCATGGCAGTAAAGATAACTTTTTCAACACAGAGTTTTTGAAACAGGGAGTACCACAGAGAAATTGCCGGCCTCTGTGGTACCCTTATGTCATGTTACGCTATGTTGGGAAAAACTAATTCAGTCTTTTATAACTAAAAGGAATTGTATCCTTTCCTCCATTTTTATTTGGCCCAACTATAAATGCATTTAATGTATTTGCATCAGTAACGGTGTAATTAATATCAGTAGGAAAATCATGTGCAGGGTTGCTGAACTGTACGGTATTGGGTTGCAGCACAGAAGAAATAAACTTCACTACTTTTCCATCATTTTGTCCTTTCACCGTGTTTTCAAAAACCCAGTTGCTGTTTTCTAAGTAAATAGTAGCTTGTTCATTCCAAGATGTATCTTTTCCTTTTACACTGTATGCTGCTGAGGTATAACCGTCTTTATCATTCTTTTTCCATGTTTCAAAACTATTACCATCTTCACTTTGCCAGGTGCCAAGCATTTTGTCAAAAACATTTTCAGTAACCGGTTTTGTTGTTTCAGCTTTTGTTGTATCCGTTTCAGTTTTGTTTTCGCTTGAACTATTACAGGATGTTGCGCCTGCTGCAATTACAATAGCGAGCAATACAATTGGTTGTTGGATGAGTTTCATATCTGGTTAATTATTTTAATGACTGCAAAATAGGGTTAGTGATTAAACTGGAATTGTAAAAATGCGACAGGCCTATTCGGAGGCAGCAAATAATGCGGCTAATTTCAAATTGCCTGTAAAAAATTGGCGGGGACTAATGCCGGTGAATTCCTTAAAATCTTTGATGAAATGCGCCTGGTCATAGTAGCCACTTTCATAAGCCAGAGAGGTAAGATTGGTAAATCCATCTTGCTCCATCATTTTAATAGCTGCTTGTAAACGCACCACTCTTGAAAGTTGTTTGGGGCTCATACCAATTGCAGTATTGAACTTTCTTTCTAAATTTCTGCGGTTTACATTTATTTTATCTGCCAACTCTATTACACTTAATTGACCTTGGGATTGTAGAATTGCTTCTACGCATGATTTGGTAATTGTATGTATGATGTTGGGATCAGTTAACAAGGATAATAGGAATGTTTCAATAATTTTTATGCGTTCTGAATTATCAATGGCAGCAAAAACTTCTTTTTCCAGTTGAATTCCTTTTTCACCAAATACATAACTGATTTCGACCGCTTTATTTTCTAATTCATTAATTGGTATTGAAATAAATGGAATAAGTCCTTCGGGATTGAACCTTGCTGCTACTATTCCTGTTGTTCCAACAGGTTCTATTTCTAAATAATTAGTTATTTGTCCAAATACAAAACATTTGGGTTGAATAATAAAATTGCCATCTTCAAAATATTGCTTGTAGTTATCGCCATAATGAAAGATCATTTCCATGCATCCATCAGGGACTACCCGTTGGCGAACGGTTTCCTTATTGCCTTCATCTTCTAATGTCCAAAAACATTTAATAAAAGGTTGAAGCTCTGGTGAGGGAGTATAAACCTGGTAATCCATTATCTTAAATTAAATCAATCTTTCCAACCACATGGAGCATCAGGTGTGTCAATGGGTTTTGTTAAATCGAAATTTACAGTAAAAACTCTTGCGGTGCCAATGCGACGCAGGTTGTACGTAAATGAAGTATCATCAATTGTAATCCACCAAACATTAGAAGAAGCTGCCGGAATTAGATTAGCGGTTTCCTGGTCTGCGGTAAAAACTTGTATGCCCGATAATCCGGTACTGCTGGTATAACCCCCATACATGGTAATGGAATCTGATTTGCCATCACTGTGCCGGTGATCATGCTTTAATAAAATACGGTCTGTATTTTTAGTTAGTACCCATGTTCTCGATTTATCCTCCCCTACAAAAAAGGGAATACGAATTCTATTACTATCGCAGGACCGTACATGCATTACTAATTTTTTTCCCCTGAAATCGTCGTTAGCAGGGGCTTCAACAATTACACCTTCATATGACTTTCCACAATGCTTTTTCAGGTTACTCCAAAAAACTTCATTTCCTTTTTGTGCAACCACGGTAGTTGATAGAAATACTGCTGTTAAAAAGAGGATTTGTTTTAGCATTCATCTATTTTTAGAAAGATAAGCAATCAGTTTTAAATGTAAAAAAAGGGCCTTGTATAACAAGACCCTTTGTAAATCATAGTATGGAATTAAAATTATTCAATACGACCGTCTTTCTTATCCTGCTTACGACCGATGCCATAACCAAGACCTCCGCCTAATACACCACCAATCACACCACCGGCAACACGGTTACGCTTATTAATTACTGCACCTAATACTGCACCACCAGTACCGCCAATTATGGCATATTTAGCAGATTTACTCATACCTTTTTTCCTGGTTTCTACTTTTGCATTGTTAGTAGAAGTAGAACTCATAGTACCGCTGGTAGAGCTGTTTTTCTTAGCTACAGTAATATTTGCCGCCATTGATTTTGCATATAGTGCCGCAGCTGCTTCTTGCTCTTGTTGAAGTTTCAATTGTTTAAATGCTGCAAAGCCAACTGTATCTTCAGTAGAAACAGGTGTTGTGCTTGCTCCCCTTTTACATGCGGCAAATAAAACTGCAATTGAAGTAACGATTGTCAATAAAGTAAATGTTTTTTTCATAACTGTAGATTTTAGGATGAATAAATAAACCACAGTACCCATTAGACAGAAAGGATGCCAAAGAATTATTGAATGTTAAATAAGTAAACATGCTATAATTAAACAGCTAGCAGTAAGCTATTTAGGGACGCATCCTTTTAACAAACTAGATGTTCGATATGTAAAAGGGAAAAAGTATCCTACTTTTTTGGAATACAAGTATAAAAATTTTAGAACCGATAAGGGTTACCTTTTTTGTTATACGAAATAATGTAATATTATTTATCGTTGTCGATTGTTCTACCAATATAATAGCCGGCAATTCCTCCTGCTATTACACTTATTGAAGCCCAAATAATATTAAAGCCCGTAGCAAAATAACTGATAGCAAAACCCGTTGCGGCACCTAATAAGGAGAATAGGCCGGTTGTTTTTATCTTGGAAGAAGAGGAGATTTTTCCTGTATCATTCGAAGTTTTAAACTGGCGAAGATGCTCTTTGTGCTTTTTGCGATGATGTGATCTGGCCACTTTTTTTATTTTAAGTTACGGCTTTTATTTAAAAACCTTTTAGTTTTAAATATTTATCAAACCATTTCAGGTATCTTTCAAACCGATCTTTTTGAAAAGCCGGTACTGATATTCCATGAAATTGGCCGGGATAAATAATCAGTTCGGTAGGTGTGCCGATGGAACGTAATGCCTGATACATTTGTTCGCTGCCAACTGCCGGTACATTAAAATCTTTTTCCCCTGTCATAAAGAGAGTTGGCGTTTTAATTTTATCAGCATTTAAAAAAGGGTAAGAGAGTTTCAGGTATTTCTCATAATTTTTATCTTTCCAGGGCTGACCTAACTCATTGTCGAGTTGCAAAATGTACTGATCAACTCCATATAATGATAGTTGCAAGGCACTGCCGGCACCGCTTATTGCGGCTTTAAAACGAGTATCTTTTGCAATAGTATAATCTGTCAATATTCCACCATAGCTCCATCCGCCAATACCCATCTTATTGCCATCCACAATGCCTTTACTTATTAAATGATCTGCGGCGCCTTGAATATCCAATACTTCTTTATTACCCCAATCTGCATAAATTGCTTTGCAATAATCTAATCCCCGGCCATTGCTTCCCCGATAATTAACAGCTACAACGGCATAACCACCGGCTGCAAGCATTTGCCTTGTGAGATCAAAACCAAAATCATCCTGGCCCACCGGGCCCCCATGTATAAAGAATATCACAGGTAATTTTTCTGATACCGTTCTATTGGGTGGCAAGTATAAAATATTGGAAACTGTGGCACCATCTTTACTTTTCGATGTAAATTTTTCAACAGTCGCTAATGATAAGTTTGCTACAAAATCGTCCTGGATTTTGGTTAACCTTCTTGTGTTGCTATTTTCAATTGCATAAAATTCTGAAGGAAGTGTTGGTTCTGTCATGGATGCTACCCAACTGCCATTGGGATGTCGTTCTAATGAATTAAAAGATCGGGCACCTCCGGCTATCTTATTCATTTTCCCATTGCTGGCATTAAAAGATGCAACGTAACGTTCGCAGTCATCAGTAACTAACGCAGCTATGGCAGTTCCTTCTTTATTCCAACGGGGAGTTGATACAGGTCTGTCGAGTGATTTAGTTAATAAAGTTGCTTCGCCTCCGGCAGCAGGGATGGTAGCTAAGATCGCCTGGTCGTACATTATATAATCAGCATCTGATGTACTGCGTAAATAAGCAATGGTTTTTCCATCAGGGCTCCATTGCGGAGATCCGTCACTTCCTTTCCAGGTAGTTAATTGTTTTGCAACTGAACCTGCTTTTGCAGAAATAACAAAAATGTCGGTGTTGCTATTTTTATCAGGGTCTTCTGTTCGATTACTTACAAAAGCTATGGCAGAACCATCAGGACTCCATTGTGCCCCACTTTCATTATAATCGCCTTTTGTAAGAGTATCAGTTTTTTTAGTAGCAACATCAAATAAATAAAGATGTGTATTACGTTTATCGTATTGATAGCCGCTTACATCTTGTTTGAATTTATATCTATCAATTACATACGGCTTATTTCCTTTTTTACCGGCAGTATCTTCAAAGTCCCGAATGGTTAATAATAATTTCTTTCCATCGGGTGACCATGCATAATCATTCAAATCACCTTTTATCTCTGTAAGTTTAATGGCTTCACCACCAAGCCTGTTTAAAATATGCACCTGAGTTCCACCGCCACGGGATGCTGTAAACGAAATATATTTTCCATCAGGGCTCCACCTGGGGCTGCTCTCACCTTCGGGACTACTGGTTAATTGTACAGATTCTGTTCCTTCCCAATTCATCATCCAGATGTCTGTATTGCGCCGGTCTTTTACCGAATCAATTGATGTTAGAGTATAAGCTACCCACTTACCATCTGGAGAAATTTGTGCATCACCAGTATTTTTCATTTTGTAAATATCGCCGGGGAGTATAGTTCTTTTGGGTATTTGACCTAAACTAACCAACGGAAATAAACAAATAGCTATAACGAAAAGAGAAGTTTGATTCAGTTTCATGCTTTAATGTTGTGTATTCGAATATATGAAATGATGACAAATCTTATATATCGAATTATTTTATTGTAAGCCTGTTAATAATAGCAGATTGATTAGTAAATGAAAAAACAATGTAATAATTTAGCATGCAATTAAATAACCCGGAATAAGTGTCAACAAAAGCAGTGCTTGCAAATAGAATATTTTTAACAGCTTTTTCAATCCTGCTTTCCTTTTTCGCAAAAGCTCAGTTGTGTACTGGAAGTCTTGGCGACCCGGTAGTTAATATCACATTTGGAACGGCTAATACGCCTGATGTTAATTTTACTCCTCCCAGTGCTTATACTTATGTAAATAACAGTTGCCCTAACGATGGATTTTATACCATCACTAACTCTACCTCAGGTTGTTTTGGGAACGCCTGGCATACTGTTTCATCTGATCATACAGGGGGTGGTTCGTTTATGCTGGTTAATGCGTCATATACACCGGGTGATTTTTTTGTTACAACAGTAACAGGTCTCTGCCCCAACACTACATATGAGTTTGCAGCTTGGATAATGAATGTATTGATTTCTACAACCGGAATAGAACCTGATCTTACTTTTACAATTGAAACTCCGGCAGGGGTTATTTTAAATACATTCAATACGGGTGGTATTCCAGCTACAGCCAATCCTTTATGGAAACAGTATGGCTTTTTCTTCACAACAACTGCTGGTAATCCAACCATTGTTTTACGACTCAGAAATAATGCTCCCGGCGGAATAGGAAATGATATTGGTTTGGATGATATTACTTTTCGTCCCTGCGGCCCGGCCATTACCTCTTCAATACAGGCAAATGGAAATAGCGATACGGTAAATATGTGCAGCGATCAGCAATTGAATTATACTTTCGATGCTACAGTTTCACCCGGTTTTATAATTCCTGTATTTCAATGGCAAGTAACCAGTGACTCAGGAAAAGTGTGGACCGACATTCCGGGTGCTAACAACCTTACTTATTTACGACAGCCAACTGCTACCGGTAATTTTTGGTATCGACTGACTGTTGCAGAAAGCGGAAATGCTTCATTGCCTAATTGCCGTATTTCATCTAATGTTGTTATCATTAATGTTCGACCCAAGCCGGTTGTAAATGCAGGATCCGACAGAACAGTTATAGCCGGCGATAGTATCATATTAAATGGAAAGGTAACAGGAGAAACTCCATCTTATACCTGGTCACCAACACAGTATTTGTCCAACTCATCATCCTTAACGCCATCTGTAACCCCCTTATCAGATATAAAATATATTCTAGAAGCTGTATCAGCTTATGGCTGTACCAATGAGGATGAAGTGATGGTAAAAGTAGTGGCCGGAATTTTTGTGCCTACAGCTTTTACTCCTAATAATGATGGTAAGAATGACCGCTGGCAAATTCCTTACCTCGACCCCACGCTAAACGCAACGGTGTCTGTTTACAACCGGCAAGGTCAAATTGTTTATCACATCGAAAGTGGCAGGGTAGATTGGGATGGGAAAGTTGATGGAATAGAACAACCCTCCGGCTCTTACGTTTATCTTATCACTTTTAAGAATAAAAGGCCAACTATTAAGGGACTAGTGACTATTATCCGATAAATTTCTTCACTACTATTTTATTTTTTTGCCATCCATTTTTTGTCCGCCCTGGTACAATATGAGTTTTAAAACTTTTCCTGTTTCGTCTTTTACAAATTCAACTTTTGCATCTATCACTTTTAAAAACCATTCTGTTTCGGTAGTGGCAAATAATTCAAATATTTCTTGTCCGGTTGCTTGCGCAAATAATCTATTGCCTTCATTGGTTATAGTAATAATAAATTTAGGCTGCAATTCATATTCGCCAACGTAGGATTTCAATATCTTTTCGTTTACCTGTATTTCTTTTGGTGCTGTAATTGATTTATTTGTCTTCTTCCAATATGTTTCTGGCTCTGTGCCGGCTGAAAATTTATGACCAGTAATTATACCATTGGCATCTTCTGTAAATTCCAGCAACGACATACTGTTTTCAAAGAAGTATTTATTTTTTGCGTAAGGTTTAATGTTATACAATGTACCTCCGCTCCGCTGAGAAGTTAATTTGTTACTATCATTACGGATAATTCTTTGTTCGCCATTTTCATTCTCATATACTCCGGTATATTTATTTAAGTCAACACCAGTTAATGTAATTTCTTTATGTTCACCAAATGGTTTATTAATAAGCAGACCTGCTATTTTAGTTGATACCTCTGAAGGGGGCTTGCAGGTGCAATTAGAAAATACTGTTACAAACACATCTTCTTTAGGCAAATAAATAGCATTGGTGAGTGAGCCATTTATACCTCCACCATGTTCAATAGTAGGACTGCCTTGCAGATTGCCCATAAACCATCCATATCCATAGTTAGTTGATTTTCCATTTACAAGTTTGGAAGAAACAAATGCTTTATCGAGTATTTCTTTCTTTACGAGTTTGTAAGAATGTACAGCCTGGTGCCATTTAAAAAGATCTTCAACAGTAGAAAGAAG